>JALVTR010000076.1 GCA_027035885.1 Desulfurellales bacterium
ATAATCTTAAAAAGATTTGCTAACTTTACTTCTTCCATGTAAAACAAAATTATAATTTTACTTTTAGGATTATCAAGAAGAGCTATAAGCTCCTCAGTATCTAAGTTATCCTCGCCTTTACCGCTTGCATATTGTCTAGCCCACTCAATCAGCCTTTTTGTGCGGCTTTTGTCTGCTTTCCCACTTCTTCAATTACATAATTGATAAACTCATAAAGTTTCCCGCTTCTGTCAAGCTCTTTTCTGATTTTATCTTTTGGATTTTTAAATCCTGTTTTATCAAAATCAATACACTCATCAAAATATTTATCAAGCGCTTCAAGAGACGCCAGTTCGTCCTCGTCTCTTTGAGCTTTTATCATCAACTTCATCACATCACTTGTTACAGGATAAGCCGTATAAGTATATTTTTCTTCATTTAATTCAAGCTCGCCTTTTATACCTTTTACGCTGTTTTCTACTTTAAAAGCCATTTATTCCCCTTATTCGTAAGTTATTTCAAAATTTTTACCGTTAGCGTCTTTTTCTAAAAGATAAGTTCTTGTATCTTCTATGTTTCCGCTGTTATCCGCTTCACTGATGTCTGTAATTTTGCAGGCATTTGCCGTAAATGTGAATTTATTACCTGCTGCGTTTGTTAAAACTATACTCACTGCTTTGATATTTCCGTTTTTAATATCCGTCCAGTGAGATTGATTTGTTTTATCGCTATATGCTTTAATGTTTAAAGTCGGTTTATAATCTGTAATTTGATACTCTTTTGCACCTATTGCATAAATTTCCTTAATATCAACTCCCATATCAAAATCAACACTCTCAACTTCAAAACTATCTCCACCGATAGTTACTGCACTGATACTCTCAGTAATAAAGATTTGATTACTATCAAGTGTTACAGCAGGATTATCTTCTGCAACAGGCTCTGCATCTGTAAAGCCTTTAATATCAAAACTAGCTTTTGCAGGCTCTCCTATCGCAAAAGATATTTTTAAACTTCCTGCAACTCCGCTGATAATTCTTTTTAATCCGTCTTGATAAACAATTAAATTACCGGCAGTTACAGGCGTATCGGCAGGATAAAAATGAGAAGCTGTAATATTTCCATTGCTATCTGTATCATCTTCTTCTACAAGCCCACAAATTTTATACATCTCAGCTAACTTTGGAGGTAATCCCCCTCTTAAAAGCGCTGTAATAGTCCCTTCAACCGTAGTCCAGTCAGCTATCGCATAATTTGTTGTGCTTCCTAAGCCTCTTCCAAGCTCTTTAACTTCTGTTGTTTTTACTTTTGGAGACAATGAACTCCATTCGCTCACAGTTACCACATCATCAGCAGCAGGAGAGCCGTTGTATTTCGCTAACACAACCTGTCTGTCTGTTAAAATCCTAGCCATTATTTAGCCTTTGTGTCATTGTTATCTTTTTTTGTGTTAGTTTTTGCATTATCTCCACCGTCTTTTTTTGTGTTAGTTTTACTTTTAGTTAACTTTTCGCACTCAATCCCAAGCTCTTTGCAAGATTTAATAATTTTTTCATCATCTGTATAAACTTTTTCAGCCCCTTTTAATTGTCTTCTTTCAAAAAAATAAGGAGCTATATATTTGCCCCTAAGCCCTTTAACCCTTTTTTCAGAATAGATAATTACTTCACTCATTTAAACTCCTTTATTTAGTTACTATTGCAACACCGGCTGTATTTTTAGTATCTACAACTTTAAGCCAGTTAGCACTTGTTCCAAGTGTCGCATCATCTGGATTTATTCCAGCTGACATATCCCAGCTAAACCCTTTAACTTTTAGTGTAATTGCACCTTCAAGTGAAGTTTTAATTACGTGGTTTTCTCCGTCAATATCTTCTTGTGTTACAATATCTTGAATTT
>JALVTR010000077.1 GCA_027035885.1 Desulfurellales bacterium
TGTTAAAGCTACAATAAACTCCCCACCAAAAGGGCTTATAAATTCCCCACCCTTTTGGTAGCATACCCTCATCTTTTTTAAAAGAGGGAGGGTAAATAAAATTGTTGGGGGTTTGTATGTATTATTCGGTTAAAACACTACTTAATCTTGGAAAGAATGTTTCACAGATTGCAAGGGAACTAAAAATTGACAGGAAGACAGTAAGAAAAATCAAGAAAAAGGTGGAAAGAGGAGAAATTGAAACGCCTACCATCAAAAGGAGAAGCATCCTTGACCCATACAAAGATGAAATCATGGAGTATTTAAAAAACGGTCGAGACATACCCACAATCTTGTGTCTCTTCCATTATACCAAATCCCCCTTCACTTTTCAACTCCCTTGGTCCTGCTACAATCCTGTATACACCAAGTTAGTGCATATGATAAACTAACTTAAAGGAGGCAGGTTTTATGAAACCAAGGAGAAAATTTTCAAATGAATTCAAACTCGATGCGGTTCTTCTTACTCTACAAGAGGACAGAACCGTTAAAGAGGTATCAGAAGAGATGGATATACCCTATACTCTTCTTTGTAAATGGAGAACGAAATACAAAAAGTTATGAGAAAAGGCGTTTGTCGGTAAAGGAAACATCTCAGAGGATAAAAAAGACATAAAAGCCTTAGAAAAAGAGTTGAGGATTGTAATGCAAGAGAGGGATATATTAAAAAAAGCACTTGCCATCTTCTCAACTCATCAGAACAAAAATACAGATTTATAGAGAGGTTTAAAAAGGAATTTCCGGTTGAGAGGATGGCAAAAGCACTGAATATTACAAGGGACAGCTATTATAAATGGATAAAAAGAAAACAAAGCAAAAGAAAACAGGAAAATGAGCTTCTGCTTTCAAGAATACGATACATCTTCTATCTCCACAAGAAAAGGTACGGCTCAAGCAGAATTTATGCTAAGCTTTTAAAAGAAAACACAGTATGTTCAAGAAGAAGGGTTGCAAAGCTGATGAAATCAGCCAATCTTGTCAGTATAAGATATAAAAGGCACAGATATCCCAAAAACAATGATAAACCGTATAAATATCCGCCCAATCTTTTAAATCAGAACTTTACTGTTGATTCACCCGATAAGGTTTGGGTTTCTGATATCACCTATATCCCAACAAAAGAGGGCTGGCTCTATGTAACAACTATAATAGACCTATTTAATAGAGAGGTAGTAGCTCATAGCAGATCATATGATTTAAAGACAGAAAATACCGTCATAAAAGCCTTTAATGAGGCAATAAGAAAGAGAAAACCAAAGGAAAATCTCATATTCCATTCAGACAGGGGCGTTCAATACCATTCCGAAGCCTTCAGAAACATACTTAAAGCTTTCAATATTACGCAAAGCACAAGCGGGAAAGGAAACTGCTACGATAATGCCGCTGCTGAAAGCTTTTTTAAAACACTAAAGAGCGAGCTTTTATCAAAAGATGCCTTTAAGACAAGAAAAGAGGCTAAAACCAAGGTTTTTGAATACATAGAGGCGTATTACAATAAAAGAAGAATTCATTCTACGCTTAACTGGTGCAGCCCCAAGGAGTATTTGGAGAATTATTACAAAAATGCAGACAAAGGAGAAGAAAATACGCATCAAAGGGAGCAGAAAGAGGCGGTATGATTAAAAAAGAGGAGATTTTTAAAGTATACCTAAGCAAGGTGTATAAAAAAAGGTTGACAGACCACCCTCCCCAAACTTTACTACAAACATCTGATTCAGTTCATACCTTTTGGCCTTAATCAGTGGATTAGCCTTCCAGGTTTTGTGTAACTTATCTGTTGTAATAAAAAGGGCAACATTTAGGATATCCA
>JALVTR010000078.1 GCA_027035885.1 Desulfurellales bacterium
TTTTAAGGGAAGGCGGTGGTTTGCCTTTCAGTAAAGACATTGAGCAAATCGGTTTAAGTTTGAGAATGCCGGTTTTTGTGTATCCGCTTTTTAGTTTAACTTCTATGATGGAAAGACTAAAAGAGAGTGCTAAAGAAAGGGCAAGGTTAGACTTCATAAAAAACGAAGGGGCGATAGTTGTATTGAACGCCAAGTTAGATTACATTGAAGAGTTGATCAAAGCCTTGAAGAGCACTAAAAAAACGCTCAAATCTGAGCTTAAAATCGTTAATGTGGGTGTTAAAAACGGAAGATTTGCGCCAATTGCAAGTGTGAAGATTGAAAACAAGCTTAATGAGATAGATATTGAGCTCAACAGTTTACAGGCTTCTAAAAAAGATGTTATCAGCACAATATACACTTTAACTGGCGTAGAGTTAAACAAAGCAATTGGTATGACACAAATTAGGGGCTTGGAAGAGAAGGATTTTTTTGCTGCAAAGCCCCTTGAATACCAAGTTGAAGCTCAAAAATACAGTGTGAAGTCTAAAATTGGTGAGCTTTACCCGTCTATCTATTTAAGTGGCACGATTTTGAGAAAATTTGGGAGGAGTTACAACACAGACGATAGGGTTATAAGGAACTATGGTTGGATAGGCTTAAATCTGAATATACCCATATTTGATAAGGTTATCTATTCGGATATTGAGAAGGCGAAGTCGGATTACTTAAAGACCCAATTTGAGCTTGAGGACTTAAAGCAGCAGTTAAAATCTGAGTCTGAAAGCCTAAACGCTTCATTAAAGATTGTGAGAAGATCTATAAAGCTTGCCAAAAAAACGATTATGTACCAGAAGGAACTTCTTATTTATGCAAAGAAGGCGTTTGAACTTAAAAGAATGACTGAGGAGGAATATCTGAGGTACGTTGATGCTTTGGTAAAAGCCGAGGCTGACCTATATGGCTTGAAGGCCAAAAGATGGGAGATTATCTCTAAATTGGCTGTGATTTACGGAAACGATTTGGAGGAGTTGGTGAAATGATGAAAAAGATTGTGGGTTTGGTTTTGGTGATTGTTATTGCAATAGGCCTTGTTGTGTTGATAAAGAAGAGAAAAGAGGAGCTTGCACGCCTGCATACTCCAAAAATTTATCCGGTGGTCGTTAGAACAATGAAGCCTAAACTGACTAAGTTCTACCTGACATTAACTGGGCTTGGTTTGATAAAAAGTTCAGTGGATTTCAATGTTACAACCAAATTGTCAGGTAGAATCCTCTACATAAAAAACATTGGTGACAGGGTTAAAAAAGGTGAAGTGGTAGTTCGAATAGATGACTCACAAACAAGAGCTTTATTGGATAAGGCAAAATCTGAACTGAAATCGCTTGGATCTAAACTATCATCTTTAGAGCTTACATTGAAAAATATGCTACTAACCCATAAAAGGACAAAAGAGCTATTGAATGTTAAAGGTGCTTCCATAGAGCAGTATCAAAAGGAACAAGACGAGATAGCATCATTAAAATCCCAGATTAGGTCCACAAAGTCTCAAATTATAGCTACAAAGAGCAATATCAACCATTTAGAGACTCTTCTTACCTACTCCATCATTAGATCACCCATAAACGGTGTAATTAGTAAAAAACTTGCGAATGTTGGTGATGTTGCCATGCCGGGTAGGCCGCTTTGTTCTATTAGTGCTAAAGGTGGTAAATATCTGCTTTTAAGATTGCCAGACGATATAAATCCAAAGGGTGTTATATTTGAAGGTAAATTTCATAAGGTTGTTTCTCTAAATAGTACTTTCAACGGCTTGAATGAGTACAAAGCCGATGTCAGAACAAACCTAAACACGAATGCACGCG
>JALVTR010000079.1 GCA_027035885.1 Desulfurellales bacterium
TCAACACCCATGTCAATAAGCCTCGCAAGTGTTGTGGCAGCATCGTTTGTATGAACGGTTGATAGAACCAAATGACCCGTCAAAGATGCTGCTATAGCTGTTTTTGCCGTTTCTGCATCCCTTATTTCACCTACCAAAATAACATCCGGGTCCTGTCTTAAAAAGTATTTCAAAGCATTAGCAAATGTCAAATCAAGTTTAGGGTTGACCTGAACCTGAGTTATGCCATCAATTCTATACTCAATTGGGTCCTCAATTGTCATAATGTTTTTGTCACGTGTTGCAATTCTCTTCAGGGCAGCATAAAGTGTTGTGGTCTTGCCGCTTCCCGTAGGTCCTGTAACCAAGATAATTCCATTTGGATAACGTAGTTTTTCTTCAAATAGCTTAATATTTTCTTTAGACATCCCAATATCTTCCAATCCAAGCAGCTCTTTTGATGTATCCAATATTCTTAAAGCAGCTTTTTCTCCTGTTATGCTCGGAACAATTGACACCCTGATATCTACTGTTCTCGTACCAATATTTACCCTTATAGCACCATCTTGGGGTCTTCGAGTTTCAGCAACGTCAAGATTTGCCATAACTTTAATCCTTGAAATCACCGTTTCCTGAATTTTTTTAGAAAATTTTTTATAGTCATGTAGAGTACCGTCTATTCTAAACCTAACAACAAAGTAATCCTTTGTACCTTCAAAGTGTATATCGCTTGCATTTTGTTGAACGGCCTTAACAATCAGCTGATTAACAAGCTTAACAATCGGGGCATCACTATACGACACGCCGATTATATTCTCCTCAAACACATCTTCATTTATCTCTTCCTGTTCTGCATCATCTGCATCTTCGTTCAAGAGACTGTATATATCTTCCATTGCTTTTAGCAGCTCTTTTTTATCTCTGATTTGTACATGGGATTTCAAACCGAGTCTAAAGGCCAAATAATCTGCTTTCTTTATACCTTCTTCATCCAAAGTCCAAAACCAAATATCCGATTCAGTCTCTTCAATGGGTATAAAATCACTTTTATCTAAGAATTCTTTATATTTTCTAATTACTCTCTCACTTACCTTTAGTGGCATTATCCAAAACCTCTATATTTTGATTTATCTTTGATATTATTTTGCTATTATTGTTAACTATTCTGACGGACAAGAATATCATAAGGTTTGTTTTAGACGTAGAGTTTTTTTTGTATTCAAACAATCCTCCCAAAATAGGTATATCTGAAAGTATTGGTACACCTGTTCTTTGTTTTTGTGTATCATTTTCTATCAATCCACTAATCAAGATTTTTTCACCGTTAACCAAGGAAATCTTGGTACTCGTTTCTCTCGTCAGCGTAACGGGAGCTAAAGTGTTGCCCACCATAACATTTTCTGCCACCTTCTTTATCTCCAAATTGGTATTTAAAAGTATTTTGTTACCGTTAACATGTGGCAAAATGGTTAATTTAACCCCCACATCTTTATAATCATAGGTATAAATCGGGTTTCCGTTTACATCATACTTTTGACTTGTCAAATAAGGCCTGTTTTCACCAACAAATATAGTTGCTTTTTGGTTATCCAATGTAACGATTTTTGGATTGGACACGATGTTAATATCAGAATTTGATTTCAATGCATTAAGTAGGGCACCCAAAGTTGCGAATTTAACTCCATTATAGCTAATCGTATTACCCAAAATCCCTAAGTTAAAGCCATTCGGCAAAGGAGTAAACTTATTGTTGTTTATAATAGAACCTTCCAAGTTACCCAAATTGCCTGTGTTTGTATTTCCCGCATAACCAATTGAGTGACCAGATTTGCCCGTTACAGACCACTCAACTCCAAATTCAGATAGCTTGGATAGACTAGTCTCTATAATCAAAGATTCGATGTATACCTCTTTTCTCGGAACATCAAGCTCATCTATAAGCTGTTTAACCTTATTGTAAAGTACTGGGCTACCAACGAACAATATGGAGTTTGTAGCTTCATCATAGGAAATTGATGAGCCCTTAAAGCTTGGAGATTTGGCTAATAGTTTTGTGATAACATTATAAACATCCTTTGCCACAGCATTTTTTAGATAAAATACCTTTTGAAACCTATTCTTTTCTGTACTATTCAAAATTGAATTGATAACTGAGTTTATAAAGTTAAAATCATTAATCCTTGCAGCAACAAGCAATGAGTTGCTTTCACTTTCGTTTATTATTATTGGAGAATATGACATGCCATTTTTTATTCTAAGATCATTAAAAAATCTATTCAGCTCACCTGCTATAGTTCCACTGGATGCACTCTTAATGGGAATTAGTTTCACAACAATCCTATCATCCGAATCCAAGCTTCTTAAAAGTCTTGCAATTTGGTCAATCCTGTATTTTGTGTCTGTTACGACAAGGGTATTTATTGGTCTTATAATATCCAAAATACCGTAAGGGGACATTACATGCCTCACGGTTGAGGCAACATTTATTACGCTCACATTTTTTAAGCGAAAAATAACCGTGGAGAGTGTATTTTGGTTCAATAAACTTGATGTTGCAACGTATTTTGGCCCTATCGCTCTTGCTGCATTGTAACTTGACAAAAGAATCGTGTTGCCTTGTTGGGTAGCAATTATATTGTTTTCTTTTAAAACAGAATAGAAAATTTTAAGTAAATCCTTATTTGTTAAGGCAGAAGGAGAATAAAGAGTGATTTTTAACGTTTTAGGTATAGTGTTTTGCGAGTAGATGATGTTTAAATTTTCTCGTACGGCAACGAACTTTATAAAATCCTGCAATCCTATATCTTCAAATTGCGCAGCGGGAATATTTTTTCCATATGCTTGAAAACTTACCATAAATACCAACAGTAAAATAGCCAATTTTTTCATAATTTCACCTCACTCTATCTGCACAAAAATCGTTTTTTTCTGTGAATTTCTAATCAGGTTTATGCTTACGCTGTTCAAATCCTTAAGTTGAGCATACAAATTTATCAGGGCCGAAGGATTTGTGGTTGGTTGACCGTTTATGCTAACTATGACATCACCAACCCTCAACCCAATTCTCCTAAGTACTGAATTCGGACTCAAGTAATTAATCACATAGCCATAAGCTTTACCATTCCTAAATACAGGAACTATATTAATTTGCCTCAGGAGGACGTTTAAATTGTCTACCTGCCCCAAAATACTTTTAGAAACCTTAACCTTTTCCACACCTGAAGAACCTAAAGTAGTGTATATTTTTTGGCTACCCAAAAGAGTTAGCGTAGGCGATTTACCCTCACTATTTGAAAACTTAAACAACTTAACTTCCCCAGTTCTCCTATTTCTCAAATACACACCATTAACCTCTATTTTATAGAGTAACCAAACTTTATTTAATCCCTTGGTTTTTGTAACTATCGCAATTGGCTTACCATATTTTTTCAAAAGAACCATCGGGTTTTTCCCCCTAATAAACCCAACTAATTTATAACCGTTGATGCTTGATACAATTTTAGCCCTTTTAACTAAAACAGTTTTTTTCTTTACTAACCCCGTGTTCACATCAAAAATATTCTTAGATATAATAAGCTTTTCGATATTTTCATTATTTTTTACACTTGAGTGCCTACTCTTTTCAATAGTCTGGATTGTTATTGACGGTAAAACAGTTGCAATAACAGAATCAATAAAATAGGCTAAAGCTATTCCCAAAAAGGCATAAATGAAATAGTCAACAAGCTTCTCAAAACGTTTCATCTAAATAGAGAACCTCTCGCTAACATTTCCAATCTTAACAATTCCATTTATGTGAAAACCGGTTTTAGATACATATCCTTCTGCCTTTAAGCTAAAGTCGCCGTTTATATTTAAATTATCAATAATTAAACTGCCGTTTGAGAAAGAAACATTGGCAATCAATGAGTTTTTGCCATTCATATCTGTAAAAAGGTTTTTAAAAGGTTCGGGCAACATGTTTTTTAATATGCTTGAATAAAAGTATCCCTCAACTACATAGTTTTTCGATTGCCTAACAACTTTAAACATTGCTCTATTTTTTTCTATATCAACCTTTGCCAAATTAGAAGAAGCAAAAAATAACGGATTAAGTTTTAATCGTATGTCTTTTATGCTAAAATTCTGACCACCGAAAGCAAATGCAATGTTCTTAAAATAAATTTCAAAAGCACTTGCTTTTTCTATATTACATAAAACATTCACATTGTTTTTCTTTATAATTTTCCCTATTGCATAGCTGTATATTTTGTCGTAAGGTAAAAACGCAAAGAAAAAAACAATAAAAAATATAAGAAAAACAGCCGCAAATTTTAACTTCACTGCGTTTTCACCACCACTACATCAAGGTCCAAAAATTTGTTGGAAGAAAAGTTCTTTCTTAATACATATTGCTTTAGCTTGATGTTACTATACCCTTCGAGATTTTTTAAAACATAGATAAGCTCTTTTAAATTTAAATGTCTCAACTTTAGTTCTATGGCATTACCAGTATCTGTTGAGCTAACCGAAATTATCTTGTTTTTTATATCCGAGTTTTTCTGTAGTCTTTGAACTAACAATAAAATATTATTGCTAAAGTATTTTTTGTTACTATTTGAGTTTTCTATCTTTTTGTATAGAACATAAGCTTTTTGATATTGGTTATTCAAAGCCCTAATCCTACTTTTTGCTTGTTTTGTAAGGTTAATAAACACAAATGACACTATCAGAACAAGAAAAATAGCTGTTCCAATTGTCAAAAGCAATATTTCACCTTCCTTTAAATTTATTTGTTTAATCTTCAATAGCCATTTATCCATTACTATTACACACCAAAGAGAAACTCAATTTTCCATTCTCAGATGCAGTATTTTGAACAGTAATCTTATGTTTCATTAAATTATTTAATCTGTTAACAAAACTCAAAAGGTTTTTGTAGTTATTTATAGTTCCTTTAATCTTTAAGCCTTCACCAGAATAGGAAACGGAGTCAATATTTACATTATACCCATTTTTAGACTCGCTTAGATAATAAATAACTTTTATTAAAGAAAATGGACTATTTTGCTCTGAGTAGTCAGCTTTATATAAAAGCATTCCGTAAGGATCAGAATAGTTGTTGTTGCCAAGAGCTTTTTCATAAAGTGTAAAAAGTTTCAGCTGGGTGTTTTTAACATCTTTTGAGTAACTTGCGTATCTAAAAGCCTCACCACCAATAAATGCCAAGCATATAATAATAACAGCGACAAACCTGTATATCTTCCAATTTTCAAAATTTAAACTATTACTTTTGCCTATATCAATAGCTATTTTTTTTATACTTCCATTTTCTATAACTCCTTTAGCCTTGGAAAGCAAATCAAATTTATCATATTTAACAACTTTTGTCTCACCGGATAATCTCTCCAAAAGAACACTTTCATCCCCTGATGCATAAAATTTTAATTTACTGCCTGAAACCAAAGCGCATATACCGTCTCCTAAATATGCAAAATCACTTTTATTATAGGCATATATCAAAAATGGAACTGAAACAAAAACAGTTTTACTTAAAATTTCATTATCTAACTCGCTCAATCTATCATCATCTATAGTATAACCTACAAACGGATTAAATAATTTCACATATCCCAAATGACCAGGATTATAGAAAAGGGTTTTAGCATAGGCATATATTATTTGAGAGGTTTTTCGCCGAGTTGATATTTCAGTTTGGTACAAAAAAACAAAGTTATCGGGTAAAATCAAATAGATTTCATCTCTATCGCTCACATTTTCAACTTTCTCGATGTTTAAATTGTAAAATTCAAACTTATTGTCCTCAAAAAGGGCAATTATTTTACTCATAATAACCTTTACCTTCAAAGTACTTCAAAACCTTAACGTACTTTCCAATTCTATCCATTAAAATCTCTGCTTCAAAATATTTGTTTGAAATCCTAACATCAACCCTAACATCAAAAATATTGCTCGAGGTTGTTATAAAAGGGAGAATTTTAAGATACGTTTTATCGCCAATGCACCCTATATCTCTTAACTGCGTCACGTTTTTAAACGGCTGTTTTTGTCTGTATTTAATAATATCCCCCACACACTCACCAATCTCAGGCAAATAAGCTTCAATCACCTCACCGGGGGCAAAATTTATGTTTATTCTACCTTTAACATCAGCCGCTGTAAAGTACTTATGAAACTTAAAAGAAAATTTACTCAAACCCTTTATATAGTCGATTTCTTTTAAGGAGTAAAAAGTTTTCACACTGTTAGACAAACCTTCATCATTCGGTTTCATCCAGTTAATAATCTTGTTTAAAAAATTGTTTCCATTTAGTCCGTTTGCGTTAACGATATTCATAAAGGCTGATTTAGTACGTTTTGATAAACTTTTATTTGGGCTTATCAGGTAATTTATATCTATTTTTGAATTAGCTGGCTCAATAGACATAGAAACGAGCGTATTACCATTTGCCCTAAAAGGTGGAAGATTATACCAATCATCGCTTGGTGCATCGTAATTGTTGTCATCATTTTCAAGAAGCCTTTTTGCAACACTGATAGCTGAGTTAAAGTATAAAGCAGCCTGGTTTTCCATCAGTAATCTTGAAGAATAGTCAAAATTTTTAGATGACCTGTTCTCAATGACCATAACCATACTAACAAGAGCCACCATAATTATTAAAACGGCAATTAGAATCATTCCTTTATTGTTCAAATTATACCCCTTGCTACAAATGAAACCTTTCTATCTTTTGCAGTTAAAATTATTTTCACAATGGGTGAGACTCTATCTGTCCATTCGCCAGCATAGTAAAACTTAAAATTCACGCTTTTAAAGTAGTCAGTCAAAGGAATTACAAGGTCTTCTTTCAAAACATCATTCTTCTCCTCTCTCACAAGGTAAACCCTTCCGTCTATCTCATCTGTATAGTAAGACACATTAACAATTAGTGAACCTCCGTAGAATAAAGAATTCGTAGTATCAAAGCTTAAAACCTTTCTACCATCACGGTATGTAATATAAAAATCTCCCACCTTGCATCTTATGTCCTTTTGCATCAAAGAGACAACTTTATAGATAATCTCTGTCTTATCCTGTCTCGTCTCAGAAAATACCCTTGCATTCAGCACAGAGTTGAAAAGTTCATATAAACCAAGCATTATAATACTGCTTAAAAAAACAGCTATAAGAATTTCAATGAGTGTAAAGCCAAACCGTCTATCTATAAATGACATAGCCTATGATCACATTACCCTTTTTAAAGTCCCAATTGATTTTGTAGATATTATAAAATCCTATTGGAATCCTTGTGATTCTGTATGCATCTATTGACATGGAATCTATGTCTTTCCAACCCGCAGTATCATCAGGAATTGAATCAATGCTTGTATAAATATACTCAGTTGAACTGAGTATTAAGCTTAGTTTTTCGTTTGAATATCTTTGAACAAACAGAGATTGATTCAAAAGACCGTAAACACCCAATGCGGCGATGCTAAAAACAACCAGGGCTACCAAAACTTCAAGCAGTGTAAACGCCCTATTTTGCAACATCAAACCTCAAAAGCAAAGGTTTAGAACTAACTATCTCTCCATTGGACAATTTTAATGTAACACTATCCATTACACCCTGAGGATACACATAAAAACAGTATTGCAAGCTGTTAACGTAATTCCCATTCACTTTAGCATCGAATATTTCATTTTTCAGCTTAAACTTTTGATTTTCAACAAAAAAGGTGTTTGTACCTTTATTTCCGCAAATACTTTGAGCCTCACCACTTGATTTAGCTATTTTCTCGGCAAGTTGAATTGCCTTATTCAATCTCTCAAGATTATTATCTGCTCTCGCATAAATTCTTAAACCTTTTGGCAGAACGTAAAAAAGGACAATAGAAACTATAACCAAAGCGACCAATAGCTCTATTAGCGTGAAGCCCTTCAATGAAGCTCCCAACTTTTTATGTCTGCATCTACACCAGTTCCACCAACTTTACCGTCAGCGCCCAACGATATAATCTCA
>JALVTR010000080.1 GCA_027035885.1 Desulfurellales bacterium
AAGGGGCTTTAGAGCCCCTTTTTTTATATCTCTCATCAGACATTCCCAAATCTGTGAAAAACAGAGAGATATAAGAAAGGGGGTAAACCATGAAAGCAGCCGTCCAAACAAACTTTAAAAACGAGCGCAAGGCTTCCTATGTAGCCCGCAACATAGCCTCTTGGCATAATAGAGGCACTGCCATTGAGGCAAAAATAGAAACGGTCCTAAACCAGCTCAGGGAGTACACAGGAATACGATCCCTAAAGGAGCTAAGCGAAACCGTCATACATGCTTATCTTGACACCTTACAAGACAGGCTTCAAAACGATGAAATTACATCTAAAACAGCGGCTTCTTACGTATCCGCCTTGAACGACATTGTACGATACACCTCAGAACACTTACCCGTTAATCTTTCTCCTGTATCAGCTAAAGAGAACGGCCTAAGTGTCGGTCATATAGACTACACAAATAGATCCGTTGATAACTCAGTATATAAAGACTTTGTATCACACCTTGAGGCAAAGCAGGACATTAAATCCCAAGCACTTGCAAGAAGTGTAGGACTCCAGAGGCAGTTTGGTTTACGTCTAAGAGAGAGTATAGCGATAAAGAGGAACACAATTAGAGAAGCCTTAAAATCCGGCAAACTACACCTAACCAAACACGACCTAACAAAAAACGGCAGGGAAAGAACAATCCCAATCAGAAATTCAGAGCAGTTTAGAGTCCTAAAGGATGCGTATAACTTCATGAGAGAGAACCACCTAAAAAGCCTTGCTCCCACTCAAACACTAAAACAACAGTACAACTTTGCACAACATGAGAGATATGAATACATGAAAAACACAGAAACCTATTTCAGATTCCATGACTTTAGGCACAGCTTTGCCCATGACTTAAAAAGAGAAGGACACTCAGATAAAGAGATTGCAGAGCAACTTGGGCATGGTAGGCTTGAGAGGACTTATACGGCGTGAGTTTATAACAAAAATGTAAAAAATAAAAAATGAATGTTTTTAAATGAGTGCAACTTTATAGTGCCCCCATGATTTTTATAGGGTTGGTACACAGTAGGGTGTCAATCGATTGATACAAGATCGACAGTTTGTGGGACAGGGCCATAGGCTATCACGCAAAGATATTTAAAGACGATTAACCAAATACATCAAATTACTTTAAAACAACCTCAATCTCACAATCAAGAGCTTCTGCGTATTTTATGAGTGTATTGAGACTGGGAGCATAGGTGTTATTAAGGCTCTCAAGTCTTGATATGTTTGACTTTGAGGTTTTCATTCTCTTTGCCACCTATTTTTGAGTAAGTCCCTTCTTTAGTCTTGCAGTCAGAAGTTCCTTTTTTATCCTAAAAATAGGAGCCAATCTATCGTACTCTTTTTTCACTTCAGGATTGCTTAAAGCCTCTTTTTTAAACTCTTCAAAAGTCGGCCTATTCATTATCCACCTTCCTTTCTCTGTTCAAGGTGTCATCTGCTATGCTAAGATACACCGCTAACGCCTACTAAATGTGCACCAGTAGAGTATCGGTCAATTAATAACATAAGACCGATAGTTTGTGGAAAAATCCCCTAAATAATTGTATGTCTTCTTTATGATTTCCTTTCTTTTTCTTCTTTGAGAAAATCGGCTACGGTTAATAACCTTATATCTCCAATTTTTTCTAATACAAGTAGATCATTATCTCCTGTTATTATATACTTCGCACCAGAACTTTTTGCGCAATTGATAAATTTATCGTCATCTGGGTCTCTTGAATATTTACCATCATCAACGTTTTCAATTATGGTAACATTGTCCAGTAAAATCGGAATTATCTCTTCT
>JALVTR010000081.1 GCA_027035885.1 Desulfurellales bacterium
CAGGCACTGACCATGCCGGTATTGCAACGCAAAATATGGTAGAAAAGGATTTGGCGGGTAAGGGCATAAAGAGAGAGAATCTGGGAAGGGAAAAGTTTGTCGAAAAGGTTTGGGAGTGGAAGGAAAAATACGGCGACAGGATTGTTGATCAGATAAAGAGATTAGGTTTGAGCTGTGACTGGTCTCATCTGCACTTCACGATGGATGAGCAGCTTTCTAAGGCTGTCAGGAAGGTTTTTGTAGAACTTTACAAAGAGGGTTTGGTTTACAAGGATAAGTACATTATAAACTGGTGTCCGCGATGTCATACGGCTTTAAGTGATTTAGAGGTTGAGCATAAGGAGGAGGAAGGAAAACTCTATTACATTGAATATCCGTTTGAAGATGATAGCGATAGTGTGATTGTTGCCACGACAAGACCTGAAACAATATTTGGCGATACTGCCGTAGCTGTTAATCCAAAGGATGAAAGATATAAGGATATTATTGGTAAAATGGTTATACTGCCAATAAGGAACAAACCAATTCCCGTTATAGCCGATGAATACGTTGATATGAATTTTGGTACAGGAGTTGTGAAGATTACACCTGCACACGACCCCAACGACTTTGAAGTTGGTAGAAGGCACAATTTGGATTTGGTTGTAGCGATCGATGATTACGGCAGAATGACGGAAGAGGCCCTGAATTACAAAGGTATAGACAGGTTTGAGTGTCGCTCAAAGCTTGTTGCTGAGCTAGAGAGTAAGGGATTTATAAAGAACGTAGCCCGACATACACATGCCGTTGGCCATTGCTATAGATGCAAAGCGACCATAGAACCTTATGTATCAGAGCAGTGGTTTGTTAGAACAAAACCGTTGGCTGAACATGCCATTGAGGCTGTGAAAAACGGTAGAACAAAATTTATACCTCAGAATTGGGGAAAAACGTATTTTGAGTGGATGTATAACATTAAAGATTGGTGTATATCGAGACAGCTTTGGTGGGGTCATAGGATTCCTGTGTGGAAGTGCGAAGATTGTGGGAAATACACTGTGTCAGAGAATGATCCTGAGTTTTGCGAACACTGTGGCAGTAAGAACATAAAACAAGATGAGGATATTTTGGATACGTGGTTCTCTTCGGCTCTTTGGCCCATGTCGACATTGGGATGGCCCAATCAGACAGAGGATTTAAAGCATTTTTATCCAACAAGCTTACTTATTACAGGATTTGATATTATATTTTTCTGGGTTGCACGTATGATGATGATGGGTCTACACTTCATGAAGGATGTGCCATTTAAGGATGTTTATATACACGCCCTTATTAGGGATCAATACGGTCAAAAGATGAGTAAAACGAAGGGTAATGTAATTGATCCACTCGAGATTGTTGATAAATACGGTGCGGATTCACTGAGATTTACACTTGCAATATTGGCCGCTCAAGGCAGGGATATTAAGTTGTCTGAAGACAAAATCGAGGGCAATAGGCGATTTATGAATAAGATTTGGAATGCCTATAGATACATAAAGCTAAACACGGAAGGACAGGCGTTCGGTGAAAGGCCTAAAAAACTCTCTCAGGCTTCTGTTTGGATTAAGTCAAGACTTGCAAAGACAATTAAAAAGGTTGAAGATGCACTTGAACAGTACAAATTCAATGAGGCGGCAAGTGCGATATATCAGTTTACGTGGCATGAGTTCTGCGACTATTATATTGAGATGAGCAAAGTCCATATAAATGATGAGTTTTCATATTCTATCAAGTATACGTTGCTTGAGGTCTTTGAGACAATTTTAAGGC
>JALVTR010000082.1 GCA_027035885.1 Desulfurellales bacterium
GTCAAGACTTGCAAAGACAATTAAAAAGGTTGAAGATGCACTTGAACAGTACAAATTCAATGAGGCGGCAAGTGCAATATATCAGTTTACGTGGCATGAGTTCTGCGACTATTATATTGAGATGAGCAAAGTCCATATAAATGATGAGTTTTCATATTCTATCAAGTATACGTTGCTTGAGGTCTTTGAGACAATTTTAAGGCTTTTACATCCATTTATACCTTTTATAACTGAAGAATTATGGCAAAAGTTGCCTAATAAGAAGGGCGAATCCATAATGATTGCTGAGTATCCGAAGTTTAAGGAGTCCGACACTGCAAAAGAATTAGAAGCTGCGATGGATATTGTTATTGATATTATTAGAGCCGTAAGAAACTTAAGGAGTGAATATAATATACCGCCATCAAGAAAAGTTAGCGTATTTATTAAAACCGAAAATGAAAACACACAATCTATACTTATTAATTTTAAAGACTATATCCACGCTTTAGCGAACGTAGACAACCTTTCCGTAACTACTAAATCCCAAGAAAGATGTATTGTTCAATCTACGGTTTATGCAGATATTTATTTACCTTTAGAAGGTAATATAGATGTTGATAAGGAAATAAATAGGCTAATAAAACTTCTAAAGAAACAAGAAAAATCAATGAGCTTCTTAAACAGTAAATTAAATAACGATGCTTTTTTGGAAAAGGCACCAAAAGGACTAATAGAGGAGAAAAAAGTGGAGTTAAATGAAGTTACCGAACTTTACAATAAGACAAAAAGAATCGTGGAACAATTAAAAGGATTAAAGAAATGAGAAAAATTTTAGTTTTATTATTGGTGCTATCTTTTGTTTTACCATTTGCGTCAGATGCAAGTGTAGTTTTCGATAATTTAGCCAACCAAATGCTATCAAAGCTTAAGGTTGCAAGTGGTAAAATCATAGAAGTTAAAGGTAAAAAGCTTATTTTAAATAAGGGTTCTGATGATGGTCTATTTAAAAATTATTTTGTTTATGTTTATAGGAATGAAGGTAGTTTTATTCCTTTGAACTCAAATCAGCCTGTGAAACTAAAAGAAGGAATCTGTTTTGCTACGGTTAGCAAAGTTTACTCACATAAGGCTATTGCAACTGTTACTCAAGGTGTGGAAAGTGAAAAGAAGTACTTTTTGGGTTTAGGCATAATACCAAATGGTGTCAAGGAAATATATGGAGGAAAGCCAAGGGTAGGAGATCAATGGGTTGCTGGCAAACCTTCTTATAGAATTGCCATAATAACAAGGAATCCTTATATTTATTCTCAAATAAAATATAAGCTTGACAAAACAGGCCGTTTTTTTGTTATAAACCCAGATACTTTGCAAATTGCTTTTGTTAAAAATCGAATAACTACACTATATGAAAAAAAGGCCATAAAAAAGCTTGCTAATGTGGTAGATGCGGATTTGGTTCTTTTGGTTTCTACAATTAGGTATGAGAAGCTCAGATACAAGCTCTACGATGGATATTCTGGTTCTGTCATAGAAAGAGGCACTTTAAATATAGATAACAAGACGCGTGCGGTTTTAAATCAAATAAACGTGGAAAATATACCTTCTAACAATTTGGTCGCTTCTAATTTAAGGTTACAACCAAAATTAACATTTTGGGAATCTATTCTTAGTAGGTTCGGCCTATATAGCCCTTACACGAATCTGCAAATGTCATCTTCGTCTTACAGGGTTGTACTTTATAAGAATATTGGATATGGGACAACAGCCATTTTTTTGGGTAAGATTGATGATAAAGACGGAAATGT
>JALVTR010000083.1 GCA_027035885.1 Desulfurellales bacterium
GGTGCATCGTTGAAGTTATTGGAAGGAAAAACGTTGCCTGCTGTTGAAGTTTTGGAGAGAAAACGATGAGAAAAAATATTGTTGCTGCTAATTGGAAGATGTATTTTAGTATGGGTGAGGCTCAAAGTGTTGCGGAGAGGATAGCTGAGGTTGTAGATAATAAAACAGAAGTAATTGTATGTCCACCTTTTGTTTTTTTGGATAGGTTGTCTGAGGTATTTTTAGATACTCCGATTAAACTTGGTGCGCAAAATATGTACTTTGAAGAAAAGGGAGCATTTACAGGAGAAATTTCTCCGGTTATGCTTAAAAGTGTGGGTAGTGAGTATGTGATTCTTGGTCACTCCGAAAGAAGGCATATATTCGGAGAAGACGACATTGATATACACAAAAAGGTTGTTAGTGCAATAGAGCATGGTTTAAAACCTATACTGTGCGTTGGTGAAACGCTTGCCCAGAGGAAGGATGATAAGGCAAAGGATGTTGTAGAAAGACAGATTATTACTGCTTTGGACGGTGTAGATTTAAGTGGTGTTGTGGTAGCCTACGAGCCTGTTTGGGCCATAGGCACAGGTGTTCCTGCAGATTTAAATACGGTTAGCGAGATGCATACGTTTATTAGGGGTTTGGTTGAGGATGTGCCGATATTGTATGGAGGCAGCGTTAAGGATAAAAACGCCTATGAATTAGCACAAATTAACGATGTTGACGGTTTTTTGGTAGGATCTGCAAGCCTGGATACCGATACGTTTAAAAAGATTATAGATGAGTTTGAGAGGGCTAAGGGGGTAAATTAATGCTTACAATATTGATAGTTGTTCAGGTCGTTTTAGGTTTCTTACTTGTTGGTTTGATACTAATTCAAAAGGGTAAAGGTGCAGAAATGGGCGTGTCTTTTGGGGCGGGTGCAGCAGACACATTATTTGGTCCTACTGGTACTATGAGTCTTTTGGCCAAAGTTACTTGGGTTTTGGCGTTTATTTTTATGCTTAATTCCATAAGCATCTCTTATATCGTTTATAGAGCTGGGACTAAGTCTATAGTTCAAAATGCACCTACACCTACACCGCAACAGCCAGCTAAACAACTTAAATTACCGGTCAATGCTAAGCCTATAACAAAGTAATGTTGAAGCGATTATTAGTCGCTCTAACCTTTGTTTTCTTTTCATACAGCAGCTTTTCTTCCACCGTTTATTTTTCTTTAGGTGCGAACCCAAAAAGACTTATACCGTTCCTTGCTGTAGATTCATCAAGTGGTGAGATATCGTCTTATATTTTTAATGGTTTGTTAAAATTAGATAAAAACATGCATATTGTGGGTGATTTGGCCAAAAGCTACGAGTTTAAAGAAAACGGTAAAATTTTAGTGTTTCATTTGAGAAGGAATGTTTTTTGGCAGGATGGTAAACCGTTCACGGCGCAAGATGTTATATTCACATACAAGCTTATTACAAATCCTCATACTCCAACCCCTTATTCGGGCAACTATAAAATAATCAAAAAGATATATGCACCGGATAACTACACTGTCGTTGTTGAGTATCCCTATCCGTTTAGGCCTGCACTCTACTCGTGGATGATGGGTATAGTACCAAAGCACTTGCTAAAAGGTGTTAAAAATATTGCCACTTGTGAATTCAACAGAAAGCCTATTGGCACAGGTCCATATATTCTAAAGGATTGGAAAACATCCCAATATGTAATCTTAAAGGCGTTTGATAGGTATTTTGTGCATGAGCCTAACATAAACAAAGTGATATATAGGATTATCCCTGATCCGACAACCGCGCTACTTGAGCTTAAAAACGGTAATTTGGATATGCTAACGCTCTCTCCTTTGCAGTACAAATACGAGTTCGGAAAGAAACAAAGAAAGCGTTATAAAGTATATTTTGAACCGTCTGGGAGCTACACGTATTTGGGTTTTAATTTAAGGCTGAAGATGTTTAAGGATGTTAGGATTAGGAAGGCAATATGTGAGGCAATAAATAGAGATGAGATAAAAAAGGCCATACTGTTTAACTTTGGCGAGGTTGCAGATTGTATTTATCCAGAAAATTCGCCTTATTTTATTGGTAAGACAATTTGTCACTATAATCCAAAGGATGCACTCAGGCTTTTAAAAGAAGCTGGCTATACAATAGGTAATGACGGATGGCTTTACAATAAAGATGGTAAAAGGTTTGAATTTACCATTTACACAAATGAAGGCAATACAGAAAGAAAGTACGCCGCTATAATGATACAGCAGTATTTAAGGAAGATTGGTATTGATGTGAAAATTAGGATACTTGAATGGCAAGCGTTTTTGAACTTCGTGAATGAGAGGCACTTTGATGCCGTGATTTTGGGGTGGCAGTTGGGCGCTGATCCCGATCAGTATTCCATTTGGGACTCGAAGAGCGATTTTAAGGGAGGATTTAACTTCGTAGGTTTTCATGATAGACGTGTTGATAGGTTAATAGAAGAAGCGCGAAGAACTTTTGATAATAGAAAAGCTAAGAAATTATACCTTGAAATTAACGACTTAATCGTTCACCAATTTCCATACATTTTTTTGTATTATCCAACGGCCATTATTGCTGTTAATAAAAAAATCAAAGGGATAAAACCTGCCAAAGCCGGCATAATGTATAACTTTATAGATTGGCAGTATTAGAACTCATCAGGCAGGCTCATAGCTTTTACAGGGCAGACATTGACACAATAGCCGCAGGCAATACATCTGTCTTTGAAAAGATCGACTCTCATTGTTTTTCTATCAGTTATGATTAGAGCTTCTGTTGGACAAACTGCAACGCAGAAACCGCAGTGATAACAACTGCTCTCATCTCTATTTATACTTTCCTCAACGAAGCTGATAGATACACTATTATCTTTTAAGTATTGAATACCACTGTTAAAAGAATTTTCTTCCCCAGATATTTCAAGTGTCAATATGCCCTCTTTTCGTGGGAATATGTTTGCCCTCATAATATTGAATGTAAGTTCGAACTTTTTGCATATATCCGAAACAAGAGGTTTGTCTGCTATCTCTTCTGGAAACCTTAAGACAACCTTTTTTGATATCATAAATCCTCCTAAACCAGCTCTATTTTTCCCCAGATGCCTATCTTTTTAGCTTTTATAAATAGGCACCCGTCCACGTTTTTACTCTTAGCAAACTCAATTGCGTTTTCTATATCATCTTCGTTTTTTATTAAGTTAGCTGTTTTTGTAGCCAAAGCGTCTGCAAAGGCAGTATCCCTGTCAATAATAAGTGACAAATCTGCTTTGCCTAAGCTCAAAGAAGGCCCAATTTTTGCACTGGATGAACATACTCCTATTGGAACTTTGGAAATCTTTATTTTTATGCTCAAACTATCCTTAAAGTAATGGTTTTGCGTGTATAGGCCGACTACTGGTTCTGTGTTGAGTTTTAAAAAAACATCGCCGCCGTTTTCCACCACACACTCATTACACTCTTTCAAAAGCAACTGGCCAACTTCTTTTGCTATTGCACCTGCCACAGCTGCCATAGGCCCAACATCTGCCTTTCTTGATGACTCTATCATTTTTTTTGCTATCTTAGGGGCTTTTTTGTCCTGTCTTATAGGTTCCAGGGATGTTAGAAAACCCCTATTTTTTTCAATGTAAGTCAAAAGATCACTCCATAGCTTTTTAACTAACTCGAAGGTTTCAAACCTTAAATCCTTGCAAGCCTTGACGAATAGGTTTGTGCTTTTGTATGTTGTTTCCCAACTTTCGAAGCCATTTAGTTTAAATCTTTCCCTATAGATTCTTTTCATACTTCTTTAAGTACTTAAGTGGTTCGTAATCCCCAGATTGTGGTAGGGATACAGATGGCTTTGTTAAAAAGAATTTTTTGTCCAAAATCCACTGTTTTAATGTTTCTGAGATTTTTATTGCGCCACTGTAGCTACTTAATGGTGCTGTTGGCACCTTTTTCCCGTTTATTGTTATAAAACCACTCTTTAACTTCTTGTAGTTTGTTAATCCATAGGTGTTGTCAATTTTTAATGGATAATCATGTCCGTAATCAAAGATGTAGGCATCTATCTCCTCATCGCTAACAGAGCTGAAAAAGGCGATTTCTTCGTTTAAAATCGGTATAGGTATGCCCAAGCCAACGCTTAAAGAAACGCCATATCCTAAAATCGATGCACCTTTGATAAAATCTGCATTCATCTGTTTCATATTACCTAAAACGGCTAAAGCCCCTGCACCGGTTTTCGGAACTCCCCTTTCATTGCGCTCCTCATTAGGATTGTGTTGAGTCCCATGCCATATCACATAACCAATACCACCGCCCAAAAAAATGCGTGTTCCTATACCGATTGTTAGGTAAAATGGGTCATTGAGTAATGGGGATAGTTGTCCTGCTGAAGAGTATGTTGCATTTGAAAAACGGGGTTTTAAGACACCCATGTATGTGTAGATCGTTTTGTCCGTTGAGTTTGTGGCCACAGAGTAGTTTTGGTAAGCGTTTCTCGGGTTAAGCAAAGTAGCCTCCCTCAAGTCATCAATAAATATCTCCATCTCTATTCTTTTGGCTGGATAGCAATCGGTTCCGTAGCCTTCAGCTACCAACCTGACAGGTTTTCTTGCAATGAGATCCTCAATAACATGACCACCACCGTACTCAAATCTGCCTGGGTGGACAGCATTTAGTGGGTCGCCTTTCTTTACCGCTGATGCACCTATGTATAAATCCACGGCTGCCAAGGAACCATATGCTTCAACGTCATTTAACCAAACTTTGGCTGCCTTAATTTTTGGTGCGGTATGGCCGAAGTTTAAAAGTGCTCCGCTTGAGCACATTGTCCCAAATGTGCCTGTTGTTACAACATCGACCTTTTTTGCTGCCTCAACCGTACCGTTTTTTCTTACAATATCAATCATTTCTTCCGCGTTAACAACAACTGCTTCACCATGTTTTATTTTATAGTTTATCTCTTCAATGGTTTTGTTGACTTTGAACACCGTAAACCTCCTTTTGCGTATTGGGAAAAACGAATAGCATTAAAATTGCTTGGCGTCAATATTTTTATTCTTTAAACTTAGCTACGAGATATTCTGGTATAGTTATTTTTAAGCCGTCGTTGGTTTTTTGATAATAGATTATGCATACCTCAATTTGTTCTGATAGCATTTTCTTGGAAGTGTAGCTTGATGGTTTTAGACTTACTGGTATTTCTCCTATATAACCATCGATGCCTTTGCTTTCCTCTTTTGGATTTGCTAATTTGTAGGTGGTGTTAAATTTTTCAGAGATTTTCTTCAGTACAGCTTCTTGAAATTTTAAACCAATGTATGTTTTTACTATTATTAAATCGTACGACCATTTTTGCACCATTTCTCCATCGATTTTGTTTATAGCATGTTTAAGGTTATTGATCATGTTTAATATTTTGTTGGTAGCGTTTTCAATAGCATTCGAGTGTTTTTCTAAGTACCATTCTTCCCAATCTTTGATGGTTCTACCTTTAAATTCCTTAATAAGCTCGCTCATTTTACCCACTGTTGGTGGTCTTGTAGCTTGTGAATTTTGATTGGCTAAATTTAGAATTTGTGTTGTGTATTTAGGAAACTTAGGAGACTCAATACCCATTAATTTGCGTATTTCTTTTGTTTTTAACTTAAGCTCCATTTAGATATTTCCTTTTTATATGGTTTTTCCTTCAATTCTTCTATATTTTTGAGGCTGTTTTCCATAGCTATGAATTTTTCCTTTAAGTCGTAATTTAGGTTTCTTTCGGCTATTGCATAGCCATTCTTTATCAGGTATGAATTTATGAAGATTTTGTTTTTCAAATAAACGTACGCTTCTGTACTATTTTTTTCTTCTTCAACGTATTCTTTATCGAATTTTAAGTATACATCCTTTTTGAGAATATATTTCTTTAAATAGCTCATTGTCCCGTAAAGGTTGACAATTACAAGACCCCTAAATTTTACAATCAAACCTGTATTGAGCAAAAGTCTGGCATCATCAAGTATATCGATAACCTTGTAACCTTCATTTTTTCTAAAGTTCAACTTTTTTGGATCCATAATTGGTTTAGCATCCTTAATGATGGGTTTATAGTTTATTTCCTCCACGGATACTTTAAAATCTCTCTTTGTGAGTTCAATTTTTTTTTGGGGTTCTATAATTTTGGTACTTTTTATCTTTTTCATAATTATTTCTGAAAAATCCTCGTTAATTTCATATCCAATGAAGTTTCTTTTGAGTTCCAATGCAACCTTTGCAGTTGTTCCACTACCCAAAAACGGATCCAATACGGTTTCGCCAATGAATGTAAACATCTTTATTATTCTTTTAGGGAGTTCCTCGGGGAACATTGCTTCATGCTCTATTTGCTTTGTCCCTCCGAAGGTCCAGTGTCCAAAAAAAAATTCTTTCCATTCCTCTTTTGTTAGCTTCGATTTTTCTTTTATATCTTTAGATACTTTTTTGCTTTTTCCTGGCTTTTTAAATATAAGTATATATTCGTAGTCTATTTCAACCATACCATTAGGTGGATAAGGGTAGGAGCCCATAACATTGGCTCCGCCTGTTGTGTTCATGGTCGTTTTCTTTTGCCATATGATAGAACCCATATAATCAAATCCTATATCTTCACATTGTGCAATAATCTCCGCATGCAAGGGTATAATTTTATATCTTCCGTATACTATGGATCTTGCAAATTGGTCCCCTATATTTATGATAAACCTCCTTCCTGGTTCTAAAACCCTAAACGATTCTTTCCATACTCTGTATAAATCCTTAAGATATTCATGAAGGCTTTGACCATAGCCAATTTGGTTTTTTGATTTGTAGTCTTTTATTGACCAATAGGGAGGAGATGTAACAATGAGATGTATAAAGTTATCTTTTATCTCTATCATCTTTCTGCTGTCACCTATGATTATTTTGGCTCGACTTTCCATACTCGCCCCTTTTTGTTGATAAGTTTACAATTTATTTTTCTTTCAAGCAAGTTTTGAGAAAATGCATCTTTGTAATTGAAAAGAATAGTTTTTGTGTTATACTTACGCAAAAAGAGGTGAACTTATGTCCATTAAAGAGAGAGTTAAAGGATTACTTAGAGAGATACCAAAGGATGTAATCTTAGAGGCTGCGGCAAAGACGCGCACGGCTAAAGAGATAGATGAGGTCATTGAGGTAGGAATAAAGGTAATCGGTGAAAACTACGTCAGCGAATTAAAAAAAGTCTATCCTGATGTTAAGAACAAAGCTAAATGGCATTTTATAGGTTCTACAAAGACTCAAAAACATGATCTTTTAAAGAGAAAGGTTTTAGAGATTATAGACATGATTGAAACGATAGATAATTTTGATTTTGCTTTTGAATTGAACAAGAAATGTGAGGATTTGGGCAAGGTTATGCTTGTTTTGATTGAGGTAAATTCGGCAAAGGAAAGCCGGAAATCGGGTGTTTATCCTGAAAATGTAGTTGAATTGGTGAAGAAGATATCAAAATTGAGCAATATCAAAGTTACTGGCTTGATGACGATGGGACCAAATGTTGAAAGGTCTGAGGATATAAGGTCGTATTTTCGTTTAACAAAGGGGCTCTTTAGTGATATAAAGAGCATGAGAATAGAAAATATTGATATGGAATTTTTGTCAATGGGCATGTCTGATACTTACAAGATTGCGATTGAGGAGGGTGCCAATATTGTGAGGATTGGTACTGCTATATTTGGGCCAAGGAGGAAAAAATGAAAAGGGCGGTTTTGGTTATTGATATGTTGAACGATTTTACGTTGGACGGTGCACCTTTGAAGGTTGAGGAGAACAAGAAGATTATTCCTAATATAAAGGCTTTGTTAGATAGGGAAAAGGCTTTAGATACACCCATTATCTACGTTTGCGATTCACATGCTGAAAATGATAAGGAATTTGAAATTTGGCCCAATCACTGCATTGAAGGGACAAAAGGTGCCCAAGTTGTAGATGAACTTGCACCAAAGGAGAACGATTTTATCGTTAAAAAGACAACGTACGATGGTTTTTTTAGAACAAGCTTGGACGCTCTTTTGAAGAGCTTGGATGTGGATTATTTGATTGTCACAGGCTGTGTAATCAATATTTGTATTTTGTACACAGTATCGAGTGCTGTTCTGCGCGGTTATAAGGTTGAAATTCCCCTAAACTGTGTTTCCTCTTTGGATGATAAATTAAAAGAATGCGCTATCGATCAATTTAAAAACGTCTTGAATGTGAAGTTAACTTAAAAAGGAGATGATGGAAGATGTTTATTGCCGATGAAGATACGATAAAAGCCGGAAAGGTTACGGATGTTTACTTTGAAAGGGCACTTGAGATAATTAAAGCCAAGGATTTGGATAAAAACGTTAAAGCCGAGATCACGGTCAAGGGTTTGCCTAAAGGTTACGATTGGGCGGTTTTCTGCGGTTTGGAGGAGATTTTGGAGCTTTTAGAGGATAAAGAGGTCAATATCAGGGCCATTTCTGAAGGGAGTATTTTTAGGGAAAATCAGCCTGTGATTGAGATAGAAGGCAAGTATTCTGAATTTGCCGTTTATGAGACAGCTATTTTGGGCTTTTTGTGTCAAGAATCTGGTGTTGCTACAAAGGCTGCAAGGGTTAAAAAAATTGCCTGTGAAAAGACAGTGCTTTCCTTCGGTGCAAGAAGAATGCATCCATCTGTTGCGCCTGCTATAGAGCGTGCGGCATATATTGGTGGTTGCGATGGTTTCTCTACTGTTGCTGCAGCTGAGAAACTTAACATGAAACCAGCAGGCACGATGCCCCACTCCTTGATTTTGCTTGTTGGGGATACATTGCAGGCTGCTAAACACTTCGATGAGGTTGTTGATCCGGATGTGCCAAGAATAGTTCTTATAGACACGTTTGGCGATGAGAAGTTTGAGACTATAAGGGTAGCAGAGGTTTTGGGCAAAAGGTTAACTGGCGTTAGACTCGATACACCATCATCTAGACGTGGCAATATGAAAAAGATCTTGGAAGAGCTACGATGGGAGTTGGATTTGAGGGGATTAAAGCATATACAGCTATTTGTTAGTGGTGGTTTGGATGAAAATACGGTGACAGAAATAGTGGATGTAGCCGATGGCTTTGGCGTAGGAACGAGTATCAGCAGTGCCACTACGATAGATTTTTCAATGGATATAGTTGAGATAGAAGATAAACCTATTGCTAAGAAAGGCAAAACATCTGGTTCAAAAAGTTTTTTAAGGTGTGATAAGTGTCTGAAGAGTGAAATAGTGCCTTTTACAACAGAGAGTAAACAGTGTGATTGCGGCGGTGTGATGGAAGATTTGCTCGAATACAAGATGAGAAATGGTAAGATTATAGTGAACAGTGAGGATGTAAAAACAATTAGGAATAGATGCTTGAGAGAGTTGCGTTATGTATGAGATTATTGACACCCATTGTCATTTGGATATGAAGGAGTTTGATGACGATAGGGATGAGGTTATAAAGAGGTCGCGTGAAAATGGTGTCAGAGCCATCATTATGCCGTCTACCATGAAAGAGGACTTTGAGAACGAAAAGTCTTTATGCGATGAATATGGCCTGCTTTTCTATATGGTCGGTATTCATCCGCACGATGCAAAAACGGCGGATAGTGAGGCCTATGATTTGGCGAAAAAACACTTGAAAAATAAAAAATGTGTTGGTGTCGGTGAGATTGGCTTGGATTATTACTACGATTTGTCCCCGAGAGATAAACAGAGAGACGTTTTTTCTGACTTTTTAGATATAGCAATCAAAAATAGTGTTCCTGTTTCCATACATTGCCGCGATGCGGATGACGATATGGTTGACATTTTGCGCTCAAAAAAGGATTTGAAAGGTGTTATTCACTGTTTTTCAGGTAGTGAAAAACAGTTGGAAGTTGGCCTTGATTTAGGTTTGTATTTCGGTATAGGCGGTACGTTAACGTTCAAGAACTCTGTTTTAAAGGAAGCTATTAGGGATGTGCCACTCGATTTTGTTGTTTTTGAAACAGATGCGCCGTATTTAGCTCCAGTGCCTAAAAGGGGCAAGAGGAACGAGCCTGTGTATATAAAGTACGTAATAGAAAAAATGGCCGAGATTTCAGGGGAAAATCCTCATAAAATATCTAAAAAAGTCTTTGAAAATTCTAAGAATGTCTTCTCTTTGGATAGAATATAACCTTCGATACGAAGTAAACAAGAAATGCTATAAAAGCTCCAGAAATAACATCTGCAAAATAGTGATATCTCAGGACCAATGTAGCAAGTATAAGAGATAGAACTATAGGTAAAATAATAAGTGCAATTTTTTTATTTTCGTCCCAGAACAAGAGGAATACAAGAAGGGAAATTTCTGTGTGACCGCTTGGGAAGCAATCCTGCTTTATACGTTCAAGAGAATTTAAAAGCGGATGAATGGCCTCAAATACGACTCCGCCGCGAAGTGGTATGTGTGTTAGATAACTCAAAGTATATCTTGGGCCGATAGCTGGTATTAATATATAGCCCAAATACGATATATAGTAACCCAGAGATAAAGCAAACAACGTATAATTTAGACGTTTGATTCTGTTTTTTCTGTAGAGATAAAGGATTATTACAATAGGTAAGAAGTAGTAGGCAAGGTAGGAAATTTGTAAGTAATCAACAACACCTTTTACGTTAAAAATGTTGAAAATTAAAGCAGCATCATTTCCCAAGATATGTCTGTCAATATTAATAAGTATTTGATCTTTGTTGTGTGGGCTTATAAAAGGAACTATAAAACCCAAAGACTCAAATATAAAACCTATGAATATATATGTATAAAAGAACCTTAAGAATCTAAATAGACTGTTGGAATTTTCGTTTATAATTAAAAATATTGTAGAGGCAATGATAGAGACATACATAAGCAATATTATTTTCAGCATGGGAACTCTGTTTGCGTTTATTAGAACAAGTATGAGTATAAAAGCGTAAAATACTATATTTACGTAATCAAAAGGCCTTATATTTTCTTTGATTCTTTTCATGGTACAATGATACTTATCGGATCACTCATTTTTATAATTACATCTGTTTTTGAAAAATAATCGCCGTCGATTTGTATATGTGGTCCGCCATCGATTTTTATAGGTTTGTCTGTGAATATATGTTTGACAAAAGGTGCAAATGTATGGAAACCTAAAAATAAAACCCCGTTACAATATGGAAGCATTGCAATTCTGTTTGCGCAGGGGCAGAAGAACACATCTAAAAACGGTGTGAATATATCTGTTCTTTTAGAAATATCAAAATTCCCTGCATATTTTCTTGAGTTTGAAACTATCACCCATAGTGCATTTAGGGTTACACCTTCTACTTCTATTTTGAAACAGAAAGATTTTCTCATATAAGCTTTAACGCCTGACAGAACGTACTCTATTTTTCCCAATAACTTTTTGTTTCTTTCATTAATAGAGACAACGCTTTCCGCATCGAAACCTGCACCTGCCATTAGTATAAATTTACGGCCATTTATTTTGGCTGTGTAGGCCTTATTTGTTTTGCCGTTGATTAAAGCCCTTAAAGCGAGGCTTAGGGATGGTTTCCCGTAAAGCTCTATAGCTAAGACGTTGGTCGTTCCAGCGGGGAGAACGCAAAGTGCAGATTTTTCCAAATCGCCATTTATCACTTCGTTTATAATGCCATCTCCGCCGTAAGTTGCGATTATTCTATAGTGACCATCAATTTGCTCCGCGATTTTTTTGCCATCGCCGGCCTTTTTAGTAAAAAAAACGTCCACTTTTAACCCATGTTGCTCTATTTCTTTTGTTACACTCTTTAATTTTTCGCTATTGAACCTTAAAGCATTAGGATTTGCAATTATGCATATCATATATCAACCACCATACCGTCGTATGCAGCTATAACATTGCAGCCGGTTTCATCCGATATTTTCTTTGCGACCTCCCATGGTTTTTCTTTCAAAAACGAGAGCCCAAAATGGGTCATTATAAATTTCTTGGGACAGTTTTTTTCTAAGAATTTATAGACATCGTCTGAGGATAGATGCATAAAACCTTGACGCTCATGGCAAAATACAGTGTTCATAATGACAATGTCTGCCCTGTAAAGCTCTGGTAAATCATCAAAATATAATGTATCCGGTATGAATGCAAAATTGTGATACTGGAAGGAAAATATAGCGCCGTAGGTTTCTGTAGTGTGCATGTGCTTTGCTTTTACCCCTATCCTAACGTTGTTCACCTCGTAGGTGTGAAATTCGGTTTGGTTTACAATCTCGAAGTTTTTACGGTTGTACCTTAAGATTACGGGGTCTTCCTCTGTCGCCTCTCTTGGTGCAAATACAATGCCCCTCTTTTTGTGTCCGCCTTCGGTCATCGATTCTATAATGGCGTTCATATCTGCTGAGTGGTCTAAATGTCTATGACTTAAAAAAATTGCAGCGAGTTTTGACGGGTATAGCTTGTGCTTTATGGCTTCAACCAATGCTCCAGGCCCAGGATCTATTGCAAAGAGTTTGCCGTTTAATTTAAACCAAATGCCGCCTGATTTCCTGATTTGGTTAAAAACGGTAAACCTACCACCGCCAGTGCCCAAAAATATCAGCTGACAATCATTAATCGTGTTTATTTTGGCCATTCACAGTATCCATATGTTCCGTCAAAATCTTTTAGCTTGCACTTAACAATACCTTCTTTAAAATCTTCAACTAAAACCTTTACATATTCGCTTGACAAAGCCCTAAAGAACTTACCAAACTCAGTTTTCACTTTTGTTGTTTCTACAATCAGTTCAAGTTTTTTTCCAACAAGCGATTTTATACTTTCTTTACGCTTTTTATCAAATAAATTCCTCAAGATTTTATTTCTTTCCCTAACTACAGGGCCGCGTGGTAATTTATCCTTTATCCTTGATGCGGGCGTAAACGGCCTTTTGGAGTAGCTAAATACATGACCAAAACTCACAGGCAGGTTCTTTAAAAACTCAACCGTTTCTTTGAATACTGCTTCATCTTCACCAAAAAATCCTACAATAACATCTGTTCCGACGAAAATTCCTTTTTTATGGCAGTAATCAACAACTCTTTTAAAATCTTTTTTTCGATAATCTCTCCCCATGCGTTTCAATATTTCGTCCGAACCGGACTGTAGAGGTATGTGTAGGTGTTTTGCAAAATTCAGATCTGCCACGATATCGATTAGTTCATAATCTACGTACATTGGTTCGATGGAACTAATCCTAATTCTAAAGTCATCTCCAATCTTTGATATTTTTTTTAAAAGCTCCTTAAAATTTGCATATGAACCGATGTTTGTTCCGGTAAGGACAATCTCTTTAAATCCCCTATTCACCAATTGCTTGATTTCCTCTATCACCAACCCTTTCGGTTTATCCCTCTCTTTTCCCCTCAAAAATGGAATTATGCAATATGTGCAGTGGTTGTTGCAACCCTCTTGAATCTTAACAAAAGCCCTGCTTTTTCCAGAAAAATCATGGATTGCTGAGGTTAAAGGGTAGTATTTTGTTTCTTCGCTATAATCGTCAAATTTCTCTTCCAATACTTTTACTATGTTGTTCTTGTAACTATTACCTACTAAAATCACATTTCCCCTTAAGTTTTCCTCTAAATAGCTGTCGCAGCCTGTGTATATTATGGTGCCAAATTTAGAGAGTTTTTTGGCCAACATGCGCGCCTCTTTTGAAGCTTTTGATGTTACAGCACATGAATTTATTATAAAAAAATCTGCATCCTCGCTTATATCGGCAATCTCTATATTTTTTTGCTTCATTTGTTCAACCATAATCTGTGTTTCGTATTGATTGAGTTTGCATCCGAAAGTAGTGATAGCTACCTTCATAAGGTCCCTTTTGTGGACATTACCTCACTTGAGGGTTTTATAGCCATTTTTGTGCTGTATGCGAATGATTTAAAAATTGCCTCGGCTATGTGGTGTTTATTTGTGCCATAAAGCTGTTTTATGTGCAGTATAATGGATGCGTTATTCACAAACGCCTTAAAAAACTCTTCAATCAACTCGCTGTCAAATTTTCCTATGTTACCAAAGAGCCTGCAATCATAGTTTAGAAATGCCCTGTTGCAGATGTCTACACTTGATAAAACCAATGCCTCATCCATTGGGATTGCAGCATAACCGTAGCGTGCTATCGTTTTATTTTTCAGAGCCTTTTTGAAAGCTTCTCCCAAGACTATGCCTACATCCTCAACTGTATGGTGAAAGTCGACATCTAAGTCCCCTTTTGCCTTGATTTGTAAATCAATGCAGGAGTGTTTTGAGAATGCCCCTAACATATGGTTAAAAAAACCAATATCTGTGTCTATTTTGTAGTTACCTTTACCATATAAATCCAACGTCACATCTATGGATGTTTCCTTTGTTACCCTTTTTAGATTTATTTTCATCTATCCCTCTCAACCACTATTTTTGCAATGTACTTAAGTTCATTCGATCCATACAAATTTTTTATCTCTTCAATAGCCATATCCTTTAGCTTTTGCGCCATCTGATAAGATTTCTCAAGCCCATAGGTTTTTGGGTAAGTTAGGCTGTTGTTTATCTCGTCAACCTTCTTTTTGCCCAACTTCTTCTCATCCCCAACGACATCCAGATAGTCATCGATTATCTGGAACGCTACGCCAATATATAGACCAAACCTCTCGAGTTTCTTTAAAGTTTTTTCATCTGCGTTTCCACAGATAGCCCCGCACATTACACTTGCCTGTATGAGCTTTGCCGTTTTGTGCTTATGTATAAAGTTTACAAGCCTTTTATTGGAGTACCCCTTTAATTTTTCACGTGCAGTCAAAACATCCACAACCTGTCCAATAACCATGCCTCCAATACCGGCATTATTTGAAAGCCACTGAATTATCTTTACCTTTTTTGGGTCATCAATTGGGGTATTGGCTATGACATTAAACGTGTATGTGTTGAGGCCATCGCCTGCGAGTAGTGCTAAATCTTCACCAAAGACCTTGTGATTTGCAGGTTTTCCACGCCTAAAATCGTCGTTATCCATAACAGGTAGGTCGTCGTGAATCAAAGAGTAGGCATGTAAGAGCTCTATTGCCGATGCTACGTGGACCAAATGTTCCTCTTTTGCACCTGTGATTTTTCCTGTGCTAAATACAAGCATTGCTCTTATGCGTTTTCCGCCGCTTTTTGGTGTATAGAAAAGGGCTTTTTGAAAAAATTTAGGAAAGCTCCTTTGTTTTGATAGTTTCTCTATAAAATTATCAGTTAACTCTTTGTAATGTTTTAAGCTTTCCACTATTCAAAGTCCTCAGTTTCTACCTTGCCGTTTTTAATGCCTGTAATCAATTTTACCCTATTTTGAGCTTCCTGCAACTTTTTGGAGCAAAAATCCACAAGCTTCATGCCTTCTTCGTATAAGTTTATCGCCTCATCCAGCGCTATATCTTCCTTTTCCAACAGCTTTGCTATCTGCTCGAGCCTCTTTAGGGCTTCTTCGAAGTTTTTCATTTACAAACCCCAATAGATAATGTCATCTCTCAATGTATTTTTATCAACAACACCCTTAATGTCAACAAAAACACCATTTTTATCTGTAAATTCGATAAAGTCTTTGATACTTTTCAAAAAATTTTCGTGCTTTACTGCTAAAATTACAATATCGTATCTATTTTTTGGTTCGTCTATCAAATCAATTCCATATTCCTCTTTAACCTCTTTTTTGCTTGCAAGCGAATCGTAAACATCCACGTTCAGGCCGAACTCTTTGAGCTCTTTCACTATGTCAATAACTTTGCTGTTTCTTGTGTCGGGAACATTTTCCTTAAATGTAATGCCGAGAACAAGTGCCCTTGCACCCAAAACTGTTTTTCCACTCTTTATTAGTTTTTTTACGGATTCTTTGGCAACGTGTTTTCCCATTGAGTCATTTATGCGTCTCCCGGCTAATATCACCTCAGGATTGTAGCCAATCTCTTGTGCTTTGTATGTCAAATAATACGGGTCAACACCAATACAATGGCCCCCCACAAGACCAGGTTCAAAGGGCAAGAAGTTCCATTTTGTTTTAGCGGCCTTAAGCACAGAATAGGTGTTTATCCCCATTATGTTAAAGATTTTAGATAGCTCATTCATCAGTGCAATGTTTAAGTCTCTCTGTGTATTTTCTATAACCTTGGCTGCCTCTGCCGTTTCTATCGACTCTGCAATGAAGATGCTATTGTTGTTTATCTTTCCGTATATTTTGGCCAAGAATTCAGCAACTTCCCTCGTGCAACCGCTGACCACTTTTGCAATTTTATCGGGCGTGTGGATTTTATCTCCTGGGTTAATTCTTTCTGGTGAATAACCAACAAAAAAGTCCTCGCAGGCCTTTAGATTTGATGTTTTTTCAATAACGGGCGCGCATTCCCTCATCGTGCAAGTTGGATAAACTGTTGATTCAAAGACAACCGTATCGCCCTTTTTTATGTGCTTACCTACTGTTTCTGATGCTGAAAGTAATGCCTTTAAGTTGGGTAATTTATGATTGTCAATGGGTGTTGGCACAGCAACAATGAACAGATTTGCATCGTCTAACACAGCTTCATTATTAGAGAAGAGTATGTCGTATTTTAAGAAATTAACGCTGTTTAGCTCACCTGTTGAGTCAATTCCTTTTTTTAATTCCTCAATTCGCTCTTTCTTTAAGTCAAATCCTATAGTTTTGAAATGTTTTGACAGATGGTAAAGCAGAGGCATACCCACATAGCCCAAGCCAACAACGGCAATCTTTTTTAACCCTTTATCAAAATCCTCAAACATTCTTCACCTCACATGCCTAAAATTTTAAACACTATTGAAGCCAAGATTCTATAGACTCCAAAGCCGACTAATGTAAAACGTGAAATAAAGCTGATAAATGTTTTTACAGCCAAAATTGCCGAAAAGAACGAAACAATAAAACCTATGGCTATCAAGTGCCACTGGTGTGCGTTTATGTATAAACCGCTTTTTAAAATATCGTAACCCGTTGCTGCAAACATTGTTGGTATGGCAAGGAGAAATGAAAACTCAACGGCTTCCTTTCTTGACAGTCCAACAAACATGCCACCGATTATGCTTGATGCTGAGCGTGAGGTTCCTGGGATGACAGCCAATGATTGGATAAGGCCAACTATTGCAGCCTTTATGTAGCTCATGTTATTTATTTTTTGCTTCGGCGGATGTTTTTTGAAGTAGTTTTCAATGATTATTATCAAAACGCCTCCAATGAATAGAGAGTAGACAACAATGTGTGGATTGAAAAGGTATGTTTTTATAATTTTGTAAAGCAAAAAACCAACAATGCCCGTGGGGATGAAAGCAAATATGATTCTTTTCCACAGTTCAAAGTCCCTTTTTAGCCTATTGAAATACAAGAACACAACGCTTAAGATGGCTCCCAGCTGTATTATAATTTCAAAGCTTTTTGTGAAGTTTGTTTGTGGAATGTCCAAAAGCTTACTTGCAATGATTAAATGTCCTGTTGAAGAAATCGGTAAAAATTCGGTTAAACCCTCAACTATTCCCAAAATTATTGCATCAATCACACTCATGTAACACCCCAATGCTAAAAACTTTTTTCAATAAAACCACTTAAGATTACGCAATCATTTAAATAAACGCAAGCCACTTGTCCCGGTGCGGGTGCAAATTGTTCTTTTTCAAATTCTAAGACAAATTTTTTTCTGTTTACTTTGACCGTGCACGGTTCATCGTTCATCATTGAACGAAGCTTGGCCGTGGCTTTGAAATCTCTGCTTGGCACGTAGATTTCGTTGGCCTTTTTAACAACCACGTTTTTTTTGTGAAGTTTATCCTTCGTAGCAAGTATTATGTCAAATGTTTTTGTGTCAATTTTTTCAACATACAAGGCCTCGCTGTATGCAATTCCCAAACCCTTTCTCTGACCCACTGTGTAGTTAAAAATACCCTTATGCTTTTTTATCCTTTTCCTTTCCAAAATAAAATAGCCGATGCCATAGTTTGGATATTTTTTTAAAAGCGTTTCCCTATAGTCACCTTTGATAAAGCAAACCTCGTAGCTTTCCTTTTTCTTAGCGGTAGGTAAGCCCAGTTTTTCTGCGATTTTTCTTATGTAAAGCTTTGAGTCAGCCTCTTCAAGTGGGAATAAGAGTTTCCTTATTTGGTCTTTTTCTAAAAATGATAAAAAATATGATTGGTCTTTATGCGTATTTTTTGATTTGCAGACTACTTCATGGCCTTCTATTATCCCTTTTTTTGCATAATGGCCTGTTGCAACGGTTTTTATGCCCAAACTTTCTGCTTTTTCTATCAAGAATTTAAACTTGGCAAATCTATTGCAGTAAACGCAAGGATTTGGTGTTTTGCCTTCCTTGTACGTGGTGAAAAAGTAATCCATCACGGTTTTTTTGAACTCTTTTGCAAAATCAAAAACATACAAGGGAATGTTTAGAAGATTTGCAGCTCTTTCTGCGTCTTCTACTGAGTTTTCGTCATTGTGTAGCTTTAGGGTTATACCAACAACGTCAAGCCCTTTTTCTTTTAGCAAATATGCTGCAACGCTAGAGTCAACGCCACCAGATAAACCTATTGCAACTGTGTCCACTTATCCAACACCAAAGGAACATGTGTGTAGATACGAATACTCGCCGTTTTTCTCTTTATATAGACATTTTCTTATAGGTGCTTCAGTTTTGTTTGATACGAGTAAAACTTGAACAGCCGAACTAATGGCCTCGATCGGTATGTCTTTTTTGAAGTGCTCTTTTATGTATCTTTGGATATCGCTTTCTGTAAACGGAATTCTACCTAACTCGTCAAGCGCCCTGCCCACCTTTTCAACAAGCATTACCACTTCCATCTGTGTCTCCTTAAGAAGCTTTTTGTAGAGTTTATTTAAAAAAGTTTGAATGCGTCAAGGAAAATTTTGCAAGTTAATTCTTCCATCTATGTCGTGCGAACAGGGAAAAAGGAATACAAAATTGGTACTTTAATAGTCTTTTTAATAACAAAAGTAACTATACAGCATGTTACGTGGTCCTTAATATGCCCTCTTTTGATGCATAATCTATTAGTTTGATATAAGTACGGCTGTTTGAGAGTGTTTTTGCATCACCCACGATGATTAACTTTCTCTTTGCCCTCGTTATTGCCACGTTGAGCCTTCTTTTGTCCCTCAAGAAGCCTATTTCTTCGTTATCGTTTGCCCTAACCAAACTCAAGATTATCACCTCTTTTTCCCTACCTTGAAAGCCGTCAATGGATTTGATTTCTACAGCTTCAATTATCCTTTTCATATACTCTTCATGGTCTTTATAGGGAGTAATCACGCCTATGTTTTCAGGTTTTACACCCAAGATTAAAAGCTCATCAACCAGTTTTTTAACAAACTCCGCCTCAAGCGGATTATACTTTGAATGGCTTCCTTCCCTGTTTGTCTCTAAGAATTGCCCTTTTGTGTCAAAGAAAACAATTGGTACATCGTATCCCACAAATTCGCTGATATTTGCAATATCTGAAAGCTTTATGCTTTTTACGCTTTTATGCGATTTAACAACGCAATTGTAAAACTCACAACTCGGAAATCTGCTAATTTTCTCATTCATTCTATATTGAATCTTGAGTGTGTAGCAATTCTCTGGAAACAGATTTGCAAATCTCTCGAACAGGTTAAAGTTTAACCTTTTTGCACGTTCGGATAACACAGTTGGCGACAGTTGTTTGTGGTCGCCTGCCATGATTAGCCTTTTTCCCTTTATAATGGGAATTAGCGCACTTGGCTCTATTGATTGTGCCGCCTCGTCCATGAATACTACATCAAACTTAAGACTCTCTAAGAACTCGCTGCCCGCACCGGAGTTTGTTGCAAAGATTATCTCTGCGTTTCTCAACTGTTCATAGATTATCTTGTTCAGAATTTTTTCCTTTTGCTCATAAAGCCAGCTAAGCTTGTTTGTGGCTTCAATCCAGTTTGCCATCTGTTTGATTTTAGATGGTTGTAAGCCCCTTTTTGATTTTCCTGTTGATGCAAGGGCTAAGATTTCGTCGTTTGTGAGCCCTCTCCTTAAAGAAGGCGTTGGCTTTTTATGTTGTTTGTCACGGATTTTTTTGAGTCTATCGATTTTGTCTATATACTCTTCGATTTCCCTGTATTTTTCATCTTCACGAATCATCACATCCAGCGAGAATTTTAACAGGTCACCTTCTATCTTTGCCGGATGACCTATTCTTATAACTTTTCTGTCTTTTAATTTTTCAAGCATGTTGTCTATGGCAACGTTGCTGTCTGCAACAACCAATATACGTTTTTCTATATTTGCCCTAACAACTTCGGCAAGAGTTGTTGTTTTTCCTGTGCCTGGCGGCCCGTGGATTAGGAATAGTTGTGAATTTTTAGCCAAGCGCAAAGCTTCTTTTTGCGAAGAATTGAGCCTATCGGACGTTATTTCTGCTTTAAAAATATTCGGCTTTTTTAAACCCAAAATAATCTCTGGGTCAAATTCGCTATTTTCTATGCTATTTATGGCATTTTTCATCCTTTTGAAAGTTATGTCGCTAACGTATAAGTCGATTCGATATTTTTTTGACTTGAACAGCTTCTCTTTTATCATTACTTCGATGTACTTTTTTCCAACGGCACTGATCGTAGCTTCTTGTGAAAACTTTAACGGTTCTCCTTTTGAGATTAAAACAATATCTCCGATCTTTATTTGGTGCTCTCGCTCTTCTTGGTAGAAAAACCTGTATATTAGGTAGTCCAAAAATTTAGCAAATAGCTTTCCTTTTGTGTTTATTAAAGCCCTGCCTCGAGCCTGCCTCTGCTTGCCCGTTAGGTGTTTTATTTCTTCTAAGTGAAACTCTTTCTCGGCTTTTCTCTCAAGCTCTATTAAATTTAAGAAATAATGTTTATACTCTTCAAAACTTTTGAAAGCTAACCTCATCCCGAAGGCTTATATCAAAAAGGAGGATGGTTTTCAAAGAAGTTGATCATGTGATTTTATTATTGTCTCTATATTGATTTTACTTGCTAAATTTATTAGTATTTATCCATGAAAAAACTTATTATTGTTTTAGTGCTTGTTATGGTCGGGTTAACGCTCTATGGTTGTGGACACAAAACCAACATAGTCCCGCCAAAGGGTGTAACCACAATAAATATTTAGAAAGGGGCTTAAGATGCCAGAAACCATATTGGTTGTGGGTAGTGGCGTTGCAGGTCTTTCTGCAGCTGTTCATTGCGCTATAGAGGGTTTTAAAGTACTTGTATTTTCTAAAAAGGATGTTGACTATTGCAATACCGATAAGGCGCAAGGCGGAGTAGCAGTGGTTTTAAATAAAGGAGATGATTACGAAAAGCATATCAAAGATACGTTGAAAGCCGGTGCTGGGCTTTGCAATAGAGAGGCTGTAGAGATTTTGGTAAAGGAAGGTCCAGAAAGGGTTAAAGAGCTTATAAGCTGGGGTGCAAACTTTGATAAAAATAAAAGCGGAGCTTTAGATTTTACGCGGGAAGCCGCGCATTCAATTAACAGGATTATACATGCTTTAGGCGATGCAACTGGCCATGAAGTTGAACAGACGCTTTTAAGAAAGGCAAGGACATTTAGCAACATAGAGTTTAAACCATTCAAAATGCTTGCAAGAATACTTACGGAAGATAATAGGTTCTCGGCAATAGAGGTGCTGGATACAAAAAGTGAGAATTATGAGTACTATGCGGGCTCTGCTTTAATTTTGGCCTCTGGTGGATATGCTGCCATATACAAGAACACAACCAATCCTGAAACAACAACAGGCGATGGTATCGTTGCGGCGTTTTTGGCGGGTGCAACTTTAGAAGATATGGAATTTGTTCAATTTCATCCAACGGCATTGAAGCGCTACAATGCACCACAGTTTTTGATTAGCGAATCGATGAGAGGCGAAGGGGCTTATCTTGTTAATGATAGAGACGAGAGATTTATGGAAAAATACCATAGATTGGGTGATCTTGCACCTCGTGATGTTGTTGCAAGATCTATTGTTTTTGAGATGAAAGAGAGGAATATCGATAAGGTTTATTTAAACGCTACTCATTTAGGCGAGGAATTTTTAAAATCGCGTTTTCCAACAATATACAATGAATGTATGAAGTATGGGCTTGATATATCAAAGGAGGCAATACCTGTGTCTCCGGCTGCCCACTACACGATGGGTGGCATAAAGACCGATGTAAACGCAAAAACATCTATTAAAGGTATTTTTGCGGCAGGTGAGGTAGCTTGCAATGGAGTACACGGTGCAAATAGACTTGCATCAAACTCAATTTTGGAGGGTTTGGTTTACGGCAGAAGGGCGGCTGATAGCGCCTGCGAATTTACAAGGAATAACGATGTGGTTAACTTTAATAAACCGCAATTTAATAAAAAGCCATGCAATAAGCAATTTTTGAAGAAAAGAATAGTGGATTTAAAAGAAACTATATGGGAAAAGTTGGGCGTTATTAGAAAAATCAAGGAGATGGAGGATATCTTGAATTGCAGTTGGGCGCTATTTTTAAAGAACTATCAACCTTACAACTGCGAGGAAGGAATTACTTTGAGAAATATGGCTGCTTTGGCAAGCATAATTGCTTACTCTGCTCTCCAGAGGAAAGGCAGCATTGGCGCTCACTATTGCATAGATACTCCACACTCCTATGAGTCTAAGAAGCATATTTCTGTTAGTGCTGGCGAAATGGTGGATAAACTATGAATGCCGTTGAAACAATAGGCAACACACCGTTGGTTGAGTTAAAAGAGAAAGGCGTGTATGCGAAGTTAGAGTTTTTTAACCCCACAGGCTCTATTAAAGATAGAACGGCGTGGGGTATGCTTAAATGTGCTTTCGATGAAGGCCTTATTGATAAAGCCAAGGGTTTGGTTGAACCCACAAGTGGTAATACGGGCATATCACTTGCGTTTTTGGGGGCTTACTTTGGTATCGAAACCGTTATTGTGATGCCGGAGAACATGAGCAAACAGAGAACAAAAATCATGGAGAGCTTCGGTGCAAGGGTGGTTCTAACCGAGGCAAGCGGAGGAATGAAAAGATCAATTGAGGTGGCAAGGGATTTTGAAAAGGAAGGTTATTTGATGCTTGATCAATTCAAAAACAGTGCAAATCCAAAGGTTCATGAGATAACAACGGGTCAAGAAATTATAAGACAATTGCCTAATGTGGATGTGTTTGTTTGTGGCATAGGCACGGGTGGGACAATCACGGGTGTTGCAAGGGCTTTGAAAAAACACAATAAGGATATAAAGGTTGTTGGAATTGAGCCTGCATCGAGCCCTTTTTTGACAAAAGGTGAATCAGGTATTCACAAAATTCAAGGATTGGGTGCAGGTTTCAAGCCTGATGTTCTTGATTTGAATTTGATTGATGAAGTTTTTTGTGTGGAAGATGATATTGCGCTGGAGTACAATAAAAAATTGGTAGAAGAGGAAGGTATCTTTGCCGGTATTTCGAGTGGCGCCGTATATTTTGCTGCTTTAAAGTTTAAGAAAGAATGCCTAGACGAACGCATAGTGACCGTATTTGCGGATTCAATGGATAGGTATGTTTGACATTAGAAAAGTTGAGGAGAGGATAAAGTACACTTTCAAAAATAATGGCCTTTTAAAGAAGGCACTTACGCATAGGTCAAGTGTTAGAGATAAAACCCAATCCAATGAGAGGCTTGAGTTTTTGGGTGATGCGGTTTTAGAACTTGTTGTTACAGAATTTCTAATAAACAACTACAAAACCATCGATGAAGGTAAGTTGTCAAAGATTAGGGCGGCGAGTGTTAATACAAAGGCACTTGCCAGTATTGCCAAGAAATTAGAACTTTTTAACTATATTATTGTCGGTAAAAGCGAAAGAAAAGAGGGCATTGTTTACAACGAAAGCATACTCGAGGATACGTTTGAAGCCATAGTTGGCGCGATTTATTTGGACGGAGGATTGGAAAAGGCAAAAAGGTTTATTGAATATTACCTTGCGGATACAATAAAAACTATTGTTGAGAAGGGTATTATTTTTGATTACAAGACTTACCTTCAGGAGCTAACCCAAAGGGTATTTGGCGGTTTGCCTGTTTATGAGATTATTAAAGAGGAAGGGCAAGAGCATAATAAAACTTTCTATTGCGATGTTTACATTAATGATATAAAATACGGCTTCGGCATTGGAAAAAGCAAGAAAGAAGCAGAAAAGAAAGCAGCCAAAGAGGCTGTAGAAAAATTGGAGAATGGTAGTGTTTAAGTCGGGATTTATTGCAATTTTAGGGAAACCCAACGTAGGAAAATCCACTTTGTTGAACATTTTGATAGGGGAAAAGATAGCCATTGTTTCGCATAAACCTCAAGCAACGAGGAAATCCATGAAGGGTATTTTAAACGGAGAGAACTATCAGATTATTTTTGTTGATACGCCAGGTGTGCATGAGTCTCAGAAAAAGTTGAATCAAGTGATGAAAAGATACATAGATGGGGCGTTAGAGGATTTTGACATCGCACTTGTTATGACCGACAATCACGGAGAAATAGACGAGGTTTTAGAAGAGTATCTTGCCAAAATTAAGCAAAAGAGGAAAAAATCCATTTTGGTGATTAACAAAACCGATTTGATGACCAAAGAACAAGTAGACGAGATAAGGGAAAGATTTACCTCAAAAGCTGACTTTAACATTATTTCAGATGTGTCGCTGATAAAAGACCCTGACGCGAGGGATAAGATTTTAAACGCCATTTTAGAGCTTCTGGAAGAAGGGCCTAAATATTATGAAGATGACATTATAAGCGCAGAAACCGAACGTTTCATTATTGCAGAAATCATACGTGAAAAAATAATGAATAACGTGGCTCAAGAGATTCCGTACCATGTAGCTGTTACGGTTGAGGAGATGAAATACAGGGAAGAAAAGGGCTTGTACTACATACGTGCCAATATTATCGTTGAAAGACGAGCTCACAAGATGATTGTAATTGGAGAGAATGGCAAGTTAATTAAAGAGATTGGAAGGCAGGCAAGGAAAGAAATTGAGGAATTTTTAAAAACAAAGGTTTACCTTGATTTGTGGGTGAAGATAAAAGAGCACTGGACAAAGAAGGAGCCTTTAATTAGAGAATATATAGACCCAAGGTTTTAAACCATGACAAATAACGAACTAAAAGAGCATATATACGACGAAATGATTATAAAGAACATAAGGAAGTTAATAAGAAAAGAAGCAAAGGAGAATGTGAACAAAATTCTCTCCAAATTGCACCCAGCTGATATTGCAAGGGTGCTTTTGAACCTCGCTCCAGATGAACAGATTTATTCCATGAAGGCTTTAAAGGACATTGAGTTAAAGGCAGAAGCTGTTGAATATTTAGACGACTATAAAGTTGCAGCAAAACTTTTAGAGCAACTCGACCCTAAAGAAGCAGCTATGATTTTAGAAAAAATTTCTCCAGATAAGGCTGTTGATATTATTGAGGAGCTGAGTGAGAAGTTTGAGGAGGAAGTTCAAAAACACTTCAGTAGCACCTTTAAAGAAGAAGTTTTAAGCCTGCTTAAATATCCTGAAGATACAGCAGGCGGCATAATGAACCCGGATTTCTTTGCTATAGACAAAGATATGACTGTTGAAGAGGCGTTAGAAGAAATTCGCAGGGCGAGTAAAGAAAAGAAGATAATATATGTTTATGTTGTTGATAAATTCGGGCACTTGATAGGCGTTGTTACCCTAAGAGCTTTGATAACGGCAGATAAGAATAAAAAGATAGAAAACATTACGAATACAAATATCATTTCTGTTAGAACCAGCATGGATCAAGAAGAGGTTGCAAAGATTGTTGAAAAATATGACCTGTTGTGTGTGCCTGTTGTTGATAACAAAAATAGGCTTGTAGGTATTATTACCGTTGATGACATTATTGATGTTATTCGCGAGGAAACAACGGAGGATATCTACAAATTAATCGGTACATCAGAAGATGAATTTGAAGAGACAAAGGTTGTAAACATAATAAAATACAGGGCTCCATGGCTCATTATGAGTTTGCTGGGTGAGTCTGTCTCGGGCAGTGTTTTAAAATTCTTTGACGGAACACTGAGGACTGCAATTTCGTTGTCTTTTTTTATGCCATTAATCATGGCTTTGGGCGGTAACACAGGACAGCAATCTCAAACGATAGTCGTTAGGGCTTTGGCGCTTGGCAAATTCGATGAGGGTGGTATTTGGAAGATTATCAAAATTCAGATAAAAACGGCTTTGTCAATCGGAACACTGTTTGCCATTTTGGGTTTCAGTATGGCTTTAATTTTCCAAAGAAACTTCCCTTTGGCTTTGGTAGTTGCCTCATCTTTGTTTTTATCCATGTTTCTGTCTACGATTATCGGAGCGTTTTTGCCTTTGGGTTTAAAGAAGTTAAACGTAGACCCAGCGGTTGCTGCAAGTCCTTTTATTTCAGCAATGAACGATATAATGGGACTTTTTATCTATTTAACAATAGCAACTCTTTCTATTAAATATTTTGGGGTTAGATTATGAAATTGTTTGGTACAGATGGTATTAGAGGGAAAGCCAACGTTTATCCAATGGCAGGCGATATGGCTTATAAGTTGGGCAAGGCTTTGGTTTATGCTTTAAACGGTACGCCCAACAAAAAGAGAAAAATAATAATTGGAAAAGATACAAGGCTTTCTGGGTATATGCTTGAAAGTGCCATAACAAGCGGTATTGTTTCAATGGGAGCGGATGCGTATCTTGTAGGGCCTATGCCTACGCCTGCAATAGCATTTTTGGTTAAAAGCATGCGATGTGACGCTGGTGTTGTGATATCGGCAAGCCACAATCCTTATGATGATAACGGCATAAAGATATTCTCGCATAAAGGTCTGAAACTCGATGATGAGCTTGAAGAAACCATTGAAGAACTGATCTTAAGTAATGCACTTGATGGTAAAGGCACTTTGGGTGATAAAATTGGAAGGGCGTATAGAATCAGGGATACGCTTGGTAGATACATTGTTTTTGCCAAAGATACCTTGCCTTACAGTGTTTCTTTAGAGGGATTAAGAGTTGTTTTAGACTGTGCAAATGGTGCTACATATAAGGTTGCGCCCATGATATTTGAAGAGCTCGGCGCTGAGGTGATAGCGATTAACAATCAACCAAATGGTATAAATATAAATGATAAGTGTGGTTCAACTTATCCAAATACAATTTTGGACGCAACGAGGCTTTATAGGGCTGATGTTGGCATAGCCTTTGATGGTGATGGTGATAGGGTTTTGATGGTTGATGATAAGTATAACTTGGTTGATGGAGATGCCATTTTGGCTATTCTTGCAAAAAGCATGAAAGAAAATGGAACTTTAAAAGGTGATACGGTTGTTGGAACTGTGATGACAAACTATGGTTTGGAGCTTTTTCTGAAAAAAGTCGGCGTGAGACTTGAGCGTGTTGATGTTGGAGATAAAAATATAGTCAAAAGAATGATTGAAAGAAGCTATAATCTGGGTGGTGAGCAATCTGGGCATGTAGTTTTGTGGGATTTTAACACAACCGGTGATGGAATTGTTACGGCTTTAACGGTATTGTCGATAATGCAGCGAGAGAAAAAGAGACTGTCTGAACTAACTAAAGGCTTCAAAAAAATACCACAGAAAACATATAATGTTGTTGTCAAGGATAAGCCACCAATTAAAGATATAGACGAGATTCAAAGGGCTATAGAAAAAACAGAAAGCATTTTAAAGGGTAATGGAAGGATTGTTGTTAGATATTCCGGAACTGAGCCTATGTTGAGAATCACGACTGAATCGACGCAGGCGGAGTTGGTGGATGAATGTATAAGGATTGTTGCTGAGGCTGCTAAGGCCGTATTGGGGAGGTGAGTCATATGAAAAGGTTTATAGTTGTTTTTGCCTTTGTTTTAGGTACTTTTTTTGTTGCTCAGGCTAAAGATATAAATATACAGCTCGATTCTCCGTATTTCGATAATTCAACCACAACAAATGTTAGCCATTATTTGGGTAAAAAACCCGTTCTTTTGGTTTTCTTTTATCCAGATTGCCCACCTTGTGAGCATGAGGCAAAAAACATTAATAAACTTTACAATGAATACAGGTATAAGATAAACATTATCGGCATAAGCTTGAGCAGGGATAGGTATGACATCGGGGATTTTATTAAGGATTTAAAAATAAAGTATCCCATTTGGAGAATACATTCGAAAGACCAACTAAAGTATGTTGGTGGAATCTTAGCTACGCCTACGGTCGTTATATTGGATAAAAATGGCAATATTGTGGCTAAATGTGTTGGCAAAAGAAGTTATAAATTTTTCAAGAGGCGGTTTAACAATCTGCTGAAAGGAGAAGATAAACCATGTTCAAAGTAGCTGTTTGCGACCCCATATCTGAAAAAGGCATTGAAATTTTGAGAAATGATAAGGATGTTGTTGTTGAGATAAAAAGTGGCATCGATAAAAAGGAGCTTCCTAAAGAGCTTATAGACTCTGACGCAATAATAACGAGAAGCTCTACAACCATTGATAAAGAATTTTTGGGCTACTGTAAAAATTTAAAGGTTATAGGTAGAGCTGGCGTTGGTGTTGACAATATTGATTTGGATGAAGCTTCTAAGAAGGGTATTGTTGTTTTAAATATGCCAACAGGTAATACACTTGCTGCAACGGAACACACTATGACCCATATGTTAAACTGCATGCGTTTTATGCCCAATGCAAATTACGAGTTGAAATACAAACACACTTGGAATAGAAAGAAATGGATGGGCATTGAGCTTTATGAGAAGACACTTGGTATTATCGGTATGGGCAGAATAGGAACACGTGTTGCCGTAAGGGCTATGAGCTTTGGCGCGGATGTTGTTGTTTACGATCCGTATATACCTAAGGAAAAGGCAACTAAGATAGGCGCAAGGATTGTGGACGACTTAGACGAACTTCTTGAGGTTTCTGACATTATAACGATACACACGCCAAAGACAGAAGAGACATACAACATGATAGGAAAAGACGAGATAGCAAAGATGAAAGACGGGGTGATTTTGATAAACTGTGCTCGCGGTGGGTTATACAACGAAAAAGCTTTGTACGATGGGCTAAAAAGTGGAAAAATCAGGGCTTTGGGTATAGATGTGTTTGAAAATGAGCCTCAGCCTAACCATCCTTTGTTTGAATTTGATAATGTGTTTGTTACACCTCATCTCGGGGCAAATACATACGAGTCGCAGATTAGGGTGGCAGAAGGTATAGCAAAATCAGTGATTGATGCACTGAAAGGTAGAGGCTATGAAAATGCTGTTAATATAAAGATGGAAGAAGAAGAAATCTCAGAAATAGGCAAACAATTTTTGGGGTTGGCAGAGCGTATGGGCTCTTTCTTGTCTCAATACATCAAAGGGTTTATTAAAAAGGTTGCTCTCTATTCCCATGGGGAAATAGGGAGTTGTATGAATTCTTTAGGTTTATTTACAATTGTCGGCGTACTGAAAAATATGGTGGATGAGCATGTTAATTATGTCAATGCCCCTTATATAGCAAAGGATAGAGGCGTTGATGTGGAAACAGATGTTTACGATAAGACTACAGAGTTTAAAAATTATCTTTTAATAAAGGCTTATTATGACGATGGAAAAACGCTTGAAATTGGCGGAACGGTATTTGAGCCAAACAAGGCGCGCATAGTGTACATGGACGGCTTTGATATGGAAATTGAGCTTACAGGTAACATAATTGTTTTTAAAAACTACGACAAGCCCGGTGTCATAGGCAAGGTTGGCTTGATTTTGGGCGAGCATAAAATCAACATTGCAGACTTTAGGTTAGGCAGAAAGAAGGATTTGGGCGAGGCGCTGTCATTTATAAAGGTCGACCAAGAGGTTAGCGATTCCATTTTAAAGGAGATTTTGAATATAGACGGTGCTATATTAATAGCCAAAGTTAAGCTCTAATTTGCTCCTGTAAGCGATTTGATTTTTCCCATAAGCATGTTGTATTCATTTATCATGCCCATTTCTTTGTAGCATACGGCTATTTTTGTTAAAGTTCTTATTTTATCGTCTGAAAATTGTAGGTATTCTTCAAAGGTTTTAAAAGCTTTTTCATATTCACCAAATTCGTAATATAAGTTGCCAAGCGTATCCAAAACACCCGGTTTTAGATTGTGGTTCATGCTTATAGCCTTTTCTAAGTTTTCCTTAGCTAAGCCATAGTCTTCTTTTTCTATATACAATTTGCCTAAAGCCAAATATACAAGTGGTTGGTATGGAATAAGCTCAACAGCCTCTTTTAAGTATTTTTCCGCTTTATCAAGCTCCTTTTTGTCTATATAGATGCTTCCAAGCAAAAATGGTATATCGCCGAAACTACCGTACTTTTCATAAAGGTCTTTTAGAATATCAAAGGCTTTCTCCATTTGTTCTTTTTTAACGAACTCAATAGCCGTTTTGTACTCTTCGAATATATCCCCTTCAAGGCTTAGCTGTTCATACAGTAAATTTTGCCTTTTCATGTCTTTTGACACTTTTGACATTTCCTCTACTATGCTTACCCATTTTTTGACCTCTTTGTTTTCGGGTTCGTAGTCTAACGCCCTTAAAACAAGCCTTTTTGCGTCAACGTAATCTTTGTTGTCTATCGCTTTCTTTGCAAGTATCAAGTGAGAAGAAACCATGTTTTTTTCCACTCTGTAATCAAACTCAGCTTTCTTATAATCTGGATTTAATTCAATAGCCTTTTTAAAGTTTTCCAAAGTCTCTTTGTGCATAAATCTATTTAAGCCACACAATTTGGCTTTCCAGTAATAAAATTCAGCCACATCTCCTTGTGTTTCTATAGCTAAATCTGCAAGTTCAATGCCAGTATAAATGTCTTTGAATTCAAAGTATAGCTCCAATAGGGAAATGATTTTTTCCTTGTTTTTTAAAAATTTTTCCCTGTTTTTTCTAAAATCATACTCGAACTTCAATATATCCAAGAGGTTTTTTATGTGTTTCCTTGTTTCTACAGATTTTTCTCTAATTAGCTTAAAATATTCAATAGATCGGTTTATTCTATCTTCAACGCTTTGTTCTTCTATGTCTATCTCTTCTCTGTTAAAATAGAAAAACTCTTTAAAGAAAAAGCTCTGGACAGCACTGGAAAATATTGGGTCAAATGTAATTTCGTCGTTAATCGAGTTGATTTTGCTAACCTTTTTTCTTATCTGATTTTCGTCCTTGTTAATTTTCCATCTATCCAAAACGTCTTTTGCCATATCCAAAGCCTTTTTTGATTTGCGTATAATTTGTTCAACCCTGTTAAATATCTGTTCTGTTTTTGATATCACTTTTTCATAGTCTAAGCTGTTATCTGTCTCAAAAATAATCTTGTCGATTGAGTTTTTCAGGTATTTATCTTCTGCCTCTTTAAGACTCATAAGTTCAGTACCTTCTATAAACGCTCCTCCCTCCGTTGCGTTAATAAACTTAAAGCCCCGTGGGATCAACATTTTAACGATATCTTCAACCACTTTTAATCCGGTGTACATTGCCGAATCTGTAGGCAGTTTTTCTTGATAGTTTCCCTTAACCCAATAAACTTTTTTTGGTAAATCTGCTTCTACAGAGGCTCCCTTAGCATGATCTAATCCACCTGTAAATGACCAGTCCTGTCCAACAAAGATTATAGGATTGGCGCGCAGATAATAGGCCAATGATATGGCTGTGTGGGTTACAGCGTTGCCAGGAAGCGATAAATCATCAAATTTTCCTGCGATATCTCCATATAATTCTGCAAAAGATATGCCCCGGCATTCCACTATTGATTTTTTGAATATCTTTGGTATCTGGTGGTAGACGGCTGCCGTATGAACATAAATAAGATCTGACTTTTTTTTATCTTTTAGTAATGATTTATATTTTTCTATGTTCACGGGATTGTAATCCACTCCACACACTATGTCTGGTTTTATGCCGTATTCGCCTAAAGTTCCCAAAACACTATCTGCGGCAATTATCAAAGCCTTATCTTTTAAAGTTTTTAGTTTGTCTATATTTTTCATAAGAGAAGGGCCGCTTGCGACTATTATAGCTGGCTTATTTTCAAACTTATTTTTTGTAAAATGCCCAATAGGCCCTCCCCTTACAAATGACAGTGTGTTTTTGATAGAATTTTCTGTCATAGTAGTAGATTTGTTAATCAAAGTTGCTCTGTTTATATAGAAAGTCGCAAGGTATTTTTTTGTGTATTCTTTGATATCCTCTACGTTGTAAAAATAAACCTTATCATATCCTGCAATTGTGTATTGATAAACGTCAGCCCAGATTAGCCTCCTATTTAAAAAGCTTAAAAGCTTGTCTATCTCATCTTTGTAGTTTTCAGATAGTGGAATTATAAGCGTGTTGTCGTCTTTCAATATATCGGAAACGTTTTTTTTGCTTAAAATTAACTTTAACAGAGCTAAATTGGTTTCAAAAACAATTATAAAGGTTTTTTTGAACTTCTCTCTCAATTTTCTAATGGTTTTCCCTTTTCCAAATCCGTGCAGTATTGCAATGTCATAAGGTTTTAAGTTTTCGGCTGTTTCATGCACAAAATCCAACTCTATATCTTTATAAAACAGTTTGTCTTCTTCTTGTATGTATTTTAGGTCTTGATTAACCTCTATTTCTTCTAATTTCTCTAAAAGCCCTCTGTATATATCATTTGTCATTGCGTTTTTGTTGACTTCCAACATAAAAACCTCCCATTAACAAAAAGCTTTTCTATGTTTGTAGCATATAGCAAGCTTTATTCCTTTTTGCTGCATAAATAAAAAAAGTTTTAATGCTAAAGTTCTGCTAAAAGCTGCCGATAAATTAGGTGAGGCAACTTGAGGAGAAAAGGAGGTGATGCCCTGAAGGAGAAAAACTTTCGGCCTAAGGGCTTTTAGGTTTTGGGTTTTTATGTTTAACGTTAGAAAAAAGTAAGGAGGTAACAATGGGACTTAGAATTAATACCAACATAGCTGCACAGTACGCGGTTTACAATCTAAACAATACAAACAACAAACTATCGCTTGCTCTTAACAGACTTTCCACTGGTTTGAGAATTACAAAAGCAGCTGATGATGCTGCTGGCATGACGATTGCAGATGGTTTACAGTTTCAGTCTATGAACTTAGGTCAGGCAATAAACAACGGTAACAACGCTATAAAATTGATTCAGATTGCAGACATGGCTCTCCAAAAATCCGTAGATATAGTTCAAACAATTGCACAAAAGGCAACACAGGCTGCAAACGCTACAGAAGATTCAAGCTCAAGAAGTGCGCTACAAGCTGAGATTAACAAGCTTATTCAAGAAGTTAACAACATTGCAAATACAACATCTTACAAGAACACAAAGTTGTTAAACGGAACGTTTGTTGATAAAATGGTACATATCGGTGCTTATATGGACCAAACAATATCTATAGGGGCACGCAGGACAGCAGCCGATTCAATCGGTTGGGTAGCACAAACAACAAGCTCCGCTCATGCTACTTATGCTAATTCTATAGAGAACGCTTCAAGTGCTAATAACCAATACTTGCAATTCAACGCAAAGACAGGTTTTGCTGAGTTGCAGGGTGGTGACCTCACAATAAACGGTGTTGATGTTGCAAACTATGCAGCAGGAATCAGCAAAGACCACCAACTGTCTGCAAAGACAATGGCAGCAGCAATAAATAAAGTCCAGTCAGAAACAGGTGGAGTTGAGGCAAGCGCGGAAACTACTGTAACTGCAAGTGCTGAGATTACAGCTGGAACGATATCTGCAGGCACATTCAAGATTAACGGTGTCGATATGGGCCAGATAGATGTAGCAGCTGGAGATGCAAATGGAAACTTGGTGAATAAGATAAATCAGTATTCTGACCAAACGGGCGTTGTCGCAAGCACAAATAGTGATGGAGAGCTTGTTTTAACAGCAGAGGATGGGAGGAACATAGCTATTACAGCAAACACAAATGTTCAGAATATTTTACATTTACAAGATACAGAAACGGTCAATAATGGTACGAGCACAGCTGTTGGGGCAGGCGGATTGACTTTCTACCTAAATGGCTACTCAATAACTTTAACTGGTGGGGAAGGAGCTGCTTCTGCTGCTTCAACTATAAATAGCGATCTTGCCTCTGCAGGTGTTGATACTACCAAGCTTTATGCTGCAACTAAAGTTAGTGGTGGTAACAGCTATTTGAAGCTTGTTGCAGATGACGGAAGGGATATTAATATAGTTGTTTCTAAAACTTATGCTTCGAAAGGAAATGTAAAATTCTTAGGTTTAGACTCTAATACCACAGGCGCTCAAATTAGATACATAGCCAATAACTCCAACCACGGAACAATCACTTTAACAAGTACAGACAACATTGAAATAAGCGGTGATAAAGCCGCTGTGGGTGGCTTTAAGGAAAGTGTGGTTTCACCAAACAATAACTTAGAAGATGTTAATGTTACAACGCAAAAAGGTGCAGAGTTGGCTATTAAGATAGCGCAATCCGCCCTGAGTGACTTAGACTCGGTCAGGTCCGGGCTCGGTGCAATTCAAAACCAGATTCAGGCGACTGTCGAAAACATCTCTGTTACCCAGATCAACATCAACGGAGCTGAGTCAACAATAAGGGATGTAAACTTTGCTAAGGAGTCATCAACCTTCTCAAAACTCCAGATTCTCGCACAGTCAGGTACCTACGCACTTGCGCAGGCAAACGCAGTTCAGCAGAATGTCTTGAGACTGCTCCAGTAACCACT
>JALVTR010000084.1 GCA_027035885.1 Desulfurellales bacterium
TTAAGCTCTGCTACTCCAACCATTGAATCGCTTTATAAAGCTAAAGAAGGCAAGTTTAAGATGATAAAGTTAACAAGACGTATAGGTAGTGTTGGGTTGCCTGAGATTAAGTTTGTAAAGGTTGAAGGTAATGAACTTTTATCCAAAGAAAGTATTGAAGCTATAAGAAATTCTCTTGATAGATCAGAGACTGTTGCTGTATTGGTTAACAGAAGAGGTTACTCAAGATACCTAATTTGCGAAGAATGTGGATATGTTTTCAGGTGTCCAAACTGTTCTGTTTCTTTGGTGTATCACAAAGAAAGTAGTTCATTGAAGTGTCATTGGTGCGATTCTGTGTTTGAGATTCCTAAGGCGTGTCCTAAGTGTGGTTCTCTTGATCTAAAGGATAAAGGTGTTGGCTCTCAAAGGTTTGAAGAGGAGTTGAGAATAATTTTTAAAGACGCTAAGGTTCAGCGATTTGATAGGGATGTAACTTTAAAAAAGGGGACTTTTGAGAAAATTATAGACGACCTACATAATGGAAAAGTAGATATTTTGGTTGGTACTCAGATGCTGTCTAAGGGTCATGATGTTTCAAAAATAGGCCTTGTTGTTATAACTGATTTTGAATCTCTCTTTTCAATTCCAGATTTTAGAGCTTTTGAAAAGGGGCTCTCATTGATTATTCAAACAGCGGGTCGTAGTGGAAGAAAATCTAAAGGTTCAGTTATTGTGCAGTCATTAACACCCAAGACCCATCTATCTGAGTTTATTATTAATCATGATTATTGGGGTTTCTATGAAGAGGAGATAATATCAAGAAAAATGTTCAATTATCCTCCGTTTTGCAGACTCATTAGAATTGTTTCTTCTTCGACCAAGTCAGAAAAATCTTTAAAACTGATTGAAGATGTCTATGAAGTTTTAAAAGATAAATTTGTTGTTGTAGGACCATCAAAATGTCCAATTTTTAAATTAAGGAACAAATTTAGATATCATTTAATTATAAAGACTAATGCTATTTTAAAAACCATAAATTTTTTGAATAAAGAAATAGGAATGAAAAGTGGTATATATTTTGATGTTGACCCTATTAACTTTTTTTAATATAATTTAGCCGTATTGAAAAGAAGAAAGCGGGGTGATTTGGTTGCCAGGCGTTATTGTTAGGGAAAACGAGAGCTTTGAAGAAGCTTTGAAAAGGTTTAAGAAACAGTGTGAGAAGGCTGGTATACTCTCTGAGATTAAGAAAAGAGAGAGGTACGAAAAGCCCAGCGAGAGAAAGAAAAAGAAGGCTTTAGCAGCGAGAAAGAAGTTGCTTAAACGCCTAAAAATGATGAAGAGGAGGAGGTAGTTTACTTCCCCTCCTTTTGCTTTGAATGAATCATTATCTTTTTAAATATGCAGTAGAAAAAAGTAAAGCCCTTTTTTTGAATAGACGTATCAGTTCGGTATGTTCGCATTCCCCAACGCTTTTGAGTTTGGCCTTCAAAGATTGTAATTATTACCTTTTTTTTGATTTATCTACACAAAATAGTTTTATAATGCCGTTTAGAAAAAGTATCGAAAAAAGATATAGAAACGATTTGCCATTTTTTTTGTTTTTAAAGAAGAGTTTGGTTGGTCTGAAGTTTATAGATATTGCACAAAAAGGTTCTGAGCGTGTTGTTACATTTCTTCTTGAGGATAAGAGGGGTTCAATAGTTAATAAATTTAAGCTGGTACTTGAAATAATGGACAGGAATACGAACGCAATATTTACAGACAATAGCAATACTGTTGTTCAAGCTTTTAAACACGTTGATTCACCTTTTAGAGTTGTTCTGCCGAGGAGAAAATATGTTCCAATCAATAACAATATGCCAGATCTTTTGAGTGAAGATATTAATTTGCTTATTAAAAAATTTGAATATGGTGATAACATGTTAGGTTATTCATCGGCTTTGAGGAGATTTGTAAACAATGAAAATGATTTTTTAGAATTGGTTAAGTTAATAAGGGATACATTCGAAAAAAAGAATTTTGAGTTGCATCTATATGCTAAAAATATTGTTTTACCTTTTTACTTTAATAGAGCTATTAGAAAAGTTGATGAAGATTTTTTATTTGAGCAACTAATTGTAAAGCCAAAGAAGATAGAATTTGAAAATAGAAAAAGGAATATTTTGAAGATTCTAAAGAAAAGATTGAATTCTTTAAAGCGCAGAATGTTTAAAGTTGAAGATGAGCTTGAAATTGCTAAAGGTTTTGATAAATACAGGATATATGCTGAAAATTTGATAGCCAATCCGAATCTTGATATATCTTATTTAAATAGTGTTGAGATTTTAGATGTTTATACCCAGAGACCAATATTAATACCCTTAAGCCCAAAATTTACCTTGTTTGAAAATGCCCAAATGTATTTTAAAAAATACAAAAAGGCAAAAAAAAGCGTAGAGATTGTGGAAAAAAGAATAAAAGAAACAAAAAGTGAAATAAATTTTATTGAGCAGCTAATGTTTGATGTAGAAAGTTCCATTAGAAACGAGGATTTGGATGATATAATTAATATCCTAATAATTGAAAGAATCATAAAATCTGCGCAAAAAGAGAAACGCTTAAATAACTATGTACCTTATGAAAAGATAAAAATTGAAGAATATGATGCGTATTTTGGCAAGAATGCAAGGGGGAATGATATAGTAACTTTAAAGCTCTCTTATAAAGGGGATCTTTGGTTTCACGCCAAAAACAGGCCTTCTTCTCATTTAATATTAAAATTGCCTTCCAAGTTGAAAACGCCAGATGATAGTGTTATTATCAAAGCTGCAAAGGTTGTTGCAAAAAGAAGCAAAGTTGAATGTGGGGAGAAAATTGAGATAGATTATGCTTTTGTTAAAGATATTAAAAAGCCGAAAGGACTAAAACCAGGTATGGTTTTTTACAAAAATTTTAAGACTATTACGGTCAAAAAAGATGAATGTCATTGATGTTATTTTAGGTGTTTTTATACTCGTTTTGGCTATAAGGGGTTTAATCAGAGGGTTGATAAAAGAAGTTTTTGGGCTGGCTGCGCTTATTGGGGGTGTTTTATTATCCAATATGTTTGGTAAACAGTTTGGCAATATTATTTATCATCATATTACAATTTCGGCTCCTGTTGCTTATGTGTCGGCTTTTTTTATTGTGTTTATTGTTGTTTATTTAGGATTTCTTTTTATAGGTTATGTGCTGTCAAATATCATTAAGGTTATTCAACTTGGATGGTTAGACAGGATGTTTGGCATTGCATTTGGCGCTTTAAAAGCATTTTTGATAATTATGGTGTTTGTGTTTGTTATTAGAAATTTTCCGTTTTTAAGTTATCTGAATAAAAATTTAGAGAAAAATTCTTTTATTTTTTCAATAGCAGAAAGGGTTATAAGCCAATCTGATATCCAAAAGCTTATTGAGAGGGCTAAAAATATGAAGAACAAAAGAGTGGGAGGTTTGACAATAAAAATAGGAGGTTACGATGCGCAAGGGTAGAGTTTTTTTTGCTTTAATACTCATAGCTATTTTTATATATTTCATATATAATTATACGCCATTTATTAAAGGTAATAGTATAAGCATAAGTGTTGATAGCCCTAAGGAATACTTTTCTTCTAATAAACCGATAATAGTATATATCTCAGATAAATACTCAGGCATTAAGAGTATAATTGTTAAGTTGATATCTATGAATACGGAGATTGAACTTTACAAAAAAACGTTTCCTGACCAGTTTATAAAGAAATTTGACATTAATTTTAAAGCCAACAAAATAGTTCCACAGGGTAAAGCTACATTTTTAGTTGAGGTAAAAGATTATTCAAAAAATAACTATTTTAATGGTTTTACTAAGCAGATAAGCTTTCCAGTAATTGTTGATACAACCCCTCCAAAGGTTATTTTACTCAGTGGAGTTGGAAGGGTTGCGATAGGGGGTACGTCTTTAGCTGTTTTTTATGCTAAGGATAAAAATTTAAAGAGTGTTTATTTGGGCGTTTCTCATGACGGTGTGATTGATAAATTTAAAGCTTTTAATGCAACGGGTTTGTTTGACAATAAACATGTTTATGTAAGCTTTTTTACATATCCAATGTCAAAACTTAAAAACTATTCTACTAATATTTATGCACTGGATAAAGCAGGCAATTTAACTGTTGTTCATGTGCCCATATATTACTCTTCCTGGAAAATTAAAAAAAGTAGAATAAACATAACAGATTCGTTTATTCGGAATAAAGTTTTTGCTATAATGGAAAGAGAGAATATACCCAAGAAAGAAACGCTACTTGGAGATTTCCTTTATGTAAATAGAGTGGAACGTGCAAGAGATACTAAAATAATCAGGCAGATTTGCTCTAATTCAGTTGATAAGATGCTGTGGAAAGGTAGATTTTTGCAGTTGAAGGATTCAGAAGTTACAGCTACATTCAACGAAGAGAGATTTTATTATTACAAAGGTAAGCTTGTGGATATTAAGTTTCATAAAGGCTATGATTTAGCCAGTGTGCAAAATGCAAAAGTTGGAGCGTCTAACAATGGTATAGTTGCTTTTGAGGGGTACTTAGGTGTTTATGGAAACGCTATGATTATAGACCATGGATTTGGTGTGTTTAGTTTATATGGACACCTGCAGAACTTCTTAGTTAAAAAAGGGGAGTATGTGAGAAAAGGGCAGATAATTGCAATAACAGATACAACGGGGCTAGCAGAAGGAGATCATCTGCATTTTGATATTATTATTGACGGTCATTACGTTAATCCCATTGAGTGGTGGGACCCACGCTGGATAAAAACTCATATTTTAGAGGTGTTAAACGACTCAAAAACAAGATTGTCTCTTGTAAACCAATAAGTGAAGATTTTTCCTGATATAGACCCTACTAAAGATTCCATTCTAAAAAGTATAATTTGTTTATCTGTCCCTATGATGATAGAGATGCTGTCTCAGAATTTGTTTAATTTAGTTGATGTTTATTTTGTTTCAAAAGTTTCATATTTTGCAATAGGCGCTTTGGTCAGTTCGAGCATCATCCTTATGGTTGTTTATTCTATTTTTATAGGAATAGCTACAGCTACAGGCATATATGTGGCATCTAATGTAGGAGCAAAAAAACCTTCTCAGGCCAAGTTTTATTATGCTAACGCATTTTCGATGGTTTTGTTTTTGTCTTTTATTTTCAGTTTGGTACTCTACTTTTTACTTGGTTTCATACTAAATTTTATAAACCTTGAGGGTTTGACGCGTATTTTTGCATACCAGTATCTGAGCGTTTCTGTATTGGGTTTGATTTTTAATTTTTTATTTTCTTTGAATAATTCAGTCTTGAGGTCTAATGCTTTGCCTGCTCTTGTGGTAAAAGTGATGATTTTGGCAAATGTGTTAAATGCTATTTTGGACCCATTTTTCATTTTTTATTTGGGATTTGGAATAAGAGGAGCTGCTGTTTCGACTATTCTCTCTTTGATTGTAGGTATTAGCTTACAAATTGTGTTTTTAAATAAGAACGGTTACTATTTTAAACTTGTTTTTAGAAAGAAAATTATATCAAAGCTTTTTGGGAAAGGTATTTTTGCGAGCCTTCACTTGTTTTTTAGGATTATAAGTATGCTTGTTTTATTAAGGTTTGTAGGTAGTTTCTCTCAAATTGCTCTGTCGGCTTATTCTTTAGTTATCAGAGTTTATCAAGTGCTTCTATTTTTGGTTTTTGGACTTGCAAACACATCTTTTGTTATTGTAGGTCAAAATTACGGAGCGAGGTTATTCAATAGAATTAAAGGCGGTGTTTTTTTGGTTTTGTTTATTGGATTAGTTTTTATTGGCATTTTGGATGTGCTGATTTATCTTCTTAAAAACCCTATTTTGAGTGTTTTTGTTAATGGCTTCAATGCTAAGGAGATAGCCTTTAATATAATGTTTTACTATTTTATTAGCTATCCTTTTGTTATTTTAGCCACAATTTCTGCACGTTCATCTATGGCTTTACACGATACAAAAAGACCCAGCATGATTAACTTGTTCAATTTGTGGTTTTTCATGCTGCCGATGGCTTATATTCTTTCTAAAAATTATGGTCTAAACGGCCTATGGCTTTCCATTGCTGTATCAAATTTTACGTCCTTTTTGGCTAATGCAGGACTTTTAATATTAAATCTAAAGAGGGTAAAAAATGAAATTGTATCTGTCTGATTATGTTTTTACAGGTAATGAATTACTGCAGGATGTGGCGGTTTTAATGAAAAATGGTGTTGTATTAGATGTAGGTGGGTTTAAGCAAATGCGCAAATCTTATTCAGAAGCTGAAAGTATAGATTTTTCTGGAGGAGTGCTATTTCCTGGGTTTGTGAATGCTCATACACATCTCGAACTGGGCTATTTGAAGGGTAAACTGCCTAAAAAAAAGGGATTTGTAGAGTGGCTCAAGGCTATTATGTATTTGAAAAAAGATGAAGTGGATAATGGAATAATTATTAATAGTGTTGAAACTGGTATTGAGGAGCTCAAAAAAAGTGGCGTTTTTGTTGTGGGTGATATATCGAATACTCTTCTAAGTGTAGATATCTTAAAAAAGGAAATGCCAGGGTCAGTGGTTTTTTATGAAAATTATTCTTTAAAGGAAGAAAAAGCGTGCGAGGTTAAAAATAGACTTGATGGCTTAAAAATCGATAGCAAAATGGTTTCTTTGACACCACACTCGATATACTCCTCTCATCCATGCTTAATGGAGTATCTGTGTAGCAAGTCTCCTTTGATTTCAATCCATTTTCTTGAAAGCCTTGGAGAGTTAGATTTCTTCCAAGGAAGAGGTGAATTGTTTGACTTTTTGAACGGTTTGGGTTTGATTGATGAGGGTTTAGATTTTAAAAATCATTGGGACTTTATGGAAAAATGTGGTTGTTTAAAAAAAGGTACTGTATTTGTTCATTGTGTTTACGGTGAAAAAAGCGATTTTGAAAAAATAAAGGAGTTAAATGGAACTGTTTGTTTGTGTGTGAGGAGTAATGATTACATTACAGGTGAACTTCCGAATGTTTATTCTGTTTGTAAAAGCGGTGTAAACGTTGCAATTGGGACCGATAGTTTATCAAGTAATATTGATTTAAATTTTTTAAGTGAACTAAGATTTATAAAGGGTAAATTTTCTTTATTGGATGCTGATACTATTTTTAGGTGGGCTATTGTTGGAGGTGCAAATGCCTTGAAATTGAAATGGGGGTTTTTCAAAGGTTTTAAAGCTCATCCTGTGTTTATACCTTCTTCTTTCTATAACCCGTTGGAAAATATATTAGAAAGGAGAGGGGATAAACCCCCTGAAGTTATTATCTCTTGAGATTTAAAAGCTCTTGAATCATCTGGTCAGATGTGGTAATGCTCCTCGAATTTGCTTGGAACGCCCTTTCATAAATTATCATATTTGTGAATTCCTCTGCCAAATCCACATTACTCATTTCTAAGTGACTTGGTGCAAATGTCCCTCTACCACCAGTCCCTGCAGTTCCTATAATTGGTGCCCCTGAGTTTGAAGTTTCAGAATACATAGAGCCACCCTCTTTCATTAGACCTTCGTTGTTTGCAAATTTAGATAAGGCAACTTGAGCTAATGGATAGCTCTTTCCGTTTGAGAAGATGCCTACAATTACTCCATCTTGGTTTATCATGACTCTCTGAAGGCTTCCTCCAGGGTATCCATCTTGAGTTTCAGCTGTTGTTTGAGACGGGAGTGAAAATTGAGTTAATCCATCAAAAGTGTTTAT
>JALVTR010000085.1 GCA_027035885.1 Desulfurellales bacterium
CCGTAAACGGTGGGCTCGTCAAACCATCCTTTGCCCTCTAATTTGTAGGCTATAAATAAAAACAGTTCATTTCTCAGCATTATAATCCTCCAGATAGTGAATTAGATCATCAGTCAAATAAATAATTCTCGCTAATTTTAGAAATAATTCCGAATCCCTGCCGCCATTTCTAAACAACAGCTCAAGGTCGGCTACCAAAACTGCCCTGTAATCATTCAAATCGTCTAAAAAAGATTCCATTCTAACCTCCTTTATCCTATTATAGCCGGCGCTTCCTCGCGTTTAACAAGCTCGGCATACTCCCAATCCCATCCAGTAGTGTCCACGAATCTTTTGTGAACTTCGTCATAATCTTTAATAACAACAATATAAGATCCAGTTTCCCTGCTCGATGCTCTACATAGAACGCCGTTAGGATATTTCTTTTTAAGGTCCCCCTCGTACCATTCCTCAACCCACTCCCAGTCGTCCGCCAAGAAGTCTTCGGGAATGAAACTATAACGGTGTAGTTCATCATCGCATTCTTTACATGAATTAATTCTTACAAACCCATACTGTTCATCCCATTTAATACAAAATGATCTACCCTTTCTTCTAAATGGTTTTCCGTTATACAGCCTTTCCTTGTCTTTCATAATCTCTGTTAAAGTCATTGAACACCTCCTGAATTAAAATAATTTTTTCCCTTTCTGCAAGCCATAATTAATCCAAATGCACTCAATCCGTCTCTGGTTAAATTTTTTAGTAAAATTCCAGTTCCTCGTGTTTTTCCAACGGCATTGCAAGCCACATCCCAGCAAATCTTTTGCCAACCGTTATCTTCCAACCGCTTGTAAATGCTATTGTCGTATCCAGAAAGCATAAACCGTTTTTTAGTTCGATTATCCAGTAAATACTGGATTAGTTTTTTGTGGTCATCAGTTTCCAACTCATGTTTGTAGCCGCCGTCTCGTCTTGTTTCAGGCAAGTAGGGCGGGTCCAGATAATAAAAGCTTTTGTCGTACTCCCAGTCATATTTCTCAAGCAAATCATACCAGTCAAGGTGTTCTATTTGAACTTGCATAACTCGTTGGTGAATTTGCGGCAAAAGTTCGATAATAGATAACCATCTGTTGCACTCTGATGGCATTTTACTGTTTATTTTATTAACCACATAACCCCAACCTTCACCAAAACTACCACCAAAACTCCACGTTGCCACAACATACCACTCCCATGCTTTTTCAATCTCATCTTCTATGTTTTCCCAGTTTTCTTTGCACCAGTAATAAATCTCTCTTGAATACGGTGTCAAACAAACCTTTCTATAAAACTTCTCAAACTTCTTTTCGTCTCTCAGCACCTTGAAAAAGTTCACCAATCCGCTGTCTAAGTCGTTATACACTTCAAAACCGCTTGGCTTTTTGGCAATCAGCAAGCTTGCGCCGCCGCCGAATACCTCGCAGTAATATATGTGTTCTGGAACATATTTTAGCAACTTTGGAACTAATTGTCCTTTGCCACCAAACCACTTAATAGGACTTCTCATACTTCTTCTCCGAGTTCGTCTATTTTTTTATTTAGGTATTCTAATGCGTTCACTGCTAAATCCCTAACCTCTTTTAATCCGAACCATACGTATACATCGGATTTTTTCATATTCTTTGCCAACTCAACATCGGAGTCCAGTATTTCAATGCAGGTTTCAAGATCGTATTTTATCTCCGTAAAATTTTTTCTGGCTTTAGTATCCATTCAGAGCCTCCTCTATTGTGCTTAATGACACATTCCCAATAATATGGTCAACGACAGTGTCTCCTTTTTTAATCAGCAGCGTTGGAGTCGATTGAATATAAAACGCCCTTGCAAGATCCATGTATTCGTCCTTTTCGTCCACATTGAACACCTTTAGCCTTACATCGTCCATTTCGGATATGACCATTTCTACCTTTCTTCTCATCGGATCGCACCCTGGGCAATCGTTTGAAGTGAAAAGCCATAGTTCAATCATGTCAACCCCCTTGTCATCTATATATTTTGTGTTGTTCAACTATATCTATATCGTTGTTTGGCTTTACCCTAAATGTCCCTTTCCACCAAATATCGCCTTCTGGAGAATCAAAAACTTGAATATCAAAGCGGTATTCGTCTTTATCAGGCAGGTATTCAATATACTCGTGGTAAGGATCATAAATCCACTGTTTTTCTCTATATTTTTTCTTGCCTTCCGTTACCCATCGCCAGTAGTCGATTAGCTTTGACTTTAGATGACTTTTATTTCCGTATAAAGTAGATCCAAAACTCATAAAACCTCCCTAAATATAAATCCTATCCGCCATACAACTATCGAATGTCCAATAATCAATGTGCTCCTTAAATCCACAGTAAGGGCATTTAACAAATTCGCCGTCAATCCATTCGAACTCTTTGAACTTGGTGACGTTATACACTCTCCTCTGGTTTCTGCATGATTCGCAGGGGCAAACGCTTACCCTGCCGCAGTTAGGGCATGTAAGGTAACCGCCAGCCATCTTGGTGTGTATTAATTTGTAACGCAAAAAGAACAGTATTTTTAGGTAAAGGCATTTCAACCTTTTATGTTTCTTTCTCATGATTCGCTCCTTTTAATTCTTCTCGCCACTACCCTATCCCCTTCAATCGTTTCAAAAGCTGTTGGTGCTTCACTATCCGACCACTCGCAGTTTTCTTTTCTGCACGCCAATAATATTCTGCCGTCAACCATAACTCCGCCAAATAGCAACTCATCGCATTTCTCGCAGATTTCGTTAGGCGTCATAACAAATATTTTATTCATCGCAATCTCCCGTTAAAACGGCATTTTTCATTAGCCAGCCTTTTTTGAATGCTCTAAACCATGAACCGCCCACGTCTTTGCCAAATAAAAGAATCCAGCCATCACCGTCCTTTTTAACGACTTCCGCTTTAATCAGTTTTCCTTTAAATTCAAACTGCAAACAATTCCCGCTTTTAAATAAAATATTTTCTGCATTCATTTTAAGATTTCCTCACGCTATCCAGTTTTCTTCCGCTATTTCAGAAAACTTTTCCATAAACGGGAAGTCGTTTCTTATTGCCAGTATCCACTCTAAAGCCTCAACAATCGAATTATATTGTGCCACCAATTCATTGTAGTCCATGAAGTGATTTAGCTTCAATTTGTTTTTAAATAAAAACTCCCTCTTTCTAAGCGTGTCCAACGCTAATGTAATCTCTGCACGCTTTTTCATTTTAGCCTCCTACTTTACGTCTAATGTCAGTTGTCCAAGAGTTTCCAGCACCCTTGAGCTGTATCTCCTGCTTCCGCCGCAATACATTTCCAGCGATTTAACAAGGTTGCCGTTGTTTATTTTGATTATATCCGCCAAAATAAACGCTCCAGCTCGTATGTTTACTTCAGGGTCGTATAAATCCCTAATATTGTTTATTATCCCCGCTTTCTTTAACTGCCTTATATGGTCTTTTGTGCAGTATATTTGCATTAAGCCTATTACAAGCGTTCTGCCAACTCTATTTGTCGCCGTGCTGTCAAAACTGCTTTCCCTTTGAATAATAGACGCTATGAGCAAAGGATACGGTTCTTTTAGGATAATGCCGGCATACTCTTTAGCCTGCCTAAAACTGCACCTAAACGAATTATGGTAAATCCATTTAGCAAGCATTATACTATTAATTAACTTTTGCTTTTTATAGATTAGCTGTTTTTTTACCAACGTTTTTGTTTTAACAACAGTTATTACCTGTGGCTTGAGAGTATGCGTATAGATTATGTATCCAATAACTACTCCCACCAAAAAATAAAACGCAAGCATAAAGATTTTAGACAATACGCTTTGATTCATATTTCACCCCACTTCTTTTTTGCTTGCATAAATCTGTAATAAAACTCGTCCGATGCAATGCCTCTTTTAATCACCCTTAAAATAGTGTCGTCGCTCATATCAAGATATTTGGCAAACTTAGACACAAGACGGTTCTTTTTTAGTTTAATTAAAAATCGCATATCTTTTTCAGGCAGCTTAATATTGCTTCGCAGTCCAAGGTTCTCAATTGAAAATCCGTTTCTATCCTCAATTTCCTTAAGTATTCTGTCTGCTTCGTATTCTGGTATGCCGCATGACTGCATTGTTCTCCAATACAAATCAAGCGTCTTGTTTCTTTTTATTTGTCCTTTTGCCATTTTGAATCTCCTTTCTGACTAATAATTACTGTAACGTTTCCGCTTGCCGTAATTGACACGCCAGTATCGTAATAAAAAGTCCACGCTTGAAAATTTTGAGATGGAGTTATGATAGTGTCTAACCCTTTTATCGGCAAGTTCTGTCCATTTACTTTTACTTCCACAACTTTTTTTGTATAATCAAGCTTAATTCCAACCATAACTACCTCCTTTTGGAATGGTATTTAAATAAAGCGTTCAACTCTCTTTGAGGCAAAGGAAAGTTTGAGGAATTTACCCAATTTTCAAGGTTTTGAGTAAGTTTTTCATAGTCTATCCCCTCGCTGTTGCCCCATAACAAAATATGTGCCACTGCATTGTTTCTATTGCCCTCGTAATACGTTCTCTCAAACTTTCTGTAAGCGTATGAAAAAAACTTGTCCTCGTCTCCGTCTATGACAAAATCTTTTGCCTTAATTTCCCTACAATACTGCTTAACCTGTGTTCTTTTGTCCGCTTTTTCCAAAAACTTCTCCCAGTCAAGCAGTTCTCCCTCTTTGTGAATGTAAACGATGCCGCAAGGATATCCCCTAAACTGCCTGCTGATGTCCCTACAAGCTGGGTCTGATCCAAAGAACCTGTTAACCTCGTCCATCATTAGGCTAAACTCGTAGGCGGATAGGTTGAAGTAGGTTAGCAAAGGAAAGATGACTCTGTATCTATCGCATACCTTGCCGTTTTTAGGTTTCTGGTGAGACTTGGTAGTTCCAATCGCGTATTTGTAATCCTTAGCTATCTCCTTAAACTCCGCAATACTCAATCCTTCGTCAACATCTATGGCAATCGTGTTTATGGTGTCCTTAATGTAGTTCTCTGATTTACGGTAATTGTGATGAAACCTTGCCAGAACCCATTTGCCTTTGGACCTTAACAGTTTCTCCGCATGGTAAAAATCGGCTTCCGCAGGCTTAAAGTTGTTTACATACATCTCAGGGTTGGGATCGTAAGAACAAATAATGTTTATATCCATTTGTCCCTCTCTGGCATAACTTTTATTTCTGTTTCTATTTTGCCATCGCTAAGTTTTGAGAAATACTTAATCGCTCCCCAACTGTCTTTTTCCAGCTTCAAAACCCTAATCCCCTGCTGGTGTTTCACTAAGTCAACGTCTCCATTGGGCAGTTTGCAAGCGCTTAAGCTGTATCTGCATCTGCATTTGTTGTGAAAAGCAGTAGCGCCTCTAAACGTATTGGCGTCTTTTTCGCCAAGACCTTTTCTGTTGTGATGAATAAGCAAAATAGCTATGCTGCAAATTTGGGCAATCCTAACTAAACTAAGCATAAAAATATCAGCTTGGCTATTGTCGTTTTCATTGCCTCCGTAGAATGACAAGAGAGGGTCCAGAACCAACATTTTAGCGTCAATGTCAATCACATGGTCGGATATTTTTTTTATCTCTTCGGTATTAGGCTTAAATACTCCTCTTTCGCTATAAGCCAATTGAACTGCGTCTCTCATGACTAAGTAGATATGCTTCATGTTTTTTTTCTGAGCCATGCCAGCGTAAACAAGCTCGTCAAAAGCTGTTCTCACTTGCCCGGCAGAATCCTCAGTCGTCCATATTAAGCTGTTTGACCCTTCAATCGATGCAAGTTTGTCCGCAAGCAGAAAAGAGAGTCGGCTCTTGCCTTGACCTCCGTCACTGTTCAATATCGTAACTGCTCCTACAGGTAAAGGGATAAATCCAGTCAAAATAAAGTTAGATTTTACGGGATCAATTCTATCCAAGCGTTCAATCATAATGCCACCTCGTCAATGTTCAACGCCCTATGTTCCATGTCCTTTGCCTCGTTAAGGTAACTATCGCAGTGGCTCGCGGCAAACAACGTTTCTGGTCGCAAAAAACGCTTCATTTCCGGGTCCCTCAACCACTGTTGTGTTTTAACGTCAATAACTTGTTTTAACTCATCTACTGTAAAACCTTCAGCTAACCTTGCTATAATGTATCTCTGAGTAGCTTTAGTTGTGTATTTAAACTTTTTGCCGGTCATAGAATTGAGATGGTCTATAACTTGCTTAACTTCAGATGTGTAATCAGTGGTCTTCTTTTTCCTGTGCTGCGAAAGCGAACTACTGGAGTCAATATCCTCGTGTAGCGTAGCGGTAGAGGATATTGTTGTTTCAGTAGTGTTTGTCCCTTTGTCATACTCAAGGGTATCCCTTTGTCTTACAATAGGATACCCTTTTGTCTTACAATAGGATATCTTTTCTATTTCAGTAGAAGAAGTTTTCGTTGATCCTTCAAGCGAGGTCGATATACCGCTTGTCGGTATATCGTTACCGAAGCTTGAGGTATCAACGAAAGGGTGGTGGGTGGGGTTAGTAAGGGCGTTATTGTGCGCTCCGCGAGATAATTCTTTTTTCTTTTTTACTATATCTTTATTACTATATTCTTTATTACTAAGGGTGTCATAGTTTTCCGACATTCGTTTATCCGACATCCGATTTTCCGACAATGGTTTTTCGTATAAAATGTGATTATATCCATTCCATTTTCCTTTCTCGTCTTTTAATGCAACCCTTGTAAGGAGTCTATGTTTTTCCAATTCTCTAATAGCTTCTCTAATAGCCGATTTACCCTCTTTCATTTGTTTTGATATTCGTTCAATACTAAATCGCCATCCATCTGGTTTGCTTTGCATATAAACCCATAATCCTTTTGCTTTCAAGGATAATTTTGGGTTGTTTAGAATTTCTGTTGGTATTTGTCCATACCTGCGTGCAATAAAAAGTTTACTCATACAAGCCTCCTACTTGTGCTTTAATTTGAATAGTTTAAATATAAAATCGGTGAATTTGTAATGATTTGGGTAACATAACCCTTGACAAAAGGTGAAAATAGACTTAAGATTCATTAGTCGTCTTCTTGGTTGATTTCATCAACCAGAACGCTGACGGTTATCCAATGTAACCCAAGGGCGTTTGCGCAATCCCTTTTAGTTGCTCTTGGGTTCTTCTCAAAAAAATCCCTTACCATTTTTTTGTGCATTTCCTTTCTTGCCGTTCTTCCATCCACTGGCCTAATCTTCATCTTACACCTCCCACATTTAATTTCTTACTAATAAGTATATGTATTTTTTTTAAAAAGTCAAGGTTAAAAATCATTTTTTTGTTATTTTTTTTATTTGCTCTCTATGCTTCGTTTTATGCTTTCTACGCTTAAAGTCATTTGAATTCGATGAATTAGTCGAGATAAGCCCGTATCGTGGCTCTACGGGCTTAAAACAAGGCATACAGAATGTTTGAGACATTTCTTAAGACTTCTTTTTCCTAAAGTTCATTAATCCAACTATAAAAACACTGTTGATAGTAAGTTTACACATAGGCAACCATGCCCTATAAAGTTGAATATATCTATCCCAATGTTGTTCTGGAGATAGATACATTTTTAAGTAAACGCTTTTTGGTGTTTTTCTGATAACTTGAAGCACGTTTTGACAAAAGAATGCTTTTTCGTTGTCGCTTTTTTTTCTCTCCAGAATATCCAGTCCTCTCTCAAAAATTCTGTGTGTGTTGTATGTCGAATCCAACCATCCGTATTGTTTTCGTAAAGACTGTATTTGTTGATACATCTTTTCTGTAACTCTCAATAGCTTTTCCATTGAAAGTTCTTTTCTAAGCGGATTGGGTCTTCTCATATGCCCTCCTAAAATGGATTGTCGCTTGGTTCTTCGCCAAACACTTGAAGCACTTTTCGAACTGTTACCTTTGGATACCCCTTGTAAAACTCAAACACTCCCTCCACATGGATTATACCCACTAAGTTTTTAATAAAGTCTGGATTCCAAACAATGCATGATAATTTCCCTTGATCGTCTAAGTCTTTTAGATAGAACGTTGCGTATTTTTTACCGTTTTTGCTTGTGTTCTCTTTGACATCTGTTACTTCGCCAGTAAAAGTGATAAGATTAAAAGATTCTTTCATCGAAAACCCCCTTTAAATTTTTGTAGTCTATTTTTACTATTTTGCCATTAGCATGTTTTTCTCTATTGTAAGCTATATAATCGGGCATTAGAGGAACGGCATAGAGTAACTCTAATATATCGTTTTTTAGGTTTTCTGATTGCAGGTAGTCTATATATAAGACTATTTCTCTTTGGAATCCGACTGTTCTCACAAATGCGTAGCCGTTTGATAGCTTGTAAAATTCGCAGTTTTTTTTGTAAGTATTAAACTGCATATCGTTTAGCTTTAATTCATTTCTGTATGTATCAGGGTTTGCTTGCATAAAAACCTCCTTATACTGCGGGTTAAGCCTTATTGGACAAATAGAGGAAGCATCGCAGTAGTCCACGCACTTGCTTACGGACGGTCTTTCCTCAACGTAATGCTTGCCGTCCTTTGGCATGTTTTCTATTGCGTCCTCAAGAGAGTCGTATAGCTTGATTGCCGATTTTCTGCCCTGTTTCATAACGGCAAACTTTTCATCGTTTGCGAGCCGTTCCTTTTTGGTGCAGAAAACTTTTGTTGTCAGATCCTCATCGCTCAACGACTGCATAAACAGGTGTCTTTTAATGCGGTCCAAAACATATTCCTCTATTTTTTTGTTGTCCCACGCTGGTATTTTGACCTCTTTGAACGCTATTTGCGGATAATCCTTGTTTCTTTTAGCCTCCTGCAAGGTGTAATCGTCTATAAATGCCCATACCAATAAATCTGGTTCAAAAGGTTTGTAAAGAAATTCGGTAAGCCATTTGTATAAATTTAGCTGCGTTTCCCAATCACTATAGTCTTTAAAAATAAATTTCCAATGCTTGGTTGTTTTGTAGTCAACGATTTTATCTTCTAACAGAATGTCGGCAACTCCCCTAATTGTGTATTCAACGCCGTTGTATTCGATTTTTCGCTCAACAAACTGTTCGGTTAGTAGCTGAGGCGTTTTCTGCTGAAAATAATTGTGAAGAAGATTACCCTTGAATCGGCTTAACAGTGCAGAATAGTCTATGACTACATCAAAGCGCCTCAGCAATTCCCTTTTTTGAGGCGCTCCGATTAAATCTGTAACGCTGAATGCGTTTTCCGTGTATTTTTTTTCGTAAGGAACTAAAACATTGACGATTTCCTCTGGAATATTAAAATTATTGGTATATTTAATCATCGCTTCTCCCCTCTGGATAGTTTTTTTCCTCGATTATCCATTTTTTACCACATGCTGGGCAGTATTCCATTACGACTGTTTTGTAGTGATGGCACACTGGAGCGCCGATTTTTTCTCTCACAAACTGTTTTATCTGGTTTTCGGTTGAATGTTCTGATATTTCGAGCAGTTCTTTTTTGTCTTCTGGTTGAGGAAGTTTTTTTAGCGATTCTCCCACCAAAATTAGCTTGTTTAGAGATAGGTTTGTGTTCATAATGTTTTTAATGTTTATGTCTTTGTCTTTTAGGTAAAGTTTAGCCGCTCTCATGTGCCTTTGTGCTGTGTATTTGGATATCCCCACTTCCTGTAGGTAGTCTTCAAACTTGTTGATATGGTTGCCGTATAGCCTATATTTTTCGTTTTCTTTTGCTTGAAGTAGCAGAATGCCTAATTTTAAGTGAGAGGCAACGATGGTGTCCTTGATTTCCATGATTTCCTGAGTGATTTTCCAAATTTCGTTGATTTCTTTTTCCCTAACTTCGTTCATTTAACCTCCTATTTTCTTTACATATTTGTTTGATTTGTCAGAGAATACAAAACCTTCTTTTAACAGTCGCGCCTCAGTTAGTTCATCTACATCTGAGGTAACGCCTACCCATGTTGATCCTTTGTAAAGCTTTTCCTCGTATGTGAGTTTGAGTTTTTTAAGCAGGTTGATTATTTCGTCATGCTCTTTTCGCTGCTTGTCTTCTGCTTTTTGCGTAGCTTTTGGTTGTGTTTTCGTTTGCGGCGGATTTTTGGGTGTGTTTTTTTCGGCGGCATCCGTGTCTTCCTCAGATGAGATGCCTGCTATTGCCGAGATAGCGTAACGCCTTGCGTATGTTATTCCAGCTCCAGCGTTCTGTGCGTCATTAGTTCCTTTCAATGAAATTGAAGGGATAATCGTTAAATACTCGATCCATTCTCCTGAAGTGTGGATAAGTAGCGTTTTGACTGATATTCCTTTTTCCGTTGCGGTAACTTCCTGTGTAAAACTTAGGCCGTGTTTTGAGAACACGGTTCGGACTTCGGCTAATACACTTGACAAATCGGCGTATTTGTAGCCGTAAGCCTCTTTTGTTTTAATTGTGTCCTTAATCTCGCCTTGTGCTGAACCAAGTGCTGACGCCAACTCCGAAATTTTCTCACTTCGTTTCATACAAACCTCCTTAAACTTCTTAATACTTATATTTTAATCCAAAAAAATAAAATGTCAAGTATAAAATAGGTAAAGAGGAAATAAAAAAAGCGGACTCCGTTAAGAATCCGCTTTGACGTATAGCCCCGGTGAAGGCAAAGGGCCGAACAGCTTTGCCTTACCTACGTCATCTATAGTATATGCATTTTATTTTAAATTTCAAGTGTCCGTGTAAGATTTTGATTTGGACATGGTGGCGCCTGTCAGCCAAAACAGAATATTTTGGCCCAGGCCACCCCACATGGTGGCGCTCTTTCACCGGGGCTATTTATTTTTTCTCGCTCCCCCTGTTCGGCCACGAGACGTTCGGTTAGGATGATATGCGTGGTGCAGTTACCTTGTGAGTGGAATCGAAAACAACTCCAAGGCCTAATAATACAATATTCCAAAATTGGATTTTGTCAAGTGTGATAATTCATAAAAATTATCTTATTACTTGACTTTTTAAGAATAAGTATTATAATTTAAATATGGAAGTTAGTATTAGCAAAAAAATATACGACTGGATAGACAAAAAAGGTGAGGCAGCCGATAAAATGGTTAGAGATTATAATGAAAGAAGGCAGAATATCGCTAATTTTAACGCACAGATGAGTGTTGAAGAAGAAAAAATGTTGCGAAAAATGTCTTCTTCCGAACGTGCTAAATATTTAAAAGCTAAAAAAGAGATTTCTCTTACACCGGGTTTTAAATCTACAAAAGAGATGGAAGCAATGGGGGTAAAAGTAAATTTATTGCCAATTTACGAAAAGTTTAGGAATATGAAATGAAGATTGATTACGATTTAGTCAATCAATGCTTTTTCAACCGAGACAAAAGGTTGAGAAAGTATCGAGTTTATCGTAATCTTTATTATCGTGGCACTTCCGATGGTTCTCCTGCTAAAATCAACCGTATATTTGGTGAAGTAAATGATATAGCGGCGATGATATATTCGCCTGATAATATAATTCTTGAACTGGTTACTGAGAACGAAATTAGCGATTTACAGCAGAAGATAGCCGACAAACTACAGGAAAAAGTTAAAAATAATTTTTTCAATAAACGGCTTGACAATATCACCAGCCAAGTTGTTACGAACGCCTTAATTGACGGCACAAGGTTTATTAAAATAATCTGGACCGGCAATGGCGTTGATTACAGGGAAATAGCACCTGAGAACATTGGCGTTGTTTATGAAGGATTGCCAATAGAGAACATTAATCAAGTTTTTACGCATAGAACATATCTTACGGAAAGACAGGTTGAACATTTTTACCCAAAAACATATAGAAAAATAAAAAAGCAAAGCACGACTGCAACGGAAAGCCAAGATTCTTTAGCTGGCTTGGTGTTGAGCCAAACACAGGCAGCCGAAACTCCAAGCCGAGACGCTTTTGAGCTTACGCCAAAAGCCGCGATGCCTGTTTATCAATCCGATGAGCTTTATTATTACGATTACGATACTTCTACGTGGCACAGAGCTTTGTTTATTGAGAAACAGCTTGTAAACATTAAAGACACTGGACTTAAGTTTCACCCATTTTTTACCATTTGTCCAATACCAAAGGGCAGTTCGATTTACGGAATGAGCATAATAGAACTGTTGAAAACCATACAGCACTATAGAATGCAGAGGATTGACGAGATAGATCAAGCTATTCCAGCATTATTAGATCCGCCTTTGATTGCACAGGGGTATTCGCTGGATAGGGATAGGTTAGAAGCGGACAAAGAAAATTTATCAACACCGGGTGGCATATTCATTATTGACGGACAGGGCATAAAAATTGATCCATACCTACCAAAACTTGATATTCCTTTAGCTATGGAAATGATTGGTTATTATGACGAGCAAACAACGTATATAACAGGCTTGAACGAAATTATGATGGGCAAGCCTACCAAGAACGTTAGAAGCGAAGGATACGCCAACATGCTTGCCGAGTTTGCGTCAGCACCTTTGAAACGGCAGGCCCATAGAATTGAAAGCCAGTTTGAGGAAGTGTTTACGACAACAGCCGAACTATTCCAAATAAACGATGACACCACTTACAAAACAAGGGTAAACAACACGGATTACAGCTTTATTTTGAGCGAGTTAACAGCGGATTACCGGGTTGAGATATATGCACACACGGCAAGTCCAATAACAACGACAAATAATATTAACTTGATACTAAAGTTAGCGCAAGCCGATATTATCCCTCCTGATATTTTGGTTTACATTTTGCCTCTACCCTATAAAAACAGGATTGAAAAGCACATCAAGACTATGCAGATACAGAAAGCTAAAGCTGAGGCGCTTGGTGCGGTGCAGGAAGCAAAAAAACGCACCGAAAAAAAGAAAGGAGGGGAACATGGCTAAGAGAAAAAGGAAGAAATAACACACCGAAGCCCCTCTATTTAGCGGAGGGGCAACTTTTATTTAAGGAGGGAAAATGGATTTAAGGGAAATTTTACCTGATAGTGGACAAGAGCAACCAACTATACCGCCAACAGGAGCGGAAGACGCAGGATTAGGGCAAATAAAGCCAGCCGCAGAGGGAGTTATTCAAAAGCTAATGGAAAGCACGGGCGGCGAGGGAATTAAAAAGCTAAGCAATACGGTTCTTGCGTTGATAGTAAAAGTGCTTGAGAGCCTTTTGGTTGCATATGGCACGAATTCGGACGAGGGCGAGACAATAATGAGGGCTATAAAAAGCCTGAGTAAGTTTACTAAAGGGATACAGGTTAGCGACTTGCAGACGGCATTGAAGTCAATCGTAAGTTCACTGCCGCAGAATATGCAGAGTATAACGCCAAATGGCATAATAGAGGCATTAGGGCAACCTAAAGAGGAACAACCTCAACCTATGCCTACTACGCCAGCCGCGGGAGGGCTGGAAAATTTACTAAAGGAGGGAACAAATGGCTAAGAATGAAGAGAAATTTAAGGATTTTAATCTGGACTTAAAGTTTGATCCAAACTATGCCGCCGCCAAGAACGCTGCCGATGAATTTAACTTCGAGAAGTCTTGGCAAGACGTCCATAAGAAAGGTAGATAATGGCTAACCCAGCAGTCCCTGTTGTTTTTGCCAACATAGACCCCAGCACGTTGGCAACCAGAACAATAGGGACTAACAATGTTCCAGCCATAAACTTACAGAACTTAGACGATGATTTTAGCACTATATTGGCATTGTTTACCGTTGACACTACCGTGCCGCCTTCTCCGCAGGTAGGAGCTTTGTTTTTCAACAGTAACGACACTACTTTTCAGGTTTTTGACGGATCGGTGTGGAGAGGAATTAATGCTGACAAAACAGACGGTTTTGACGCATCTCAAACGCCAACAGCAAATACTATACCTGTAGCTGATGCCAATGCTCATTTGAACACATGGATAGCTCAAGGTGATGCTTCTGGTTTAGATGCTGATTTAGTGAGAGGGTTGCCTGCTGATTTTACAAGCTCTCTTATAGGCAATGGCTATCAAAAACTACCAAGTGGATTGATTATTCAATGGGGTTCTGTTAGTGTGTCGGTTTCTGCTAACACTGCTACTCAATGGGGTTGGACTTTGCCAATTGCATTTCCAAATGCTTGTCTTCAGGCATTTAGTTCGGCAGGAAATGATGTTACTGCATCAAGCACTACGGAAGTACTAACAACAACATCTATAACTGGATATTGTTATTTTGGTGCTAATGCAACGCTTGTAATTAGAGTTTTTGCCATAGGCTATTAAGGAGGAATGAATGTACGCACGAATTGATTATACGATTTCGCCTACCGCACCAAAGAAAAATGCACTTTATCTTGATACCGAGACACAAAGTTTTAAGCTTTTTGATGGGTCAGTGTGGAGAGGCATTAATGCAGACAAGTTAGATGGTATAGACAGCACTCAATTCCAACGCAACGATACTGCTGACTTGAACATAGGAGTTTATGCTTCTGCTGGTGATGGAGCAAAACGAGTAACAAGATACATAGGATTAATAACAGATACTAAACCTGGACTTGTTTTATTTGCTAAAAAGTATGATGGGAGTAATTATTTACCTAAACAAGGGTTTATTGGAAAGGTTATAATATCAAGAGGATATGCTGCTGCATACAATTATACCGAAGAGTATAACGTTGTATGTGCTTCTGCTTATGCTTCCACTAAACTATTTATAAGCGGTAACTATTCTAATGCTTATCTTGTTGAAGTTACTTACAATAATGAGCAATGGTATGGATTTTATAGCCCTGCGAAATCATCCAGAGCGGTCTGGATAGATGGATTTTTATATACTACTCAAGACCCAATTTTCATAGCTGATGCTTCTTCTTATACAGTTACTAAAGTTGATGGAAATGACTTCTATGTTAATCAAAATGTAGTTTGGAATAACGGTAACACTCCTGTTAGCAAAGCGACTAATGGCTATCAAAAACTGCCAAGCGGGTTGATTATACAGTGGGGATATGGATATGTATCGGCTACTTCAACGGCGACTATAACTTTTCCAATAGCATTTCCAAATGCTTGTTTGAATGTTGTTGCAACTGACGTTAATGCTCAATATGAATATAATACGGATGTAGGATCGTTAACTACTACAACTTTTACTGCTTTAAACGGCAACTCCAATAGCACGTATGCTCATAATTTTTATTGGATAGCCATAGGTTATTAAGGAGGGTTTTAAATGAAGTATGTAAATTATGACGAAAAAACAGGTAAAATTTTAGGTTACTACGATAAAGAAATCAACGGCAAATGGGTTGAGCCACAATACGATGATAAGGGTAATCTCGTAAAGGAAGGTTACTGGGATCTATCCTCTATACCTAAACCTTTCATTGAAATTACGGATGAGCAATGGCAAGAGGCTATCGATAACGGCTATAACTACATTGACGTTGAAACTAAAACGCTCTCTTATAAAGACTTTCGAACATTGGACGAGTTGAAGCAAGCCAAGAAAAATGAAATTAAAGCCTCTTACCAGAAAGCATTGCAACAACCTATCCAATACGCCGTTAGTGGCACTCCTTACACGTTCCAAGCCGATGAGCAATCGCAGGACATACTTACAAAGGTTATTGTAGGCGCACCTTCTAATTTTACAACAAATTGGCTGGATATTAACAACAAGCCGGTTCAGATGACTTTAGACGATTTGAAAGGGTTGGCAGAAGATATTTTGCAAAGGGGAGAGCAATTGTTCCAAAAGAAAGTTCAGTTAAAAGAGCAAATAACGCAGGTAACCGCTAAAGATCAACTGGAGAAAATAGTGTGGTAACACTTTACGTTCTCGCCTACAAAGGCAAAGGATTTATAGACAGACTAATTAATTGGTATGAGTGGGGTAAATATGGGCATGTTATGCTGAGCTTTTCTCTTGAGCCGGTGGTGGGTAATACTTATATTTATGAAAGTGCTGGTTTGCCTTTGTTTCAAGCTGGAGCGAGAGAAGGTTATTTAAGGGATTTACATCCTGATTACGGCGAGAACGACTTGGATTTTTACTCAATTAAAGCATTAGACACAACAGCAGATAGGATTAGAGATTGGTGCGAAAGCAAATCGGGCAAATGCGGGTATGATTATTTTGCTTTGCTTGGATATATTTTGAGAGACAAGTATCTTGATTCCAAGAACAGGTATGTGTGCAGTGAGTATATATTCAAAGCGTTTGAGCAAGCTGGAGTGAGGTTATTAAACAACTACAAGGCATATCAGGTTACGCCGAGCATGTTGTGTTCATCGCCGTTGCTAAAAAAGATAGAAAGGAGGGATTATGGCGCCGCCAAAAAAAAGAGCAACAAAAAGTAGGGCAAAGTCAAAGGCTAAGAAAACAGGGGATTTTTATGGTGAACCGATAAAAAAGGGACAGCTTCACAAAGATATGGGTGTTCCTAAGGGAAAGAAAATTCCTTTGAGCGAGATTAATGCAAAGTTGAAAAAGCTGAAGGCTAAAAAGCATAAGACCAAAGCTGATATTACGGAGGAAAGGAGACTTGTTTTTGCAAAGAACGCAAAGACAAAGTGGAAGAAAAAGAAATAGGAGGTAGTTATGGACGAGCCTTTGTTCACTCAGGAAGAGTTAGAGCTGATGGACGAAAAAACAAGAGAGAAGGTTACAAGGATTTTGCAGGATTATAATTCAACGGTGGAACAGTTAAATTCCACAACTGAGGGGATTAGAAAGATTTATTCTAATCCGCAGGCTAAAAGGAAGTTTGCTGAGGCGTTGAGAGACGCAGGTTTGGAGACAGAAATACCCCAAGATCCAATTGATAACTACGTTGCGCCGCTTGAGAGTAAAGTGAGCGAGCTGGAGACGGAATTGGCAAAAACAAGGGAAAGACAGCGGGTGGAGAAAGCATTGGCAGATTACGGTATTTCGCCTGAGGAATTCGAAAAGGTAATTAAGTTTCAACAGGAATACGCCATAGCCGACAATACAAAAGCTATTGAGCTTTACGCAAAGCAAAAGAGGGAATCGGAAGCTGAGCAGTCGGCACCGGAAATGGATTATTACGATAACTTTAAAAACGGAGAGGAATTGCTGGATTACGACAAAGCCAGACAGAAAGCAATTGAAGATTTAAAACAAATTTTGAAATAAAAGGAGGAGAGCATGGCAATTTCAAAACCTATTGGAGCAGGCAAATACACAACGGGGTTAGACCTAAATGTATTTGAAGAGTCTGTTACCAAAACAGTTGCTTCATCGGCGAGCTTTACCTTACCGAGTGGCACATTATTGGTATCACCGGGGGGAACTGGAAAAATTCAGTTAAACACAAGCACTACAAGCACCGCTAATTGGGTGGACATAACAGCCGCAGGGAACGGCACACTTATCCAAAGCGATGGACAGAGTGCAAGGGTTTTAAACACGAGTGGATCGGCAACCACAACAGTAACTTACGTTAAACTAAAGTAATAGGAGGGAACTATGCCATTAGTAGGAACGGGCATATATCCAAATAACGCACAGTATGCCCAAGAGATAATTAACGTTACTTATAGAAACATTCTGCCTACAATAGTTATGCAGAATCTTTACAAAGCGAGACCATTTTTAAAGTATTTGATGAAAAACGCAAGCAAACGAGGGGAAGGTGGTTTTTCGCCAATTGAGCAACCAGTTCAGTTAACACCTTATACCAACAACGGAACTTATATGGACTGGAGCGGTTCATTTAATATCCCAGATGTTGAGCAACACGCACAGGTTGCAGTCTTTAATCCATCGAACTACATTGAGCCTATGAGTTTTCTTTACACTCAGCTTTCGTTGGCGAGAGGAGAGGGTGCTGCTTGGAGTGCTATTGACTTAATTTCTTTGGCAATGAAGAACGCAACAGAGAATATGTTTTCTGCCGTAAGCGATGCTTTTCTTGGCAGTAGAGGAACAAATGAACTGGCATTTTGGGGAATTCAAGATGTTGTTGATAATGGTTCAACAACCGCTGTTTACGGTAATATAGACAGAACCACTTATCCAAATTGGGGTGCTTTTGCATATGCAGATTCGCAGACGAGTTTACCAGCTTATCAACAAGTTCAGTATTACCTTTATCAATTCATGCAGGACAGTGCCGCACCTTTACCGACAATGGGCATTTGTAACTTCAATGTCTTTTTCAACATAGCTAAGTCATTTACTGGAATTGAGCAAATGATTACCACAGAGCTTGATAAAATAGCAACCAAGAGAGGATACGCAACAGATGCTTTGATGGTGAGCGGAGTTCCTATTGTTGTGGACCCCGGCATAAGCACGAGCGACAATACGATTTACTTTGTCAATATGGATCATATTAATTTTGTTTACAATCCTGATTTCCATTTGAAAGTGTTAGAGCCTCAGAATAGAGCCGTTGTTGGCCAGTATGCTTACGTAACCGCCGCTAATTTCAGCGGACAGTTAGTATGCGATTTGCCAAGCTCTAACTTTAAAATTACGGGATTCCCAACAAGTTAAAAATTAATATTGTAGGAGGTTTATATGTGGGTATATTCACAATATAGAACAAACATAAGCTTAAAATGGGATAACAAGGAATATCTTATAACAAATGGAATAAACGAAATACCAGAATCAGTTGCAACTGCCTATTTTTTCTACAATTTACCTGAGAGTCAAACCAATGAACGCATGATGAGCAAAACAATTCTTGTGTATAAGCAGAGATGGGGCAGGCAATCTGATACTGATAAGAAGTTTGTGGATTTTATTACGTCTTTTAAACTTGCAACAACGAGAGAGGATTTAGAAAAAGAGATAAAGGCAAAGCCGAATGCAAATAAGTGATTTATTGACTTTTTTGTCAGATAATATAGCCACTATATCATCTATCCCAGAATCACAGCAGGTTTCGGCTATAAATCGGGCGAGAAGGACAATGTGTTCACACGGCATTTTAAGAGGTTTATATACTTTTACGATGACGCAGGGAACGGATACCTACGCATATACTCAGGTAACAGGAGTAACGGTTTATTCTGTTGAAAAAGTGTGGCTAACCATTAATGCTATACAAATACCGCTTGAGAGGATAAGCAAAAATAAAGTTTTCTTGAAGAAGTTTAATTCAATTCCCATGCAGTATTATCTCTACAAAAGCCAAGTTGTTTATTATCCGATTCCATCGGCGGCTTACGAAAGCACGTGGCAATACACTTATTACCCATTTGATTTGGACACTTCTACGAATACCACCGATACCATACCTGACATTTATCTAAATACGATTGGGTTTTTAGCGTGCAAATATCTTGCCATAACGGACACAAATCCGCAATTGGCACAGTATTTCGACGCGTTGTATAGAGAATCTTATTCACAATTGCCGAAAGGAGACATTACGTAATGGCTGAGCCGCAAGTTAGCACTTTTCATCTACAAAAGAAGTCTCCGTTCCATAAATTTACGCTAACTATAAACGGTCTTGGCACAATGAACAACACAATGCCTCCAAACGCAATAGAGGATAATCAAGGACAGGTAATTTACAATATGTGTCCATTGTCTCCGCAGTTAAAGCAAAAGGTAAGCGGTCTTACGCTTGTTGCCAGCGTATCATTGCCGATAATTAAACTTGTAAACGACTACTGGAACGGTGCAGTGAGAATGTTTGTGATTCTAAATGACGGTTCATGCGGCACTATTGACAGCACAGGGAATTACACGCAAGTAGGAGGAGTAGGCACATTTTCTACTCATGCGGACGAAATAGACACGGCTATTTGGCAGTCTCAATATCTTTTGATTGTAGATGCGAACAAAGGATATTTTAGCTTTGACGGAACTACATTGACAAGTATTGACTCTACAATCAAGGGAACAGCAATTTTAATATGGCAGGGAAGAGTTTTTATAGCAAACAACAGGGTTCTACAGTATTCGGCGGCGCTAAAATACAACGATTTTGCAACGGCCGATGGCGGCGGAGAGTTTACCATAAGCCTATCCGACTTGAAGGAGAAGATTGTTAAAATCGTCCCTTATATGGACAGTTTATACATTATTGGCGATCATTCCATATTGGCATACACGGGAACAACAATCAGTTCAGACCCTACCAAATGGTATCAGATGGAACTTTTCAACACACTTGGAAGCGAATACAACCAGAATGTGATTAACTTTAACAACACGATTTATCTTTTGAACGAATACGGTATTTGGGCCATAGCCTCAACGCAGAGCCAGAAAGAGGATTATCTTTTTGACATGAGCAAAGTGCAGGTAAGGAACAAAAGGGCGGACTTTATAATGATGAATAATTTAACCTTTTACTTACTGCCTGTTTATATCACAAGCGAGATTGACTACAAAGCAAGAAACATTTTGCTTGCTTATTGCATAGACACAAAGGAGTTTTTCTATTTTGATTGGGGTATTGACATAGCTGGAGTATGGGCGACAAGGACAACAAGCAATCACGAAATCTACATTTATTCTGGAACTGATATCTATAAAATAGACGATAATTCCACGCAGGAAGTAACGGTTGTTATACGAACCAAACAGTTTGATTTTGGATTCCCATTTATTTGGAAAACAATTAGATATTTGCTTTTTAATATAATTATTTTAAGTTCTGTTCCTTCTTTTTCCTTACGAGTTACTACCATAAACCAAACAGGGAGAAATGCTACTAACGGAACGGACATGGCTAATCAGAATATATATGTGAACAATGCAGTTATAGCTGAGAATCCCTCATATACGGACGCCATAATATTTACGAATAGTTACAATACAGCAATCGTTTTGTCATCGACATTAAACTTAACGCAAGCTATAAGCAACATATTTTATTTTAATCAAAGCGGATTGGCATTCTTTTTTGACATTAGGGAAACTTCGAACAGCAAATGGCAGTTGATTAACATTTATCTTGAAGGCGTAATAGGGAGAGCGTTGAGATGAGTCTCAATATTCCTTATGTTGGAGTCGGTTATCATGTAAACAAGCATTTCGATAAGCAGCAACAAATTGGTTATGTTCAATCGTGGCAGATGAATCATTACCGCCAGCACGCAATGTTTTTTATGTTTTTAAGTTCTCTCGAGTCAGCAGTTAACAACAAGGAATATAAAATTAACTTGCATTTGTTAACTTGGAACGTTCAGGATGCTGGAGCTTTTAACAATTTTATCTACCATGATAATTTTCAGCACGAACAGTTTTATGATTGGATAAATGAGCTTGGTGCGGATTTAGCAAACTACAACAAACCGCCGATTGTAGTTTACGCAAAGTTAAATCCTATGTTAAGGGTGAACGAGTTAAATATGGAAACCTACAATAAGTTTTTCTTGCAGGAGCAAGAAACTCATAAACTAATTATCATAGGCATTAGGCAGCTTTACAGTGCCTATGGATTGTAAAGGAGGGTAAAATGGGCGGAGCAGTGGCAATAATAGGCGAGGTTGTGAGTGCGTTGAGCGGCGCTTTTGGAATTGGCGAACAATTGTTTGGCCATCATCATGCAATTAGCATTCCTACTATTAAGCCATTTACTATTCCACAAGGAGACTTAGAGGCAATAAATAATCAGATAGCAAAGAACACACAGTTATCGGATACAGCAAGACAAGCGGCACAGCAGAGCATTGATTTATACAACAAGGGTCAATTGTCGGGAGCTTATGCGGGCGAGTATCAAAGGCAATTGCAACAGAGAAAGAACGAGCTTATGGCTATGCTTGCAGGACAGGGATTTACGCCTCAAAGCACGCAGTATCAAACTCAAATGCAGAACCTTGCATTATGGGCGGCAAATCTTAAATCGCAGATGCTACAGCAACAGTTAAGAAGCGGATTGGCAATGGCGGGATTATCAAACAACGCAATTAACAATTATTTAACAAAATGGAAAGCCGAGTCGGCGGCTAAAATGGGAGCGGCAGAAACAGCGGCTAACGCCATGAATACAAATCTTGCCAAACAACAGTATGAAGCTAATCAAGGTTCGGCTATAAGTTCTTTAGCTCAATCTATTCCAAAAGAGGCACAGAACTTAGCTAATCTTTACAACACACTTAAACCAGTTCACGGGCATACGATTAGCGCCGAGCAAGAGATAAAGGCAAATCCAAGTATTACACTGTTGTCGGATTTTAACCCAAATAAATCGGCAAAAGCGCCTTCTGCGAGCGGATTCAATTTAGCCGACTTAAATTTGGAGTAGGAGGCAGAAATGGCTATATCGTCTATTTACAATCCAACAATAAGTCCTTTTGCCGTGCAAAAAATAAAACCAAGTTCTTCACAAACTAACTTAAACAATAATTCGAATAATCAAAAGATGTTTCCAAGCCAGCAGTTTGCTTCAAACTATAGACATCTGGAACAGGATATGGGCAATAGGTTTGGATATACCAATGTTGAGTCAGATATTCAAAAGTTATTTAATACACCGGTGCCGGATTATATGAAAAAAGCCTATGCACAAATCCAGCAGAAAGGATTGAGTGCGTTAGCTAAAAAGAAAGCACCAGCTAAAATACCTACAGCTAATTTAGAGGGATATAAATTTGTAACAGCACAGTCGCATATGGGGAAAGAGTTTGTTCCTCAGTCAGTAAAGGATTTTAACGCTAAGGTGCAATCTGAGAACGCAAACATACAAGGTAAGTTTCAAAAGGCAAAAGAAGGTATACAAAAAGAACTTGAACAGCTTACAAATCCACAAGTTTTAAGGTCCACTTTTTTGAGTTATGCTAAGAACACGTTAGATGGTGTTTTAAAACAGCTTGGTGAAAAGTTTGGGTTTAATTATACAAAACCATACGAATCGTTGGAAAAAACATATGACTCAAATCAAAAGTTCCAGCAAAGCATGAATAATTTGTTTACCAATTATTTACATTTGAATTGGGATGTAGAGCCTACTCTTAATCAATTAGTTCAAGAACAAACGTATCAAGCTAACCAAACGGCAGAAGCTATTAAGAAACAACAAGAGGAAGTAGCTAAAGAACATGCTAAAGAATATGCTACCAATTTAGAAGAAGGCAATTACGGCTTATCGCATGTTCAACCTTCGGGAGGTTATGATTGGCAAAACAAACCACAGACAATAGCTGGACACTAAGGAGGCTATCATGCCCACACCTTTTAGTGGGGTTGGAATAAACCCTAAAGAGATTACAAAAAAACCGCCTAAGAGCATTAGGCAACCTAAGAATATATCGCCTAATTCTGGCACATGGGGATTAGGCAAGGACATAAACGGTTTTTTTCATAGCATAGCAACGGCGAAACCAAAAGGCATAAATAAAATTGGTGCAGAAATTTATAACGGTAAATTTCCTCAAGTAAAGAAAACCGTAAATGAGCCCGGTATAGTTCCCTATCCTACTTTAGACAAATACGCTATTCCATCTACGCCTATATTGCCTAAAGCTACTCAACCTCAGATAAAGGCTAAAACTTCTCCACAGCAAAAAGTGCCTCAACAGCACGTTGTTAGGCAACCAAAAGTTGAGAGAACCATAGATAGAGCCAACAATGCCTTATCTGGCATTATGCAACAGATAAACGGTCTTGAGCAAATGTGGGGACACGATATAAGGCAATACGGCGAGCTAACAAAACAGAGCTTAAAAAAGATTACAAACACATTATCCACCGTGTCAAAACATTTAAATGATATATATGACAAATACAGTCAAATCGCTAACAAAGCATTAAACGAGTCAACGGCCACACCGCCTAAACCACCTGTATTGCAACAAAGCGTTGATATTACCAAAGGAGCAATGCCTTACGTAACCGGCCTAATAGCGTTGATGACCATGCACGAGCCAGACAGTGCAGATGATTACGCGAATATTTTATCTGGTGTGATACACTATCAACGCACATTGCAGTTGCAGAACTACAAAGCAGCCGTTGAGAGATGGAATAACTTTTTGAAAGAGGAGGCGTACAAAACAAAAACGGAGTTAGACAAATATCAAACGGCAATGGAGTCTATGCTTACAGGTTCAAAAGTTGAAGAAAACCTTGCAAAATTGAATATCACAAAAGAGCAGTTGCCGCTGAGCTATCTGGCGCAGAAGCTACAGTTGCTAAGCGAGAATATGAAATATGCACAAAAGTTAATGGAACTTGTAAACATGATGGATTACAGAAATCATATGGTGGCTTATAGAGACAACCTTATTCAGGTTTTACGTTCAGGGACGGCAATAAAAGCTGAGCAGTTAAAGAGAAATATTGTTAACTCATTATCTTCATTGTCTAAGTTAAATGCACAGGTATCGGCTAATCCATTAGTGCCTGCAAGCGTTAAAGAGCAGATAAACCAGCAGTTGGAGAATTTAAAAACTAAATTAGGAACAATGATGCCTACAGATAATTCCTTAACGCCTACAGACATATTTGCTACCGAACAGGCGGGAGGATTAAATGCCCAATAGCATTTTCAATCCTAAAATGCCGTTGGAAGCTAAGCATTTGTTTGAGCCTGATGTGTTTAAGGAAAAACTGCCGTATAAGATACCCAAGCCTACTCCTATGGATAAAATGGTTTCTACCGTTTACAGCGATTGGAACAAGGCGAAGGAAGGCAATATAGGCAAAATCCTTAAAATGCCTTTGGATGTAATGAATGTAGGTGTTATGACAGCTTCCAATAGTATTAGAAACCTGCTTCCAAAAGGTATAATTAGGGACGCATACGATTACATAGCGCCAAATAATTTGCCTCAGCTTGCCATGCTTGGCATGTTCGGTCCCACAGATGACGCCGTTGCATCCGTTGCGGAAAAGACAATCGAGCCTGTTGCCGAGAAGTTAGCGGGTGAGTTGGGAGAGACAATGCCGGCTAAAATATTTAAAAATATAGTTTGGAACAGCATAAAAAAGGGAGTTGGTTTTGGTGCGGTAAGCGGAGCTGGAACGGCTATGAGCAATGTTATCTACAATAGACCGTTTACCCAAGATGTTGGTAACGCCGCTTTACTTGGCGGTGCGGTTGGCATGGCTATTAACCCTGCCAGTATGCTTTACACGCATACGGTGGGGACGGCGTATAAAGGACTGACCAAATATGCCACCAAAGGAATAAAAGAAGCGTATAAATTGCTGCCTGACAGTTTAAAGGATGTTCTAAAGGTTACCCACTTTAAAACAGGCAATCTTGTAAATGTTCTCCATAGCGTAACGAACAGCAAGGATAAAGAGGAGATATCAAGCGTTCTTATGCATTCGCAGGCTTATAAGTTTTTTGCAAGAGCCGAAGCTCAAACTACCGTTCACACATTAGAGACGCACTATGAGCCGTTGCTTGCCAAGATAGGCGAGCAGTTGGGAACTACGCCAGCGGGAGCGTTTGAGGTTTTGACTGAAAAGGGATTATGGACAACAGAGGACATACCGAACACGCTTGCACAGTTAGGCATACGAGCCGATCCAGATAGGGTTGAGGGATTGAAGGACTTGCAGGCATACATGAAAAGCGTTTATTTAAGCCCTATAGCCAGCGATGCAAAGATTAATCATGCATACATAGGAAGCTACTTGAATGAGAACAATAGGGAAAAGTATTTAAACTCAAGAGCAGGCAAAAGGTTGATATCCGAGCTTCAGAAACGACCGCAGGATTTAGACAGGGAGTTGAAGGCATACAAAAAGGAAATAGACAGTATAGATGCTATCAAAAAGAAAACGGTAAATGATTTTATAGACGCATTTAAGAGAGCGAATCCCGACATTCCTAAGGAAACAATCGAGGTTGCCCGAGAGGATTTGTTGACTTCGCCTGATGCTAAATCGCTTCGAGACAAAATGAACTACTACACTTCTCTTGTTGGCAGGGACGAGAAGATCGAAGCCAACCTTGCCAAGCTTGGATACGACGCGGTGCACAAGTTAGACCAGAAGCTTGATGAGATAAAAACGAGCCAGCAGAGAACCATAGAGAAATACTCAAAACGGATTGACACGCTTTTAAACCGACTCCAAACAGCTACAGAGAAAGAAACGGCAGTGCCGTTCGAGCATTACCTTAGCCGTTCTAAAAGCGCAATGACGGCATTAATGCCGAGAAAAGTTGAGGCTGAATATTTTGATACAATGAGAGGCAAAAAACTTGATTGGAACGATGTTGCAGATATGCTTTCAAGGAGCTTTAGCCATCAGGATACGGTGTTAAGCCTGCTGAGAACCGCCGATATTCTGAACCGCGCGCCGCTTCCAAAAGAGTATTGGTATTTTACGATTATGACCGACTATCCAGCATATTTTGATACAAAAGAAAAGCAGGAAGCGCTTAAGAACATTTTGTCTAAACTGCCGCAGGTGGTTTACGACAAAGACGAGGCAGTGGGCCAGATTAGCCAAGTTCTTGGAGGCAACAAAGCGCAGGCGGAAAAGATATTCAACGAAATATACCAGCACAGCTTCGCTAACCTTAAAGCCGAAATGCCGCCCGATGTTGAGTTAAACATGCCCAGAATCGGCACATTCTACTTTGATAGGACGACAAAGAATCTCTTTAATGCCGTTATAGGGAGGCGAGAGATAGAGGGCGGTTTAATGGAAATGCTAAATAAAGCACTGACAGCTTCCAAAAGGCTTATGCTTTCATTTTCACTGTTTCATTTCAAGACCGAGGAGTTCTCAGCGTTATATGCCGAGCAGCCTATGGTGTTTAGAGAAATGATTATGAACGACAAGGATTTCTTTAAGCTGAGAAAAGAGTTGTTAGAAAATTATGTTATTCCGCTTGAGAACAGGATGAGACAGGAGGGGTTAAAATTCAATGCTAACTTTAGCCGTGAGATATCATTTGCCAAGTTCAATGAGATTAAGAATATACCGTTGCTTGGCAAAGCGCTGGATTGGGTGGACACAAGGTTATGGGATAGACTCTACACTATGAACAAACTACTTGGAGTCAAAAAGGTTGCAGAGGACGTGGCAAACGGCAGGTTGTCTTTGGTTGGAGCACAGGAAGCATTGAATGAGCTGAACATATTTTTTGGTGGGTTAAATGAGCTGAATGTTTACGCAACGCCGTTGTTTAGAAGCCTATTAAGGGTTACCTTCTTTGCCCCAGATTGGGAGCTGGCTCTTATAAAACAGCTTGGTTATGCCGTAACCGGCAAGAACTACGATTACGTGAGGTATTTTGCTAATATACTGGGTTATAACTTTGTAATCAACCAGTTGATAGCCCAATTTGCAGGCAAACAGCATAGATGGGATATTGACTTTTTAGACCGCATGATGAACGACCCGAGCTTTTTATTCCAAACAACGGTTAGAATAGGCAATCACGATTACATTTGGGACAGTGCGGGTTTTGAGTTTGAGATGCTAAAGACATTCTATAGACCCCTAAAAGCGTTGTATCAGCACGGCATAAACGGTTTTGTTCCAGAGGCGTTGTATGCCTACCAATCGAAAAGTTCTCCATTAGTAAAATTTATTACTGATATGTATAAGGTGGCTTCCGAGCCGAGCAAGAATCCGCCAACCTTATTTTTCAATATGTTTCTGCCTCTCTCAACAAGCGATTTAAAGCCTAACCAAACGCCGAGCGAAGCGTTTAATGTAATGCTTATCAACAATCTTGGCATGAGAGCGAGCGAGTTGAAGATAGGCCAGTCGGTTATAAACGCCGTAACTACTCCAGAGGAACTGCTGCCAGACGAAGTTAACCGCATAGTAACGCAGATAAAGCGGTTTCACATAACGCCGATAACGGTGGGATACGCCATAGCTTACGAGGAAGATCCATTTTTTATCAACGACTTAGCACAGGAATACGCTAAATTCTACGATTATGCGTATAAGGAGCATCAACCTGAGAAAGCAAGGGAAGTGGCTATGAATATAATTTCACAGATAAAGCAGTTTGCCGAGAAATGGAAAAAGAAGATTCAAAACGGCACGATGTATCAAGAGTATGTGAACGGATTATGTCAGTATTATAGTATGGACTGTAATAAAGCAGATGCACGTATGCCCGTAATGGGCAAAAAGATGATGGACAACTTCGGCATTTTATACGCCTATGCTTCGCCTGAAGCGTTAATCGATTCGTTGTGGAAGATTACCCAGATGAGGGCAAGAACCGTTTACAGGAGAAAGTTTTATTAGGAGGTGGTTATGAAAAAGGACAGTATGATGAAAAAGCTTGAGAAACTGGTGGACGATCTGTTAACCAATGTTGACACTATTGAGCCAGACGAACTGTTAAAGAAGCAAACGGTTGCAAAAATCGGGCTTGAGTTTGTATCTATGAAAAACAAGATGGCGTTGGCAGATGAGGAAGGTAGTTTTTTTAGAGACTTAGAGGATGACGCAGAACATTTAGAGGAAATTAAAAAGGGAGGTTTCTAATGGACGATTTAGAAAGGGAGCAGGAGCAATCCAGCGATATGTATAGCGGCAATATGCTCTTGATGAGTAAGATAAAACAGCAGTTGATGCACAAGATATTTATCTATGCCGTAATAGCTTTTGTTTTTATAGCCAACACGCTTATATTCACTTACGTAATGTTTAATACCAGCGTTATAAAGCTCATATCCGCAACCGTGTTTTTCGTTCTCTCTTTAGTGTTTTTAAAGCTAAAAACATGAAAGGAGAATCAATGCAGGAGAAACATGTTAGAGACGAGTTTAAAAGCGTATGGGATTCTATAAGGCAATTAAAAGACGATTTAAACAAGTTTGCTATCAAGCTGGAACATACCAGCACATCGGTTGAGGCGTTGGATAAAAAAATTGACCGCATGGTGGTTATTTCTACAACAATATTGGTGATTGTAACGGCATCCTTGATAATAAGGCTGATAATGGAGTTGCACTAATGGAAGTAAGCGATGTTAAAAAATATGTGAAGTGGAAATATAAGTTAGGAACGCCTGCTGATATTGACAACAAAACAAGAGAACTATACAGACGCATTATTCGCCCAGTGCATCTGGATCGGTTGCCAAATTCAATAGGTATTTTGTTGCTTGATACAGCTATTGAATATGGCGTAGGGAATATAGCTATAGTTGCCGCTGATGTTGACGTAACGGCAGTCAATATGTGTCGCCAGATGGTAAGTTGCATTGCGGTTAGAAGTAAGATTGAGGGTAATAGGAATGATAAAGAAATATTAGATTATATAATTAGATATGTTAAAGGAGGCACACATGAAAAAATCTGAGAAATTCGAGCGTATGGACATTTACAGCAGAGAAAAGGAACGCAAAACTCTTGAAAGGGTTTTAAACGGCATAGACCCAGGGTGGCAGGCAAGGTTTTTGGGAAACACAAAGGATATATGGGAATTGAGAGTTCAAACAAGAAAAGAATTTGAAAAGGGGTGGTATGTATGAGAATGACATGGTATAGGTGGAGAGAGAACATTTATTATGCTATCTTGTTTGCGTTCGTAATAATTTTTATGATAGCATTGTCAAGTTGCTCTAATAACAACATTTTACCGAAGCCTAAAACTACGATGCAAAGAATTGCTTATGCGAACGGAGCATTGACAGCTATCAATCGAACTACAACAGCTCTCTTGGCAAACAAAAAGATAAGCGTAAAAACAGCGGTATATGTGTATCAATCTACAACAGGATTGGCAAAGCAGTTAGACTTGCTTCAAAAAGAGATAGAGAATCATCAGCCTATTAAGAATGTAAACGCTATTTTAACGCATGTAGAGACAGCTATACAGACATTGCAGGCAGACTTACAACATGACACGGGAGGCAAATAATGGAAGAGTTATTATTAGTATTGATTCAGCTTGAGAAAATAGGAGCAGTAATGGTTAGCGCGATTAATGCCGTAAACCTTGTTGCTTCTACAATTAGAAAAGCGCAAGAGGAACACAGAGGATTAACGCCAGATGAGACGGAAAAGATTAAACAAGCGAGGATAGAAAGTGAAAACGCGTTAAAAGCTGCTATTGAAGAACAAGGAGGGACAGTATGATAAAACACAATAAAACTACAAGCACAGGGATTGCTGGTCTTGTTGTTGCCGTTGCTTCACTTGTTGGCATAGCCGTTCACCCTTCTACGCAGATGGTAATATCAAACGGCTTAGTGGCAGTGTTAGCCGTGGCACATGCAGTCTTAGGCTATTTCGCGCCTGATGCCGACAAGGTGCTTGAGGAGATAAAATCAGAAGCGCCAGCGGCTATAACAAGCGTGGACGAAGTCTTGCAGGTTGCCAAAAAGGTAATAGACAAGCAACAAGTTAGCGTGCAGGAAATGCAGAATACTGTTCAGAACCTTAATAATCTACGTGAGATGCAGGAAAAACTTAGACAGCAAATTGAGCAAATACTTGTTAAGCCAAAACAGGGATAGTTTATGTTCAAATTTGAGCCTTTGGTTGCGATGCCCGAAAAAACAAGAATATACGAACGGCTGAAAAAGAACAAAACAGCCAAAACTTTCTTGGAGTGGGCGTCGCATATTACCATAGAGTCAAAAGACAAAGGCGTAATGTATTTTAATCCAAACACTTGGTTTTATTCACAATGGTTAGTAGTGGACGCTTTATTTAGAGATGAGACTCATGAATTAGTTGTTTTAAAACCGCGACAAATGGGCATAACAACGATAATCAACGCATTTGACCTGTTTTACGCCTTTTATCACAAACACTTGTTAGGTGCTTTGGTTGCCGCGGACTACAAAATAGCGGCGGAAATGAGAACAAGAATATCCGCTATGTATAGAGTGCTTCCGCATAGGTTTAAACAGCAGAAAGACAAAGACAACGCCTTTATGTTTAGCTTTAAAAACGGCAGTAAGCTGAAATACCTTTATCCTACTACCAGAAGCACCGAAACAAGCAAAATGGGGCGTTCTGGAAGCACAAACTACGCACATTTAACAGAAGTAGCCTATTTTAGCAATTTAGAAGAATACAACAGCTTTGTCAGCACATTAAGTCAGGAGTATCCGCATAGAAAGTATATATACGAATCTACGGCAAACGGATTTAATCATTTTTACGATATGTATCAAACGGCTGAGGAATCGCCAAGCCAGACGGCGATATTCCTTGGTTGGTGGACTAAGGAAACATACCAGACGCACAACAAAAAGGATTTGCAGTTGTATGGCTACGCACCGTCAAGCGAGGAGCAGGACAGGATAGAGGAGGTTAAGAAGAGATATGGTTGGGAAATCAGCATATATCAGCTTGCGTGGTATAGAAAAGAATTTAAGGAAAAGATTGTATCGCAGTCATCGTTGACCAAGGAAGACTACATGCTTCAGGAGTTCCCTTGGTTGCCTGAGGATGCGTTTAGAGTTTCTGGAAAAAACTTTTTCAAGTCAAAAGAAATAGCCGAGAACTTAGAAATGGTTGCCAAACACACGCCAAAAAGATACCAGCCGTATTTGGCAATCACTCCCGAAGAAATGAAGTTTGAGCCTTACAAATACGGCACAATTTCGGTATGGGAAGAATACCAAGAAGGCAATACATACGTGGTTGGTATAGACTCAAGCTACGGGGCAAGCGAGGAACGAGACAATTCGGTGTTCACAATTTACAAGTGCTATCAGGACAAAGCTTATCAGGTGGTTGAGTTTGCCGACAACAGGCTGAATATCTACCAATTTGCGTGGTTGGCAATGATATTTACGGGCATGTATAGGGCAAATTACATCTTAGAGGTAAACGGCGTTGGGCAAGCAATACTGCAGGAAATACGGCAGTTGAGGGCATTGATTATGCGCAACCCAGACAAATACTCAAATACTCCGTTAGGCGACTATGTGAACATGATAAAAAGCGAGTATGTGTTTAAAAGGATAGACAGCCTTTACGGCGGCGCGGCTTGGCATTGGGTGTCAACGACGGAGCAGAAAGAATATATGTTGTATCAATTCCAAGCGTTGTGGGAGTCAAAAGAGATCATAATTATGAGCAAAGCGCTGCTTGAAGAAATGATGCATGTAGTTCAGAACCAAAACGGCATAAACGCAAGAGCGGGCAAGCATGATGATAGAGTGATGGCTTCGGCGATGGCAATTGAGTTCTGGTATAAACATTTTGTGAGGCGATTGCCTACGGAAGAAAACTTTTTAGCATCAAAAAACAAACAAACGCAGAAAACAAGCGAGGAAAAGCAGTTTGCCGACTATTTAAACAGGAGGTGGTTTGGTGCAAGCAATCACAGATAGTATGATAAATGCACATGAGGAAAAGCTAAACCTACAGGAAGCAAATGAGCATTTAGCTAAAGCGGAGCTTTTGGACGCGCAGCAGGCGAAGGAATACATAGATTATTTGCTTGATTGGGGCTTACCGTGGGCAGCTTTAGAAAAGTTAGCAGGTTCGATAGTAAAATATGCATACAAAACAAACGATTACAAGCCGAGAACGCTTGCTTTGCTCACTTACCTAAAACTGCACAATCAAGAGTTGCTGGAGTTAGTAAGCTATAAAAGAGCCACGAAGGACTTTATACGCTATGTTTACGCCAAAAAAGCAAGCAGAATGCCCATAGCGTTGCTGGCGACTTACCACAGCCCTATTGTGTATTACAAAGACTTGGCGGACAATTACAGTGCGTTTAGGAAGATAAGCCATGCCGAGCTTTTGAAGCGAACTATGATGTATGAAGCTATAGCTAAGGATAGAATCGCTTTTTTTTACTACTATCACCACATGGATCACATGCTGCCAGCGTCTAACTTTGCGATTGAGAAGTTTCTGGAAATAGGCCGTATTAGAATGAGAAGGTTCTATTGGGATAAAATGCACCAGATTGTTTTGGCGTGGAGAGCTTTACGATGGGAAATGAAGCAGGGGTTGGGATGTGTAATTGGAAGTTTGCCGACACGTAAGGAGGTCGATAATGCAATGTTCGGAAGAGGACGTTCGAAAAGCGTTGAATATGCTCAAGGCAATGACGGCAACACAGGCAAAGTTGTTTCGGATCAATTATGGAACAGTCTTAAAGCTAAAGTCGGGCAAAAAGGTTAAAATACAATGCAAGACGGTAAAAAAGTTACTTGGCAAGAACTTGAAAAAGTAAGGCGAACATACCCAAAACGACCTGCCGACTTTGAGAAACTGCCGATACCAGTAATAATAGTTCACGGCATAATTTACAAGATTACGCCGTTTTATTACTACTTCAGCGGCGGCGAAGGATTGTTTAGAATGCGAAAATCACACGCGCAAAGGAAGCACGAGTTAGGCGATGAAATATGGGCGATATTTCGACCGCAGTTCTTTCCAAATACATGGAAAGCGACGGTAATGGAACTGGACCCGAGATTCCAAGAATCCTTGGTAGATTATTATGTGTCATCAATGAAAAAACCGATTGACAAATTAGCGGTGGTGGCGTTCACTATCCAGCGATGGATCGCCAAAAGAAATTATGCAAACCATTTTAAGGGGGTTGATAATGACCGAGTTAGAAAAACGCCAGAAGATTACGAGAAACTTGCCGACCAGACAGCAAATCAAGAGGATACGCTCGGAGATGGACAAATTGTGGAGCTACCTAATACTTCACGACCAAAAAGGGAACAGAAAAACTTGCCAATGGTGCGGCAAACGACCGGCGCAACACGCCCACCACATAATAAGCAGACGCTATAACAACACCAGATGGGATTTAGAGAACGGAATAGCATTATGCCAAGCGTGCCATTACAAAATACATAACTATGTAGAAGAGGGGTTACAGTTCATTTTCGGCGAAATAGGCGAGGACAAGTATTGGGAACTGTTCAGGAAGGTAAAGGACGATAATTTTGCCGTTCAGGCGTATGAATACGATAGGTTATTGGAAAAGCTTAGAAAAAAGAAAACCGCTCTTGAGGCGATAAATGCCCCTTAGGCGGTTGATATGCCAATTTAGATATCAAAATAATTTTTCATACAGCCAGCAATTTACTGGTATTTCTGTAATAACACGATTTATAACCTTATTAAACCAATAGATTCCTCTTTCCAAAAGTTTGTTGTTAGAATGAGCCTTCAGCCTGCAATACTTTTGCTTAAGTTGTTCTGCAATTTCAAGTTCTTTTTGGGTAATTTTTGCCATTTTCATCTCACACCTCCAACATGGTTTCTATTTTTTCTATATCTTCTGCGTCTAAAAACCTATCAACCAACCATTTACCACCTATTTTTTGGTTTCTGCAAAAATAACCATATTTATCTTTGTAGAGAACCCTTGTTTTATCTTTTGTTTTAACAAAAATGTCCCCGTTTTTACCTATAATGACATCTACGATTTTAGCCATCTCACACCTCCATAAATTTTTTTGCCAGTTAGGCGTCAAAAGAAGGGGGGCGAGCTATACCACTCCATTTCCCTTGCATGCAAGCCGTTAGATCGCCATTTCTTTCTCGCCCTTGTTCAGGGCATTTTCTATTAATTTCTCTTGTTCGATAATTTTTTGTAGAAGTCTTTTCCATTTAGATTCGGGTTTGGTTTCCCAATCTCCAAAGATTTCCCTTAATCCTGAGATATAACCCCTTTCAGCTATGTAAGTCAAAGGATTGTGCCAATAATAATCATTTTTATATAAATTCCCATCCCCCCTAAAAAT
>JALVTR010000086.1 GCA_027035885.1 Desulfurellales bacterium
TTTTCTATTGAAATCGAAAAGCATATGATTTTTGGACTCATCGGTCCAAATGGTGCAGGAAAAACAACAGCTTTTAATATGATTACTGGAAACCTGACCCCTACGGAAGGGAAAATCTATTTCTATGGCCAAGATATTACCGGCTCAAAACCTTATAAGATAGTATCTTTGGGTATGGCAAGGACTTTTCAGAATATTAGGCTCTTTTCGAACTTGTCTGTTTTGGGCAATGTTTTAACCGGTTTTCACCATAAATTGAAATATAACCTTATAGACGCAATTTTAAGAACGCCAAGGTTTTATAGACATGAGAAAGAAATGAAGGAAGAGGGCATGGCTTTGCTTGAGAGCGTTAGACTTGCTGATAAAGCTAATTTTAAAGCAAGTGAGCTGCCCTACGGGGATAGAAGAAAGGTAGAAATCGTACGTGCATTGGCGACAGGCCCTAAGTTATTACTTTTAGATGAGCCGGCAGCTGGGATGAACCCGCAGGAGACGCTTGATTTGATGTATTTTATACGGGAAATTAAAGATAAGTTTGACTTAACTGTGTTTTTAATTGAGCACGATATGAAATTTGTTATGAACTTAAGTGAAACAATTGCTGTATTAGATCATGGTGTTAAAATAGCCGAAGGTAAGCCAGAAGAGATAAGAACGAATCCTGACGTAATAAAGGCATATCTGGGAGATGTCAATGCTTAAGGTAAAAGATTTAAACGTATTTTATGGGGTCATACATGCTGTGAAAGGGATTAGTTTTGATGTTCCAAATGGCAAAATTGTTACTTTAATAGGTGCAAATGGAGCGGGTAAATCGTCTACATTAAAAGCCATTGCCGGATTAGTTAAACCTAAGGGAAGCATACTTTTTAGTGATAAAGAAATAAGTAGACACCCAGCTCATGAGATTTCTAAGCTTGGTGTAGCACTTGTACCTGAAGGTAGGAGGGTGTTTATAAATCTTACTATTCTTGAGAATTTAAGAATGGGTGGGTTTAACAAAAAGATTAACGAATTAGAGCCTTTGTATGAAAGAATGTTCGAACTTTTTCCCATTTTAAAAGAGAGGGCTCATCAAAAGGCTGGAACTTTATCTGGTGGCGAACAGCAGATGTTAGCGATTGCAAGGGCTTTAATGAGTGAGCCGGATCTTCTAATGCTTGATGAGCCGAGTTTGGGCTTGGCACCTTTAATTGTATCCGAAGTTTTTGATATTTTGAGTGAGCTAAATAAGCAAGGAAGAACGATACTGTTAGTTGAACAAAATGCTGCTCAGGCATTGAAACTGGCTAATTATGGCTATGTTTTGGAAAACGGGGCAATAACGCTTGAGGGGGAGGCAAAGGAACTGCTTGAAAACGACGAAGTGAGAAAGAGATACTTGGGCGAAGATTGATTTTTGTTGACTTTTAACCTTCCTTGTTCTATATTCTGAGACTATGAAAGTTGGAAGTAAAATTAGGGAAGTAAGGCTGCGGAAGAATATGACGTTGAGGGATTTAAGCAAAAAATCGGGGTGCTCCCTTGGATTTTTGTCTCAAGTTGAACGAGACCTGGTATCTCCGACAATTTCCAGTTTGAGGCGTATCGCTGATGCTTTGGATATAAATATTATTTCCTTATTTGAAGAGAGGGAGCCCCCCGTAGATTCAATTGTTGTTAGGAGAGCTAATCGGGGAAAGTTTGAAAACAAAAGGTCAAGAGTAAGATACGAGCTATTGAGGCCTCAATTTTCGGATACTTCAATCGAAGCTTTGTATATGTATC
>JALVTR010000087.1 GCA_027035885.1 Desulfurellales bacterium
ATTATTCTCTTTTAAGAGCATTAAGAGCGTTGTCAAACCCTTGGGATAAAAGAGCACAGGAAGACGCTAAGTATGAATTTGAAGTATCAGCTGAGGCTCAGAGAAAATTTGGACTTGAAGCAAAAGGTATTTTGGTGCCTCTTGATGTATTGGGAAGAAGTTTAACTGTTGGAGGGGATGGTAGCAATATTGTGCCTGATAAATTATTAGCAAGTCAGTTTATTGATATGTTAAGAAATAAAAGTGCAATTTTAAATCTTGCTACACAATTAACAGGATTAAGCGGAAATATTGAAATTCCAAGACAAACAGGGGCTACCACAACTTATGAAGTGGGAGAAATTGACGCAATTACCGACAGTGATGTTACATTAGACCAAATTACAATGTCTCCAAAAAGACTTGGTGCTAGCAGCGGTTATTCAAAACAATTACTGGCTCAATCAAGTTTAGATGTGGAAAATCTTATTAAAAATGATATTTTAACTCAAATAGCCCTTAAACTTGATGCTATTGCTGTAAATAGAATTTTAAATGAAACAGGTGTAGGATTAGTGGTTTGTAATCCTGGTGATGCAAATGATGGTGCAGCGCCTACTTGGGCTAACTTTGTAGAGCTTGAGAGTTTAATTGCAATGGCTAATGCTGATGCAGGAAGAATGCAATATATTATTAATGCAAAAACTCAAGGGTATTGTAAAACTACTCCAAAAATTTCAGGTTATCCACAATACATTATAGAAAACAATCAAATTAACGGTTATGGATTTAGAGTGTCAAATCAAGTTCCAAGCAACTTAACAAAAGGAACGAGTGACCCTGATTTAAGTGCTATTTTATTTGGTAATTTTGCTGACTTATTAGTTGGTTTTTGGGGAGGTATTGATATTATTGTTGACCCTTACAGCAGAAAAAAAGAGGGAGTTGTGGAAATTACAGCAGACCAGTTTTATGATATGGCTATTAGACATCCGCAAAGCTTTGCAATAACTAAAGATGCAAAAATTTAAGGGTAATTAATGAAAGTTAAAACATTAACAGGAGTTGTGGCTGATAAAAAAGACATTCCGGCAGGAAAGGTTGTCGACCTTCCTGATAGAACAGCCAGATTTTTAATTGCTATCGGCAGAGTGAAGGAAGTTAAAAAAGGCATATCTAAAAAATGATAACAGATGAATTAACTGAGCTTATTGAAAATATCGGGGAAAATGCAGTTATTGACGGAAACAGTGTAAAAGTTTTAGCTGAATTTGGAAGGGACGAAAGGGGATTTGATACTAAAATTTTAACTTTTGTTTCTTTTGCTGATACTTACAGCTCGGTTTCTTTCAGAGGTGTTGATTATAAAGTCATAGATACTTTTATTGATGAGTTTGGAATTGCAAGAATTACGATAGGGGTTTCTAAATGACATATGAAAGTGAAAACAGTGTAAAAGATGAATTAAATAATATTTTAATTTCTTATACAAATAATTATGAAATTCTTGTATATGAAAGAGAAGATATAAATGCAAGCAGATATAAAGCCAGTTTTGCAATTAGGTTAAATACAGAAGATACTAACGAAAATATGATTAGCGATATTAAAAAACTTAATGCAAGAGAGGGTAAGAAAATATTTTTTGACGGTTCAAAAGTAGATTTACAGGGTGATTTTGCAATAACTTTTTTAATTGTTTCAGCTGAAATTAAATGTAATTTATAAAGGAGTAAATAATGGCTAGGATTTTAACAGACAAACAGGTGATACTTGCAGCTTACAA
>JALVTR010000088.1 GCA_027035885.1 Desulfurellales bacterium
GGCTAAAACTTGATAGTATTACTATAAAGTTTTTGTAATCCCTTATAAAAACAACATTTCCTGCTGTACGAGAAATAGCCCATATTTCATTGTAAAAGAACACTTTTTAACAGGTTTTTTGACAATACCAAAAAACCCATTTTTCCAAGTTTCTCCTTTTATCTACGCCATTTATTTAAAAAAGTCAAGAGAAAAATAAGGCAGAAAAACCTATACAAGAAATATTATCAGATAATAACTATTATTATATATTTGAAAATCAATACCTTTTTCTTTGCCATAGGTATAATAAACTTTTAAATCTCTATGATTTTAATATGATATGAAGTCAACGTTTACTATTCTGTTTACTGCATTTCCAACTTTTATTGAATCTCTGCTGGAGTAATTGATTGAAAAATCAATCTCTTTATTGCTTATTAGCTTTTCTACCAAATCGCTAAGCATTAGTCTAAAATTAACAAGTTTGATTGGATTTGATGAAGGTTTAGTTAATTTGCAATAAAATATTAAATTAATTGTGCTGAGTGATTTTTCTATAGTTTAAATTTTTTACTTCTATTTGTTTATCTGCACATGGATTTATGAATAAATATTAGAGTTTAGCTATAAAATGTTATATATTAAAAAAAATATGAATGCAGAGGTGGATATTTGAGATGTCAATAAACATGTGGAAAAATAGATTTAAGTTTTTATTTAATCTTATATCTACCATTGGCTTGATCCTCGCAATTTCGGAACTTGTTCTAAAATTTTTGCATTCAAGTTTATGCAACTCAGTTGGATGTATTCTTGCGGAAAGCAGCTTAATAATACCAGACAAAATATTAATTTTGTTAGGCATTATAACATTTTTTGTTTTAATCATTTTGTCATTTTTGGATAAAGAAAACCTTATTGACGCTATTTTAACCGTTGTGTTTTCTTTAGAAGGGTTGCTCGTTGGTTATCAAGTCTTTAGATTGGACAATATATGTTATTTTTGTATATCTATATTTGCTATATTCGTTTTGCTATCTTTTACAAGAATTCTGCAAAGAAGATGGTTGGTACTGACTGGTTTTGCGTCCTTTGTGTCAGTTTTTCTGCTATTTTCTGTATTAAAACCTATGACTAAATCTATTCTTCCAAAATCAGATACAATTTTGATTTATAAAGCCTCATGTCCGCATTGCGAAAAAGTTGAAAGATTTATAAAAGCGAGAGGTTTAAAAATAAAAGAGGTTAATGTGTCTAAATGTATAGATTTTTTACGTACTATAAACATTACTACTATACCGGCTCTTATAATCAGAAATAAGAATAAAATAGAGATTCTTATTGGTGACAACAACATTATCGGTTACCTTTTAAAATTTGAAACAAAAAAGCGTACTTTAAATCTTTTTGATAAACCCGCACAGTTATTCAATGAAAATAATGGATTTTGTACAATAAATTCTAAGCACTGTCGTTAGGCTTTTAAATCTAATGGTTATACCTGTTTACCAATGGTGAGTTTAAAGGTTTTTAAAACAACTCAAAGAAAAGCTATTACACACCACAAAAGTGTTTAGCCTCTCTCATTAAATGGGATAACCAAAATCCGAAAGTCAGGCTTTTCTTTTATAGTTCTCCTTATAATAATGACAGAAAGAAAAATCGAGTTAAATAATTGTTCCGAAGGATTGAGCGGAGTTTCTTATGTATTTTTGTCAGAAAGGAAATGGGTAACAAAAAAGCCAACCAGGGCTAATTGCCCTGATTGGCTTTATTACAGGCTTTAACTGGTGCCGGGAGCGGGAATCGAACCCGCACGGTGCATGGCACCAAGGGATTTTAAGTCCCTTGCGTCTACCAATTCCGCCACCCCGGCGAAATTCTCATGGAGGCGGCACCCGGACTCGAACCGGGGATCAGGGTTTTGCAGACCCGTGCCTTAGCCAACTTGGCTATGCCGCCCTTTCTTTGTGTGTAAATAAAAATGGAGCGGGAAACGGGACTCGAACCCGCGACCCCGACCTTGGCAAGGTCGTGCTCTACCAACTGAGCTATTCCCGCTCTCGCAAAGCTAATATTAATGAATTTGCCGTCTTTGTCAACCAAAAAATTGCTAATCAGATGTTTTGATTCTAATTCTTTTTACTCTCATTTTTGAACTGCTCAAGAATTGATAGAATTGTTGGAAGCAATTGTTTTTTTCTTGATAGTACGTTTGGTAGTATGTATTCATTTTTGCCTCTCTTTTCATAGGGAAGAAAACTCTCGCATGTATGGCCCGTTGTTAAAAGCAGACTATTTGAGCTTATGATGTTACTTACAAGAAGCATTGCCCAGTCCAACTTTTTGTCTTTTTTTGTGTTTTCAAGTTCGCTAAAGATCTCTGCTTTTTTTTCCGATATAATTTCCAAATTGATCGTTTCTGCTTGCCCTATACCGAATTTTATGCCGTATTCGTTGTAAACTTTAAAATCCGTATTGACTATTTCTTCTGTTGGTCTTGAATTTAGCGTTCCTGCTGTTTCGAATATTTCCATTCCATATTTTTCCAAATCAACCCCGGCTATTCTCGAAAGTTCACGCGCAATTATTCTATCCCTTTCTGTGGTTGTTGGTGATTTGAGAACAACTGTATCTGAAAGTAAACCGCTTAGCAAAAGAAGGGCCGTATCTTTGTCTAAATCTATGCCATAATGTTTGTAGAGTTGGTATACTAAACTACACGTACTTCCAATGGGCTTACTGTAGAAGAATATTGGATACGTTGTTTTAATTGTCCCTAGTCTGTGGTGATCAACGATTTCTAAGATTTCGGCCGTTTCTATGCCGTTAACGGCTTGATCCATTTCGTTGTGGTCTACCAAGATTACTTTGTTTACAAACTTTTTAATGATGTCGGACCTTGTTATAATACCGACGAGTTTATTTTCATCATTGATAATTGGCAATCCCCTGTAAGCCGTTTGGCTGAGAAGTTCCCTTGTTCTAGATATATAATCCGTTTCTTTTACTGTTTTTACGTTTTTGTTTAAAACGGACTCAGCAGGTGAACTAAGTGTTAATCTCCTTGATGTTTGAGATGTGTCAAATGGAGATACAAATACGCTTCCGTTATAATTGGTAAAATCTATGTCGTTTAGTTCTTCTTCCGATGTAATTGCCGTTAAAACAATACATCTAAACTGGTTTTTTATTGCATAAGTCAAGATTTTAGTTCTTTTTCCAACAATTAAAACAGTTTCATCTGGTCTCAAGTTTCTTGCATAGTCTTTGAACTTTTCAAAAGGCATTGCACCTATTATTATTTGACCCTTGAATATTTTTTCTTTTGCTCTCTTAACAAAGTATCCGCCAAGCACCTTTTTGAAATTGTCAAGATCGAAGATATACATCGGTTTTTTATCGATTCTGTCTGAAATAAAAAAATTCGTTAATTCAAAAACGCTGATTATGCCTAACAATTTGTTGTCGTTATCAATGATTGGCACAAGCCTTATGCCTTTTTCTTTAATTGTTTGCATAACCTCAAAGAGTGGTGCGTTTTTACTTAGGGCTATTGGTGGTTTGGTCATTATGTCAGATACTCTTGGATAGACGTCATTTAAGAGGACTGGCGGTTCAGTATTTGCTTTTTTTAAAACAAATTCCGTTTGTTTATTAATGTTGCCGCACCTCGCAGGGGTGTACGTGTTATTTGAATCTACCCTGTTTTTTAGCCTTGAGTATGCAATTGCAGAACAGATGGCATCTGTATCAGGGTTTTTGTGACCAATTATATAAATTTTATCCATTTTCCCCACCTTTATACATTTTTCAGTAAATCAATTAATAGTGTGCAAAGGAAAAAATTTAAGCTATATTTTAAACTATAGCCCATCTTCATACGTTGCTTCTTGAAATTCACAAATATAAGCGCACCTGTAGATACAGCTAAAATTGTGGATGTTTTTATTAAGTTTGGGTTTCCTATTCTTTTGTACATTAAAGCTAAAAAAATGAACATCATAGCGTATATAAAAACAATAAACTTTGTGCTGTTTGGTATGCGGTTTAGTAATAGTGTAATTGCAAAAACGTATAATGGCAGCCTAAAGCTTACATGAAAGGTTAACCAGACAGCTACAGAGCTTAAAAGTAAACTTAAAATTTCGAATGGCAATCTGTACGTAGTTTTTTCAAAGTCTATCAAGAAGCCGTAAAAGGTTAGTGGCATAAGAGAAACAATAGCTTTTAGGGCAAAACTGTTTAGAAGCAAGAAAGAGCCAACGATAAATGCTATTAAAACGCCGATTGACGCAAGATTTTCAAAGTGTTTGTCCTTTTTTGCGAACTGAAAATAAAAGAATAGATTTATGAGTATTGATAAATAAAATGCAATTATTGATATACTTAAAAGCGGTGGCATTTAAACAAACTCTAACCAGTCTAAAAATTTTTCGTTTTTTAGGTTGAGAATATCCTCAAACGCCCTTGATAGTTTTTCTGTAATTTCTCCAGGAATGGGTTCTAATACTCGGCTTTCAATCTGATTTACTGGATTGACTTTTATGCCTGTGTGTGAGCTGAATATTTCATCTGCTTGCATAAAATCCGAAGGCAAAAGATTCTCTTCACGTGTTTTTATACCCATTAATTTTGCCATTTCTAAAACTGACATGCGTGTTATGCTAAGTAGGATATTACCTGTCTTTGGTGTTTTAAGTGTGCCATCCTTTACCATGAACACAGATTCTATTGAACCCTCTGCAACATATCCTTCTGTTGTAAGTGAAATTCCAAAATCAAAGCCCCTTTTCATTGCCTCTCTTCTAATTAGTGCCCCGTTTAGATAATTTGAGCATGCTTTGGCTTCAACAGGCACGGTTTTTGGGTGTATCTTTCGCCATGATGAAAAACAAGCCTTTAAAGGTTCAGTTTTATTGAGCTCTGGGTCATCTATTTCCGGTATGACAAATATGGCTACATCGATTGGGTCGTCAAGTACTAATGAGATAATGGCCTGTTCGTTATAATAGCCCATAATCTTAACAAGGCCTTTTTTTATATTATTTGCCTTTATGCTTTCCTTTATCGCTTCTTTGATCTCATCTTTTGAGTAAGGTATATCCATGTATAAAAGCTCTGCACTCCTAAAGAGGCGGTCTATGTGCTTGTCAGCCCTAAAAATAGCTGTTCCTTTTGGTGTTTCGTGGAATCCCATTACGTCAAATATTGCGCTTGCCCTACTAAAACTATGTGACAACAGATGTACATTTGCATCGTTCCAATTTACGAATTTGCCATTTATCCACACCTTTAAATTCTCAAACATTTCTACCTCCAAACAATGTTCGTCTGACTGTTTTTTTTGCGTAAATCTTCATACTTGAAATTTATATCAAAAAAATAGGTTAAATTAAACTACTTTTTCTTTGAAAATTTGCTATAATAAGAACATATGGAGCTTTTAAGCTTGTTTAAACGAAACGATAAAAAATTTGGTATTGCTTTGGGCGGTGGGGCTGTTTGGGCAATTGCACATATTGGCGTTTTAGAGATACTTGAAGAAAACGGTATAAAAATTGATGGTATTGCAGGAACTTCTGCCGGAAGTATTGTGGCTGCTCTATACGCTTTTGGGTATAAACCTTATCAAATAAAGGATATGGCACTTAATTTAAAATTGGGGGACGTTTTTCACTGGAAGATATCTAAAATGGGTTTATCTCAGACAGATAGGATAGAAAAATTTATTGTTGATGCTATAGGAGAAAGAAAGATTGGTGAGGCTGATATGCCTCTCTTTATTACTGCAACAAATTTGATGAAAGCCGAGCAGTTTGTTTTTTTAGAAGATGCCTCTGTTCACATGGCTGTAGCTGCGAGTTGTGCTATACCGGGTGTTTTTGTTCCTTTTAAATTTAACGATACGGTGCTTGTTGATGGTTCTTTGGTTGCTGATGTGAATTGCAAGGTTCTAAAAGAGCATGGATTTGATGTTGTAGTTGGTGTTGAACTTTCAAATTATGGAAAGGGCAAGAGTCCGAACAATATGTTTGAAGTGCTACTTGAAAGTTTGCAAAGTATGATTGAGATTAGAAATAAGGAACTGGGAAGTTTTGCTGAGCTCATAATAAAACCATATATTGGCGATATAGGGCGTTTTGAAATTGAGAAAGCACCGTTGTTGTTGCAGAATGGTAGAGGAGCAATGGCTTCTAACATTTTTAAGCTTAAAGATATTCTATAATTGAGTTTTATATGGTTGACAAATTAGCTGTTGGACAATAGAATTGTGTTCGTATGTTTGTGCATCTGATTTTTGAGGGTAAAATTCTAAAAGAAGGCGAACACTATAGGTTATCTGATTTTTCTGTAGTTGATGTGGATAACCAAAATATACCACATGATAAAATAAGGTTATGTTTGGAGAATAATTTTAGAGAAGAGCATGTTTTCGAAGTTAAAAATGGTAATTTTTCTTGCACTGTAATTAGCCGAAGAGAGAAAGAAAGAGAGTTTTACGTAGATGGTTTTGTTTTTACTTCGGAAAAGCCAAAGGTTGATGACACCCTTTTTGAACTTTTTGACAATATAGAAAATGTGCATGTAGTTCTTTATGGTGAAGGCGGAAAAATTATATTCGCAAATAGCTCTTTTTTGGACGTGATTGGTCTTTCTCTTGATGAAATCAAAGGTGAATACCTCTGTGACTTTATTTTAGAGCCGCACAGAAATATTTGTGAACATCATGTGGAGCATCGATTGTCAGGTGAGAAATTCAGCAGTAGATATTTTGGTGTTAAAATACCTACAAAAGGCGGAAACTATAGACTGTTCTCTGTGTATGGAAACAGTGTTATTTTTAGAGGTAAGCCAGCTGGTTTGCTTGTTGGATTGGATGAAACCAATGAGACAAATCTTAAGAGGGTATATTCGGCATTAAAAAATATCAACCAGTTGATTGTCAGGGTGGAAGATGAGGATGAGCTCCTTGAAGGTATTTGCAATGTTATTGTAGATGTTGGTTTTAAAGCTGCGGTTATTGCGCATATAGAGCCTGACTTAAAAGTTAACATAATGCATAAAGCCGGAGGATGTAAAGATTTTTTTGAAAGGGTGAAAGCATCTGTAAATGGTAAGTCTGAACATGGAGGCGGAATCGCTTCAAAAGCTTTTTTAGAAAATAAGATAGTTTTAAATCCAGACATTTCTACTAACCCTTACATTGGTTATTGGCGTAAAGATTTACTTCAATGTGGATTTATGTCACACTGCGCTATACCTATACATAAAAATGGCAAGATTGAATATGTATTGCTTGTTTTTTCAGGTCAAAAAAATGCATTTGTAAACGAGTTTTTAGACCTTTTAACTGAATTGAACGTCGATATAGAATTTGCACTTGAGAGGTTGGAAAAGGATAAGTATTTAAAACTTATAGTAAATGTTTTAAATAGAATTGATGAAAGTGTTGTTATAACGGATTCTAAGTGTAAGATAGAGTTTGTAAATAGTGCGTTTACAAAAACTTTTGGATATGAAATTAAGGAAGTATTTGGTAAAACGCCGTTTTATTTTGTCGATGGTAATAGAGATGGTTGTAAAGATAATTCGACAATAAA
>JALVTR010000089.1 GCA_027035885.1 Desulfurellales bacterium
TATCAAAAACCTATCCTTTTCTCTTTAAACCTATTGACTTTTAAGTAGGTTTTTGATATAATATTAGCATGAATAAAATGTTAAGCGTTTCTGAGGCTGCCAAGATACTTGGTGTATCTATATCAACTCTAAGAAGATGGGAAAAAGAAGGTAAGCTTATACCCGATATTCGCACCAAAGGCGGACAGAGACGATATAAACTATCATCTTTATTTCCCGAGCTTAAAAGAAAGCAGGATTATAGAAGAAAAACCATAGCTTACGCAAGAGTGTCGTCAAGCGACCAGAAAGAGGATTTGGAGAGACAAAAGAAAGTGTTGGAGCTTTATTGTGCCTCTAATGGGTGGGATTTTGAGATTATAAGCGATTTAGGAAGCGGCATTAATTATCATAAAAAAGGATTAAAAAAACTCATAAACGCTATTCTTAACGATGAAGTCGGTAGGCTTGTTATTACGCATAAAGACAGGTTATTAAGATTTGGGGCAGAACTCGTCTTTGCCGTCTGTGAGGCTAAAGAAGTAGAAGTTGTTATTATAAACAAAGGTGAGGATACAGGCACGTTTGAGGAAGAGTTAGCTAAAGATGTTCTTGAGATAATCACCATATTCTCGGCAAGGTTATACGGCAGTCGGTCTAATAAGAATAAAAAACTTATAGAAAATATGCAAAAGGCGGTAGAAGATGCAACTCGCTCACAAGATTGAGTTAAAACCCAACAATAAGCAAAAGACATATTTTAAAAAAGCCTGCGGTGTATCACGCTTTGTTTGGAACTGGGCTTTGGAACATTGGGGAAGTGAGTATAAGCAGGGTAATAAGCCAAATGCCTTAATTTTAAAGAAAACCTTTAACTCAATCAAGAAAGAGCAATACCCTTTTGTTTTGGAAGTTACTAAATATGCTGCCCAACAGCCTTTTATCCAACTACAAGAGGCTTTCAATAGGTATTTTAAAGGCTTATCCGAAAAACCTAAATTTAAGAAAAAGAAATCCAACAGAGATAGTTTTTATATAGGTGGTGACCAGATTAAGGTGGACAGCAAAAGAGTAAGAATACCGAAACTTGGTTGGGTAAGTATGAGAGAGAAACTTAGATTTAACGGCAAAATCTTAAATGCCACAGTATCAAGAAAAGCCGACAGGTGGTATATAGCCTTTGCAATAGAAGTAGAAAAAAATCCATACAAACCTTGCGAGAGCCAAGCAAGGGTTGGTGTGGATTTAGGTATAGAGAAGTTAGCTATCCTGTCGGATGGTAGGGTTTTTGAAAACCTTAAAACTCTAAAAAGATACGAAAAACGCTTAGCTAAACTCCAACGCAAGTTAGATAGAAAGCAACACCCACGATACAAGGGAGATAAAACGCTGTTTTCAAATAACTATCTTAGGTATTCCCTTAGAATAGCAAGGTTGCATAAAAAAATAGAAGACATAAGGAAAGACTACTTGCACAAACTCACAACATTCCTAACAGAGAACTACAAAGAAATCACCATTGAAGATTTAAATGTGTCTGGTATGCTTAAAAATCATCACCTTGCAAAAGCTATAAGTGATGTGGGTATGTATGAGTTTAAACGGCATTTGGAGTATAAAAGTCAATTAAGAGGCAATAACCTTATTATCGTTGATAGGTGGTTTCCGTCATCTAAGACTTGCTCAAATTGTGGATATGTAAATCACGACCTAAAGTTAAGCGACAGAGTATTTAAATGTCCTCAATGTGGATTGGT
>JALVTR010000090.1 GCA_027035885.1 Desulfurellales bacterium
AAATGTGTTCAATTACGGTTCTCGGCCTTTTTGCTTTAACCTTCTTGCATTTTTTGATAAAATCATCGGGTAAGTCTTGTTTCTCCATTAGAAAAGCTCTCCTATAACTAGTTGCCTTGCAGGTTTTGTAGATTTTATGGTGGATATTTCTTCAGAAAGGGCGGGTGACAGATATAGTGACTCAATTGTGACAGCTTTTTTACCTAAAAGCGTGGCCTGTGATGACACCCCTGCTGCAATTTCTATATGCGTTAGCTCAAGAGATTCTGGTAGTTTATTACCGTGTACTTTCTCTCCTGTTCGGCCATCATAGCTTACGATGTATTTAATGTTCCTATTGTTTAGTTCTTCCAAAGATTCTACAAACTCACAAAATTGAATACTTGCCAAATATCTTGTATCTCTATTACGACAAACACCTTGATAAGGAGGATCCATATAAACTAAATCTCTTGGAGTTGCTAATTTTAAAATATCTCTATAATTCTTTGAATAAAATTCAGTCTTTCCTTTTAATAATAGAGATACTCCCAAAATATTCTCGCGCATTTTCTTAGGGCGCATACCCTTTCTTCTATTGTCTGGACTTTGGTTAAACTCACCATTTCCGTTATATCTCACAGAGCCTTTAACGCATCTAGCTAATAAATATAAAAAATATTCCGGCTTTCCTGTTAAATTGAACTGCTCCCTAATGTAATCATAAAATTTTCGTGGATTATCTAATTGTTCATTCCATAACTTCTCATATAATTCAGAAATTTTAACAGGCTGCTCCACAATCATTCTTAATAAATCAACTAATGGTTTGTTAAGATCGTTAATTATAAAATATTTTGATAATCCATAATATGCAGATGCAATTGATATGGCCGCAGAACCAGCAAATGGCTCTATTAATCTTTCAACCTTTTCGGGAAAAAACTTTAAGATTTTTGGGGCGATATTTCTTTTGCTCCCTTGATATGGAAATGGATGAGGTAATTTTCCGTTCATGTTTGCCTCTTAATTCACCCTAACGACCAAGCTCACCTGCCGCCATGAAGCGCCAGCAGAATGGCGGTCAGGTGCACCCGCTTGTTAGACATTTTTATTTCCCGTAATCGTAGAACCAACCTTGAGTAACCCCTTAATATTATTAGCAATTGAGCTTTTAGATTCTTTTGCCTGAATTGGTAAGTCATTAGCTTTAATAAAAGAAAGTAGGTATTTTTTTGTTTTAGAAGCTATAAATTCATCTATCAATTTTTCCGAATCCGAAGAACCATCATATTTAGCTTGCAACATCTGCCACTGTTCTTTCAGCTCCTGCTCATCAGCTTCATTTGTTTTCTTTATTGATCTGTCATTTTTAACATAACTATTTTCAAGAAGATCAATAATAGCACCAATTGATTTATAAATATTTTTAAGTTCTTTTATCAATCTTTTGTTATCTACGGCCATAAAAAATCTCCTTTAATCAATTATTTTGCTAATTGCATCCCAGAGGTTACTAATATATGGCTTAAATTCATTTGGGAAGCCCCCAAAACTAATAGCTTTTTTAATTGATGCTCTCATCGGAATATAGCAATCACTAAGAAAAGTGATCTCTAATTTATCGCTACTTAATTCACTTGCAGCCTGTTCAACAAAACTCATAAATGTTTTTGTTTCTCTAAATAGGCCAATATCACTTCTATAACCAGCTTTATTCATAAATACTATAACATGCGGATTTGGCCATGGTTG
>JALVTR010000091.1 GCA_027035885.1 Desulfurellales bacterium
CGATTATGGGTATGAGTATGACAGGTGGATTTGAGATGTACGTTCAAAATAGGAGAAGCGATAGTTTGTCCAAGTTTTCTGAAGAAATTAATAAATTGGTTTACGATGCAAATAAACAGAAAGACCTTATGAGCGTTAGAACTACGTTAATGGCGAATGTACCTCAGTATAAAGTAACAGTCGATGAAGTTAAGGCAAAAGCTTTAGGTGTTAATATATCTGATATTTATACAACGCTTGCCATGACGTTTGGTAAGGCATACGTTAACGATATAAACATGTTTGGTCATACGTTTCACGTTAATATCGAATCACTTTGGAAGTACAGAGAAAATACGGGAGATTTCAGGTTTGTTTATGTGAGGTCAAAGTATGGTTATATGATTCCTATTTCAGATCTAGTAAAAGTCAAAAGAACGGTTACTGCCACCACGCTGCAGAGGTTTAATTTATTCCCAGCCGCTAAAATTATAGGTCAGCCAAAACCTGGATATACATCCGGCCAAGCCATGGAAACTATGTCTAAATTGGCAAAAAAGATTCTACCTAAAGAATACACAATTGCCTGGGCCGGAAGCTCGTTGGAAGAAAAAATTGCCCAGAAAAAGGGCAACGTTGCTTACATTTTTTCGGTTGTCTTTGTATTTTTAATTTTAGTGGCTTTGTATGAGAGCTGGATTGCTCCTATCTCTATAATGCTTACGATACCATTTGCCATTTTAGGCGCTGTTTTGGGTCTTTTCTTGCTTCACATGGAGAGCGATATTTATGTTCAGGTTGGCATAATAACATTAATGGGACTTTCTGCGAAGAATGCCATTTTAATTGTTGAGTTTGCGCAGGAGAGGCTAAAAAAAGGTATGGCTTTAAAAGATGCTATAATAGAAGCAGCGAAGATTAGGTTCAGGCCAATAGTGATGACTTCTGTGGCGTTTATTGCGGGGTCCATGTCTTTAGTGCTAAGTACAGGTGCAGGAGCAATAGCAAGGCATGTTATTGGTATAACCGTTGTTAGCGGTATGATATTTGCAACAGCAATCGGTGTTTTGTTCATACCTGTCTTGTACTATATTACGATGAGGCTTAAGGATTTGATAAGATGAAAAAGTTAGTTGTTTTTTTGTTTTTTTTATCCCTTTATAGTTGCACCCTTGCACCCAAATTGACCGTTCCAAAACTAAAGTTGCCTGACAACAGGACTAAAGGCTCAAAAATAACACAGAATTGGTGGAATTCCTATGGGAATAAACAACTAGACAATATTGTAAATAAGGCTTTGAAAAACAACGATAGACTACTCTTGGTTTACGAGAAGATAAAGGAAGCAGAGGCAAGATACAGTTTTTCAAAGGCAAGTCTACTTCCCCAGATTCAAGGTAATTTTAATGCAACAAGGACATCCTACCCTAAAAATTCTTACCCCAACGGCATTTTAAACTCATATATAGCTCAAGGTACCGTATCTTACGAAGTTGATCTTTTTGGAAAATTGAACAGTGCAAGAAAGGCCCAACTTGAGCAACTTTTGGCTCAGAAGTACTATGCCCAGCTTGTTAAGATTTCTCTTATAAGCAATGTAGTTAACACTTATTTTAACCTATGTGCTACAAGCGAACAGGTAAACATAGTAGGCAAGATTGTTAAAACACAAAAGGAATTTGTGGACGTTTATAATAAACTGTATCTGAATGGTTTATCCGACATTCAGACTTTAGAGTATGCTCAAGCTAATCTTTCAATTTTTAGAGAAAATCTGATTAAATTAAAGGCAGCAAGAAGAATATTAGAGAGTAAATTGTTGTATCTAATGGGAAGTGAGCCAAAATCCATTTTTTTTAAAAAGATTCAATGCCAAAAGCTTCCAAAACCAGCTCCGATTCCAGCTTTTTTGCCTTCCAAAATTATCAATAACAGGCCTGATATACTCAAAAGCTTGGCAGAACTCAAGGCGGCAAATTTCGATGTTGGTGCAGTTGAAGCGCAATTTTTTCCAAACGTTGATATAACTGGTGCATCCGGATATGAAAACAATAAGTTTCGCAATTTGGTTGTTCCATCAGCTAAATTTTGGAATATTGGTTTGAACGTGCTTGCACCGATTTTGGAGTTTGGAAGAATAAAGAGTCAGGTTAAGATAGCAAAGTCAAAAACAAAAGAGGCGTTGATAAATTACATTGATACTGTTAAGGAAGCATTTTTGGAGATTCATAACTGCTTTGTTTCACTTTTTTCAGCAAAGGGTTTAATGGAAAAATCGTTGGATGGTCTGAAGTATTTGTCAAATATTTATAAAATTAAGCAGAAGAAATACGAGAATGGTCTAATTGGTTATGGGGAACTGTTGGAGGCGAAGGAAAACTATTTAGACGCTTTGTCGAAGTTTGTTAAGGCGAAGTTAAATTACTTAAACAAGGAAGTATTGCTTTATAAGGCTTTGGGAGGAGAATGGTAGAAATTGAAGTAAACGCTTTGGGTAAGAAAAAAGTTGAGCTTAGGAATCCCTGGATTTACAATAGGGAAATAAAAAGTATAGTAGGTAATCCAGAGTTAGGAGAAGTTGGGATACTTAAAAGTGGAGAAAAACTGGTAGCAATTGGTTTTGTTAATACGAAAAGTAAGATAGTTTTTAGGGTTTTAGATTTTAATGTTAATGTCGATGTGGGAAGGGTTATTAGAGAGAGGATTAAAAACGCTGTAGATAGGCGAAAAGATTTATCAAACACCAATTCCCTTAGGCTTATTCATGCAGAAGCAGATGGATTGCCCGGCCTTGTCGTTGATAAATACGGAGATAATGTGATTTGTTCTTTTGATAGTGCAGGTGCTGATAGATTTAAAAGTGAAATTGTTTATGCGATAAAAGAGTTGGTGAAGCCCAAAGGTATTTACGAAAAGGCAAATGCCGTTCGGGGGAAAGAGAGATTGGATGTAAAAAATCAAGTGCTCTATGGCCAAGTGGATGATGAGTTTATCGTCTTTGAAAATGGTAAACGGTTTAAAACATATCTAAAGGATAGCCAAAAGACCGGTTTCTATCTGGATCAGAGGAAGAACAGGCAAGTAGTGTCTAATTTTTGTGGAGAAAGGACGCTTGATCTTTTTGCACACAGCGGCGCATTTGGAATTTATACGAATGCAAAATTTACAAAGTTTGTTGAGATTTCCAAAAAAACTGCTGATTTAATCAAAGATAATTGCAAACTGAACAATGTTGAAAACTTCGAAATTGTAAATGGAGATGTGTTTAAATTTTTAGAAAGCGAAAACAACAGATATGATTTGATAGTAATAGATCCGCCAGCCTTTGCCAAAAACAGGAACTCGTTGAGCAGCGCAAAGAGGGGGTTGAAATATTTGCTTGTGAATAGCTTGAAATTATTGGAAAAGGGCGGTTACTTAGCAATATTTAGCTGCTCACACGTCGTAGGATATAAGGAGTTACTGGATATTTCGCTGAGCAGTTCTATTGCTATAGGGATTTCTTTAGAGGTGGTTGAATTTTTGAAACAGGACATAGACCATCCCTCTTTGTTAAACGTTCCAAGTTCTTTATACCTTACAGGTTTATTGCTTAAAAAGGTAAACTGAACTATTTCTTTTTGTTTATAACTTTGTCAATTATACCTTTCATTACGATGGGGACGTCTTTTTCCATCACTTCAGGTTTTAGAATCTCTTTGTCTTTTTCTAAAAATCTTTTTAGATTGTCTTTCTTGAGTTTTCTTGCTTTGAGTCTTGATTCTAAATAGGCTTTTTTGGGTAGGGATAATAAATAGTCGGCTTTTTCTAAAACCAATTTCCTTAAGTCTTCACGGTTATTTGCTACTCCGTCCACAAGCCCAATTTCCAATGCCTCTTTTGGCGTGAACATCTTTCCCTCAAAAATATCCCTCAAATACCTCGGTGTAACGTAGTCTTTTACAACTTCCATATAGATTGATGGTAAGAACAATCCTACGGGTATTTCGCTAAAACCGGTTAAGAACTCTCCGTTGAGCATAAATCTATACTCAGCCGGTGCAGACACTACAAGACCGCCAGCCATTGCATGGCCTGTGAACTCTGCAATGTACGGAACTGGTAAATCATACAGGTCGTAAATTATTTGTATCATTATCTCTATTGTTTTCATCCTATCTTGAACGGATGCATTAAGCAGGTAGACCGGGTCTAAGCCGTTGCAATAATATTTTTCATTGTTCGATGTTAACACTATTAAATTTACTTTTTCTGAGAGATTCCACAAAAGGTCTCTTAATTCGTATAGTTGATTGCCAGTTACAGTGTTGTAAGGTGAAGTTTGTAAAAAAACATAGGCTAACTTACCGTTCTGTCTTTCTTTGAATTCAACTTTAAACGATTCCATGAGCCACTCCTTGAAAAAAGTTTTTGCTTATTTTACCTTAAAATTGCATTTTGTCAAAATCTGCCGTTCGGTGAATAGACCCAATTGAATTTGATGTATGCGTTTAAGCCTGTTCCGCCGGCATTCAATATGTATACCTTTGCATAGTGGCCCTCTTTGGTTTTTACGCAATACGTATGACCAATTTTCACCTTTGTTATGGCGTAGTAGTTTGTGTAGCCCGTTTTCGGACAGATTTTCATGCTATTTAAATTAACTTTACCCATATCTCTAACCTGACCAACGCCGAAATATGGTCTGTTGGCATTTGGGTCTTTGGGGTTCACGTATCCGCAAGCTACATCTTCCTCCGATCTTTTATACTTTCCATTTTCAAAATCTATGGAATAACCACCCATTTTTGGATTCATTGAGTGTGTTAAAAGCCCTATTTTTACCTTGCCTGTGTTGCTGTTATGCACATTATTTTCTGCAAAGTTTACAAAGAAACTGTCGCCTTCGACTTTTGAAATAAAAGAGTATGTTTTGTCCATGCTTGGTGTAAATCTATTTGTTAGCGTCACAATGGCTGTGCCACTTTTATTCACTCTGCCGCCTAAATTCCAAGGAATTGAGAATTTAATTGCATATCTGTTGAAATTTGAGTCATTTTCGAAGCTATTGAACGATATTAGCTTGGGTTTTCCAAAAATTAGCCTGTTTATCCCTTTCGACCTGTTGTTGTTGCAGATTTTCAGCCACTCTAAAGACAAATTAGAGCCAAACAAAAACCTTTTTAAACTTTTGTTGTTTGAGTAAAACTGTGCAAACCTGTTCATGAATTGGTCTGCATTTGCAAGGAAATTTTCGTAATCGAGTGTGAATCCTTTTTCTTTCTTTTCTCCTGCGTTGTTTTTGATTATTAGTTTGCAGTATGCTTGGAGTGAATTAGTTGGCTTTAGATTACATAATACTACGTTATTTTTAATTGAACATTTAGTTTTTATTATTCCACAATCCAAAATGGCACTGCTGGCTCTACATTCTTTAGAGTTACAACTGTTAGCTATATAAGCTGTTATTCTTACCATGTATGGATATGGAGCCGCTACCCACTTTTTTACCATTCTACCATTTACCATTATCCTTGTTATTTTAGCCGGTGCGAAGTATATATCCTTTTTAACAATCCTATTAAATTCTGCTTCATACCTTGACAAATCAAGTGACGCTTTGAATGGTAAAGCCCTTGCAAAATTTATATACTTTGAACATGTCCACTGATCCCTTTTTGCTATGCATTCATCCAATCTATTTTTTATCTTTATTTCCAATAGCTCACATTTTTTTAAAATTGAACTTGCTTGCTTGAAATCCGTTTTAAATGAATTGCCACAATATCTGTTTTGATTAGCAAAGGAATTCATCTGTCTGTCAAAGTTTGTTTTATAGCTTTCATAGGCTAACTTTAGGTCAGATGGCCACAATCTTAACTTTGATGCAATTCTACTCATTTTTTCATACAAAGAGTTTAATTTATCTTTATATTTGTTTAAGTCTTTGCACTTTTGCAGTTGTTGAATTGCTTTGTCCTTTAGATTTTTGTAATAACTGAGGCTTTTATACCCCGGAAAGCTCTCAACTTGTGATCTTATCCATCTTATTTGACTTTCATCTGCTTCTCTTCCGTTGTTTAAATCACTCGGCACAGCCCTTTTTATGAGATAATCCAATCTTTTCATGGTTTTAACAAACTTAGGTGCTAAAGAGATGTCAAAGGCACTTTTTTTAATCTTTGACGCTTCAAAAACAAGTATGGATAGGCTTTTATAATAACCTAATTGTTGAGTCAAGAAGTCTTTGTCTTGCATTACTATATCGTACATTTTTACATATTGATTTTGCGTATCATCCATTTTATTTAAGAGCTTTGTAGCTTGGGGGATATGCTCTCTGTAGTATTCTATACATCGCATATTGTAAGGATTGAAAACCTCATATGTTGCATATTCAGCAATTTTTTCATCAAACATGTCGCTTAACACATTAAAATTCCTCAAGTAATCAACGAAGAGTTTATTCAACCTGTTCTCCTTATCGCCTACATAATCAATAATCAATGAAGTTTTCTCAAGGCAGTCGATAGATTCGTTAAATACTCTCTCGAACTCTCCGCCAGAGAGTTTTCCTTGATTTGACAGATTAAACAGGTTATTGAGTTTGTAGTGGTAGTATAAACATTTGTTTCTTTTCTCGAAGACGTTTATTTCGTCTTCAGCCTTTTTTATTTGATTTAACATGTTATCCCTTGCGCATATCTGATTGTTTAAATTTTTTAAGTTATTTAGAGCCCTATTTCTTGTGCTTTCTGCCTCTTTGTAAAGTGCTTGTGCTTTGTTAACGAACATTTGAGCCTTGTTTCTATCTATGTACGGAAAGATGTTGTTTTTCATTAGGTTAAAAACAAATCTGTTGCCCGATAGAAATTGATTGTAATTGATTCTCTTTTGTAAGAACTTATCCTTTAATTCTGATAGGTAATTGATGTAGGGGTTTAAGTTTACGTTTGCCTTATTTTTTCCGTTTTCCAGTTGCTTTTTTATGTTTTTTAAATCCTTTTCTGCCCTTTTTGTGATTTTTTCCTTTAAAGGCTTCGCATTTTTCTCATTCATAATTCCAACAACCAAAAGCACCGGCACATCCGCAATTTCTTCTTTAACCTTTTTAAGTTCTTTGGGCGTAAGCGTTGGGGTTTTTTGCTTTGTTTTACTCTGTTTGTTTTTTTTGTAACTTCCTATAACGGTCTTTCTGAAGTCGCTATCCAATATAAATAACCTTACATTGTTAAAATTGACCTCATATCCAGTGGAGTCTAAGATTTTGTATATCTGTATGAGCTTGTTGTACGTTAGTCCTTTTAGAGACGATATAAGAGCTTCAAAGTTTTTAACATTGAGGTTAGAGTTTGTGGCTTTGTTTATCGCACATGTCTTTAAAAC
>JALVTR010000092.1 GCA_027035885.1 Desulfurellales bacterium
TAAGGATAGGAATAAGCGGAGTTCCTGGCGTGGGCAAAAGCACGTTTATTGAGGCTTTAGGGCTACATTTGATAGATAAAGGTTATAGAGTGGCAGTTCTTGCAATTGACCCCACATCTCAAATTAGCGGCGGTTCTATACTTGGTGATAAAACGAGAATGGAGGCTTTGAGTAGAAATGATAGTGCTTTTGTTAGGCCCTCTCCTTCTGGTGGTTCACTCGGTGGAGTGGCAAGAAAAACTAGGGAAAGTATGTTCTTGTGCGAGGCTAATGGATACAATATAATAATAGTTGAAACTGTGGGGGTGGGGCAATCTGAGATTAAAGTGGCGTCTATGGTAGATTTCTTTTTACTTATGCAGCTACCTAACGCTGGGGATGAACTGCAGGGCATAAAGCGAGGTGTTATGGAAGTGGCTAACGCTATAATAATCAATAAAGCTGATTCTGATAATATGGTGAAAGCACAGTTGGCCAAGAAGCAGATGGAAAGTGCTTTAAGTTTCTTTTTGATGGCTGATGAAGATTGGAAAGTTCCTGTTTTGCTTGTATCGGCTTTGGAGAGAAAAGGGATTGATAATGTTTGGGAAGTTGTTGAAAAATACATTCATGTTAAAAAAAGCTCAGGCAAGTTTTTTTATAAGAGAAAAAGACAGGCAATAGATTGGATGTGGACTACCGTTTATGAGGATATAAAGGAGATGCTTTTAGAGAACAAAAATGTGGCTGGTTTGGCTATAGATATGGAAAAAGCAGTTGTAGATAATAAAATTACGCCATCTTTTGCTGCGGATGCTATAATTGAGAGATTTAAAGAATCTATTTGTTTGGAGGGCGGACTATGAACAGGTTGAAGTCTTTATTAGTTTTACTGGTTATGTTTGTTTTTTTAGGGTTTAGTATTTCTTCATGTACCACTGAGAGTGAAAATGTGGCTTTAGGCACAGCTTTAGGAGCGGGTATAGGTTCTGCTGTAACAAAAAATAGGTGGAAAGGTGCTGTAATTGGTGGTGCTATAGGTGCTTTAGCAGGTGAGGCTATGTATCAGATTCAACAAAAAGCCGCGCAAGAAGCCGTTCAAAGCCAAAAACCTGTTGTTTATCAACGTGATACTGGTAACGGTGGCTGGCAAAGGGTTGAAGCTTCTCCTGTGGGTCAACCAACCTACAATCCCCAGGAACATACAAAGTGCCAGAAAGTCCATATAAGGGAAATAGAAAATGGCAAGGTTGTTAAAGACACAATAAAAGAGGTTTGCAAAGGATATAAGGAGACAAATACATATTAGGGGTTTTTTAAGATGATTAAAAAAATAGACCATATAGGTGTTGCTGTTAAAGATTTGGATAAAGCGATTGAAATATACAATAATGTTTTTGGTTTTGAATTGTTAGAGATTGAAGAGGTACCATCTCAAAAAGTAAAGGTTGCAAAGTTTAATGTCGGAGGTGTGCATATTGAATTTTTGCAACCTTTGGCAGAAGATAGTCCAATATCAAGGTTTTTGGAGAATAAGGGTGAAGGTATACATCACATAGCATATTACACTGACGATATAAAAGGTTTACTTGATGACATCAGGGGTAAGGGGGTGAAAATGATAAATGAGGAACCTATTAAAGGTTCATCCGGTACTATTATTGCGTTTGTTCATCCGAAATCTTCTATAATTCTTACAGAGCTTGTTTCGAAAGGAGAGTAGGCTATGAGTGAAACTCCTATTAGGGTTGTTGTTATTGGTGGTGACGCGGCTGGAATGAGTGCTGCAAGCCAAGTAAAGAGAAGAATGAAATCCGCAGAAGTTGTAGTTTTAGAAAAAAGCGAGGATGTTTCATATGGCGCATGTGGCATGCCTTACAACATAGGTTATAAAGCAGACATAAACGATTTGGTTGTTTTGACGGCGGAGGAGTTTAAGAAAAAAAGAGGTATAGATGTTAGGCTTTTGAATGAGGCAGTGGGTATTGATGAGAAGAATAAAAAGGTTTTTGTTAAGAGCCTTCCAAGTGGCAGAAAGTATGAAATAGGCTATGATTATCTTGTTATAGCGACAGGTGCAAGGGCCAATAAACCTCCTATTGAAGGTATTGAAAACCAGGGTGTTTTTACGCTTAAGTTTTTAGATGACGCTAGGAAGATAAAATCTTTTGTAGATGAAAATAACCCTGAAAAGGTTGTTCTAATAGGCGGGGGGTTCATTAATTTGGAATTAGCTGAAAACCTCAAAAAACTTGGTATGGATGTTGTGATTTTAGAGAAATTAAGCGGTATTTTACTTAATTTTGAGGATGAATTGAGGGAAAGTGTCTATAAAGAGCTTGAAAAAAATGGCGTAGAGCTTTTGTGTGATGTTGATGTTGACGGTATTTTGGATGATTTAACAGTAGAGACAAACAAGGGTGACTTTAAAGCTGATTTTATAAATGTTGCCGCTGGTATAAAGCCAAACACAGATTTTTTAAAAGGATCTCAAATTAAATTGGCTCAAAATGACGCCGTTGATGTTGATAGGTATTTTAGAACCAACGTTGAGAATGTATATTCGGGTGGAGATTGCGCTTTAATTTATCATAAAATTTTGGATAGAAATGTATATATGCCACTTGGCACAAATGCCAATAAGGCTGGAAAACTCGCAGGAGCTACCATTGCCGGTTCGAATGAGCAATTCGGAGGGATTGTTGGCACAAGCATATTTAAAGTGTTTGAGTTGGGTGTGGCAAAAACGGGTTTATCTTTTAGCGAAGCCCAGAAGGAAGGATACAACGCTGTTAAAACCACAATTTCAGCACCAATTACAGCTCACGGTTATCCTCATCAAGGTAAAGTGACCATTTCTCTTATTGCCGAAAAATCAACAGGTGAGCTTTTAGGTGGACAGGTGGTCGGCAATTTCGAAGGCGTTTGGAGGATAGACGTTATTGCTGCTGCTTTGTATGCTGGATTTACAATTAAAGATGTTCAAAACTTAGATTTGGCTTACTCTCCGCCATTTGCCCCTGTTTGGGACCCTATACTTGTCTGCGCAAATCAAGCGATAAAACAGGTGGGAAAATGAAATATAAAAGCACGCGCGGCGGTGTCAGAGGCTTGAGTTTTACAGAGGCATTTTTGATGGGATTGGCGACAGATGGTGGATTGATAGTTCCAGAAAAAATACCTAAACTTGATTTGGCTAGCCTTAAAAACTTGGACTATAAAAATTTAGCTTTTGAGATTTTTAAGCTTTTTATTGATGATATACCATATAACGACTTAAAGGATTTAGTGTATAGAAGCTACTCGGCCTTTGATACAGAAGAGATTACGCCTGTTGTTAAGAAAGATGGGGTTTATATTTTAGAGCTGTTTCATGGGCCAACATTTGCCTTTAAGGATGTGGCTTTGCAGTTTTTGGGTAATCTGTTTGAGTATGTTTTGAAAAATAGAAACACTTACGTTAACGTTTTAGGTGCCACAAGTGGGGATACTGGTAGCGCAGCCATATACGGACTTAAGGGTAAAGAGAATGTGAATATCTTTATTTTGCATCCATATGGCAAGGTCAGCAAGACTCAAGAGTTACAGATGGCAACTGTTGAGGATAAAAACGTTTATAACATAGCTATAAAAGGCACATTTGACGACTGTCAAGCCATAGTTAAGGCTATCTTTAACGACCTGGGGTTTAAGGAAAGATATCACTTAGGTGCTGTAAACTCAATAAACTGGGCAAGGGTGTTAGCTCAGATTGTTTACTATTTTTATGCGTATTTTAAAACTCAAGTTGGAGAGTTATATTTCAGTGTCCCTACGGGCAATTTTGGCGATATATTTGCAGGCTATATGGCAAAAATAATGGGTCTGCCCATTAAAAAGCTTATACTTGCGACGAACTCAAACGACATATTATACAGATTTGTAAATTACGGTGATTACTCAAAAGGTGAGGTCATTAAGACGATTTCGCCATCTATGGATATACAAGTTGCAAGTAACTTTGAGAGGTATTTGTATTACTTATTCGATGGAAATTCAAATATGGTGAAGGATTTAATGATTAGATTTTCAAGGGAAGGAAAACTTAGTTTTGATGAGACAGTTTTAAGAAAAGTAGGTAAGGATTTTGTTTCTTTCAATTCTCTTGAACAATCTACTAAAGATACAATAAAGCTATTTTATGAGAGAACAGGTTACATTTTAGATCCTCATACTGCTTGTGGGGTTTATGCTGCATGGCAAACTGGATATGGAGATATTGTGTGTCTTGCCACAGCACATCCTGCTAAGTTTCCAGAATCTATTTTTGAGTCAATTGGTATATATCCTGACATACCAGAAGCTATTAAAGTGTTAGAAACCAAAGAGAAGAGGCTTTCTGTCCTTGGTAATTCTGCAAAAGAAGTTAAAAAATTCATGGAAAAAGTCCTACTAAATTGAAAAAATCTATTGACAAGGTAGTGTTGAATGTGTATTATCATTTCGCCCTTGTAATGAGGGTAGATGAAGTGGGCCGTTAGCTCAGTCGGTAGAGCAGTAGCCTTTTAAGCTATTGGCCGCAGGTTCGATTCCTGCACGGCCCACCATTTTGTAAATTACACGTCCCCATCGTCTAGTAGGCCAAGGACACCGCCCTTTCACGGCGGTAACGTGGGTTCAAATCCCGCTGGGGACGCCATTTTAAAAAGTGGAGGTAGCTTTATGACAAAGGCTGAGCTAATAGAAAAGGTGGCGGAAAAGGTTGGTGCTACCAAGACGCAGACAAAAAGGATTGTTGATGCAACGGTTGAGACAATTATGGAAGCTGTAGCTGAAGGTGAAAAGGTTGGTTTTGCGGGATTTGGAACGTTTTATGTAAGCAAGAGGTCCGCAAGAATGGGTAGAAACCCAAGAACAGGTGAAAAGCTGAAAATCGAAGCTTTTAATTTGCCGAGCTTTAAATGCGGTAGGATTTTTAAAGAAAAAGTCAACAAGTGATAGCTTAAGAATAGGGCGCATAGCTCAGCTGGAAGAGCACCTGCCTTACAAGCAGGGGGTCGTAGGTTCAAGTCCTGCTGCGCCCACCACTGATACAATTGTGGAGCCGTAGTTCAGTTGGTTAGAACGCTGGCCTGTCACGCCAGAGGTCGCGAGTTCAAGTCTCGTCGGCTCCGCCATTTTTGTGAGTATGGAATCGGCAGTTTTATCCATAGGTAAGGAAATAGTTGAGGGCATAATTACGGACACTAACTCGGCATATATTTCGTCTTATTTATACCGTATGGGTTTTGATAATCGATTTATCTTATCTGTTGACGACAAAAAAGAGGATATTATTAGCTTCATAGATTTTGTTATGGATAAGGTTGATGTGATTGTTACTACAGGTGGTTTAGGCCCTACATTTGATGACATAACGTTAGAGTCTGTTGCTGAAGCTCTGAATAAGGGTGTGTATCTGGATAGAGACGCTTTGGATTTTATAGATAGTTTCTATACAAGGCTTTATCATGAGGGAAAAATAGAAAGCCCAGGGTTAAATGAGAAGAGAAAAAAGATGGCTTATTTAATTGAAGGCAGCAAGCCACTTAAGAATAGTGTAGGAGCTGCGTGGGGAGTTTATGTTGAGAAGAATGGAAAGCATATATTTTGTCTACCTGGTGTCCCGAAAGAGATGAAACCTATGTTTGAAAACGAAGTGGTTCCTATATTGAAAAACTTAACAAACAAGGTTAGTGTTGTTAAGGAAGTTGCTTTTGATATAAACGATGAGAGCGTTTTAGGAAATTTTATAGACAAGGTTATGAAATCTCATAATGTTTATATAAAGTCATTGCCTTTAGGGTTTGATGATAAGATAATGAATGTTAGATTTATGGCTTTTGGAAAGAACCAAATAGAGGGTTTAAAGAAAATAGAATCAGCTATAGAAACTCTCAAGAAATTTATAGAACCGTACACATAGTATTTTCTATTGCGCTTATAATATAAAGTTTGCATATCATAACTGACAAATTAACAAAGTCTTGATAATTTTTGTTTTGTATAGTATAAAATTTTGGTAATTTTATGTTAGAGGAGTAAATTATGACTCAAATTGAAGCCGCAAAATCTGGGGTTGTTACGCGAGAAATAGAGCAAGTTGCAAAGGATGAAAACCGCTCTGTTGAGTTTATTATGGAAGGTTTAAAGAATGGTACGATAATAATTCCAAAAAACAAAAATCACGATATTAAACCGGTTGGTATAGGTAAAGGGTTGAAAACTAAGGTTAATGCCAATATAGGTACTTCTTCAGATATTGCGCAACTTGAGATGGAGCTTAAAAAACTAAAGGCAGCTTCGGAAGCGGGAGCCGATTCTGTCATGGACTTATCTACCGGCGGAGATTTAGATTTTATTAGGAGAAAGATTTTAAAAGAGTCTCCTATTGTTGTTGGAAATGTGCCTATTTACCAAACGGCAGTTGAGGTTGCGGCAAATAAAGGTTCTATAGCATATATGACTGAGGATGATATCTTTTCGACAATTGAAAAGCAGGCTAAGGACGGAATTGACTATATGACTTTGCACTGTGGAGTTACTCAGGGGACACTTGAACGATTAATTAAACAGGGTAGGGTAGAAGATTTGGTTTCAAGAGGAGGGACATTTCTCTCTGTTTGGATGCTTTACAATGAAAAAGAGAATCCGCTATTTGAGCGTTTTGATAGGATTTTGGAGATAGCAAAGGAGTACGATGTTACACTCTCATTGGGGGATGGTTTTAGACCGGGTGCTATAGCTGATGCTACTGACAGAGCCCAAATCCATGAGTTAATTTTACTTGGTGAACTACATAAGAGGTCACTTGAGGCTGGTGTTCAGTCTATGATAGAGGGCCCTGGACATGTTCCTATTAATCAAGTAATTACAAATGCCCAAATAGAAAATAGTCTTTGTGAAGGTGCTCCCTTTTACGTGTTGGGACCAGTAGTTACTGATATTGCGCCAGGCTATGACCATATAACAAGTGCCATAGGTGGTGCTTTAATGGCTGCATACGGAGCAGATTTTTTGTGTTATGTGACGAGGGCTGAACATGTGAGATTGCCAACGCCTGAAGATGTTAGGGAAGGTGTTATAGTAACTCGCATTGCAGCCCATGCAGCTGATATAGCAAAAGGGATTCCAGGTGCTTTTGAATGGGATTTTGAAATGAGTAAAGCGAGAAAAGCCTTGGATTGGGACAGTATGATAAAACTCTCTATAGACCCTGAATATGTGAGGCGGGAAAGAGAATCCTCTCTGCCGCAAGAGAGCGATGTATGTACAATGTGTGGAAAATTTTGTGCAATAAAACTGTTGAA
>JALVTR010000093.1 GCA_027035885.1 Desulfurellales bacterium
AAAGCACCACTTGTATCAAGAAGAACCAGAGAAGTTTTAGAAAAAATAATACCCGGAAATATAAACAAAATTGTAAGAAATATAGAAAAAATAAGGCAATCAAATCTTGAAAAGGATAGGGAGAAAGAAAAAATGGAAAGATATTTAAGGAAATTAAAATGGAACTGTTCAAAATAAAACAGACTTATTTACACATACTGTGTTAAGACAAGGAAAGTGATATGAACCGTACAAATGTAACTAATTTTGGCAAATTCTATGAAAAACATGTAGATTTGCTTAAGTTTTTATATTATCATTCCCTCCTCAAAACAAACTACAAAGAAAAAGAGTATTTGTCATCTTGTCTATTATGGATAGAGAAAAGTTCACTGTGCAAAGAAACCATAAGACTAAATGGCTTCTATAAGAAATATGGATTTAAGTTCTGCAAGAGCAATTTCAAAATACAATGGGATTATGACTCTATTGAGCTATCTCTTTTGACTACTCTGATGAAAAGCAGAGCTGTGAAGCAGCAAAAGATGATCAAGAAATACATGGGATGGATTGAAAAATTTAAAGAGCGTTTAAAAACAAAGTTTATCATGCAATCGTTGAAAATTTGTACAAACTACTAAAAAAATAATTATTTAAAAGGAGAATTTACCGATGAAAAGAAAGCTTGTTTCCTTTGTAGCGTGTGCTTCTTTGGCATGCTTTGCAATCAACATCTCAAGTGCAGCTAAAGCTTCAACTCTAACCACCAAAGGCTCAACACAAGTCACAATCCACGGTTTTACCTATGCCCAATTTGCATGGGATAAACAGGTAACAAACTTGCCGGATTTATCCAACATGCCAGAGCCTGACCCAAATTCAATTGCTAAGTACAACACTCCGCTCTATAAAAGCACGTACGATAAAGTAAATTCACAAGCCGAATCATGGCTAACAAGACTTTATCTTGGGTTTAAAAACCCAGATGAGGGACTTAAAGGCTTAATCGTGGGTGATTTCAAAGGAAAAACTTCGGATGGAAATAGAGGAAGTTTCAGAATGAGGCAGGCATGGGTTGAGCATAACTTGGACAATTTTAAAATCAGAATTGGTCAAGCATATATATTGGAAGAGATGCACTCATCAATCAGTCTTGCTTCTGTAGCACCAGCAGGTTTTGAAAACAAGAAGATGAAAAGAGTACCGCTTGTTAGACTCAGCACATCCATTGATTTAGAAAAAGCAAACATTAATTTGGCATTTGCCCTTCAATCTGGAAACAAGTTAGCGGTTAGTTCAGGGAAGGACACAAAAAATATCAGTTTGTTTGTCGATAGATACACAATACCCTACCCTGCTGCACGGGTTGTTACAACATTTGAAACAGGTTTTGGTGCACCAGCAGAGGTTTACACATGGGGAGCAGTTATTCCAATATACATCAGCGATAAAAATAATAAACATGTAGTCGATAAATCAGAAACAAGCTATGCCTTCGGTGCAGGGTTAAGAGTGCCTGTTTACACATTTAAGTTCGGTTTTAACTTTCATCACACAGACGGTGCAACGGGTTATTCAGGCTTAACCGACTTTGAGCCAGCAAGCTACTACTTAAGCAAAAGTGGTGATATAGAAAAAACTTCAACAAATACGTTCAACATAAACGTTGTTTTTAAACCAATAAAAT
>JALVTR010000094.1 GCA_027035885.1 Desulfurellales bacterium
CAAGAAGAACTGGAACTTGTCAACACACGCTCCGCACCTCACGCATATCTCCATGTAGTCCTTCAGTGCCTTGTTGTTGTCCAAAAGCTGTTTGAAGACTCCGATCGCTTTTTCCTGCCAGCCCTTCTGGAGCTTGGGGGGAAACCCCAAGGCTTCCATATCCTCTTCTCTTGCCTGGTATGTGAACTCTGTGGCTGCTATGCCAGGATGTATCCTTTTGGGTGGTTTTATGTTACCGGTTAGTTTTGGGACATGATACTTTCCCTCAAACATTTTTTACCTCCATGGCTACTCCATTAGCCATTGGTTGATTTCTAAAAGACATATTTACACAGCACAAATATCTGGTTACCAGAGAAATCGTTGTCGTTAACGTTGATGTCTGGGATGGCATCGAATTTTTTAGCCCTTATATGTCTGTATTCAAATGCGAGAGTTGTGTACTTTGTGGTTTTGACCTTTATTATTCCTAAATATGTATCCACCTTTGGTTTATCACCATTTGCAAAAACGTCGTTGTTTTTGAATTCAACGCTGTCATATTCTGCACCTATTGCTATATTTGATACAGGTTTCACGATTAAATTTATATTAAATGCATTGGTTTTTGTCGCTTTGGCTCCGTTACTGTCGTACCAGCTTTTGGGTGAGAAATTTGTTAATCCTGCATAACCTACGGCTCCATATTCATATTTATAGTTGAATCCGAATGTTAGAATGGAAACAGGAAGTTTGATTCCTGTGCCAAACGCATATGAGGTTTTCGATTTATCATTTAAGCTACCGGTTGTTATATGTACAGGTATTAAACTTCCCCAGGCGTAAATCTGTGCTGGTGACCCAAAACCGGTGTTAAAATGCAGTACTGCTCTTGCAACAGGGTAGGGGATAACAACCCTGTTTACTTCTTTACCAACAGCTTTTTTGGCTCCATATTCAAAGGCTAATGCAATATCAATGTCTGCGCTTCCCAAATCGATTTTGGACCCAACCTGAACCTGAGGCTGCCTTTTAAGAGCTTCATCGAATCCTGCTACATGGTGGGCTGTTGGGTCTATGGATGCATGCATTTCTTCAATAACCCAGTCTTGCCCCACTATTACATAGAAGTTGCAGAAATCATGTTTTATATATGCTAATCTTAGCCTAAAATCGGAACTATGAGCGAAATCGCCTTCTATTCTTCCCGATAGGTTTGCATCCTTGTTTTTGAATTTTAAGCCTAATCTGCTCCAAAGTGCATTTGCCTGTGCTTTTGTTTTATTGTAATCATAGGTATAATGATCCGGGATTGGCATGTTACTATGATCTGGATCATTTGACATTTGTGTATTCCAGGAGAACATGCTTCTTACAAAACCATACAGTGTTACTTCTGTATTGCCTTTTGCTTGTACAGTACCCGCAAAGGAGGGTGTTGATATTAAAGTGGTTGAACATATTAAAGATGCAGCTGCTACCAGAGATATAAGTCCTTTTTTCATTGGCAAATCCTCCTTACAATTTAATTTTTAAACATTTTTGTCACTGTTACTTAAATGGTATACCTATCTGCCCTTTCACTAAAGTACCTCTTCTCCCTCGGATTATCAACCATATTGAGAGTAGGACTGAAGAATATGCCGATAAAGTGAATTAGTTTGCTGAATGGTATGTATAC
>JALVTR010000095.1 GCA_027035885.1 Desulfurellales bacterium
AAACCGTTGATAGAGACCAAAAACTTCCGTGTATTTACGCCCTATGCCTCGGCGTTTCCCTTTGAGCTCATTATTTCTTCTAATAGGTATTCATTGGAAACGCATTATGAGGAGGAACTGAAAGAGCTTGCGGCTGTTATTAGGTGTGTTTATAAGGCTTATTTTAACATCGTTAGAGATATGCAGTTCAATCTAATCTTTTACATTCCACCTATCAATGAGAATTTCCAGTGTTTGGACTTTTTCTTAAAGATTCCTGAGTTTTTTAGGTTCTTCATAAGGCTTACGCCGCGTATATACGGCTATGCGGGGTTTGAGTTTTCAAGCAGGATGCAGATAAACCCTGTTGCGCCTGAAGATGCACACAACCTTTTGAAAAGAGAGCTCAATGCTTGCTATTGATATGGGTGGGACTTACATTAGGTATAAATCTAACAAGAAATATGGCACCAACAATAAATATGGCAGCGTCAAAACAAAAAATGTGAATATAAATCAGTTTTTAAAAGAGCTTGTGAGTATGTACTCCCCAAGCAAAGTGGCAATAGCATTTGCCGGCCAGGTTTGTGATAACAAAATACTCTCATCGCCGAATATAAATGTGAAAAAGATAAGCTTGGATGTGCCATATGTGTTGGAAAATGACCTAAATGCTGCAGCTTTGGCCGAATCCCGCTACTTTTCTTGTAAACATTTGGTAGCCCTGTATTCTGGTACGGGTTTAGGCTGTGGGGCTATAGAAAACGGAAAAATCGTTAGAGGCTTTAAGAACCTTGCCTGTGAAATCGGACATGTGCCTTACAAGAAAGCGCCTTTTGTATGTGGATGTGGCAAGGATAACTGTTTAGAGCTTTATGCAAGTGGCAGCGGAATTGAAAAGTGGGCCAAATACTCAGGATGCTCAAACAAGCTTGAAAAGACCTGCCAGAAGATGAGAGATGCTTATTTAGAGGCTATAACATATGCTGCTGAGCTGCTTGTTACTATTTTCAATCCTCAAATACTTGTTTTGGGTGGCGGTGTTGTTAAGAATAACGAGTTTGTTGTGGAGCATGTAAAAAGGCATATAGATAGTGTAGTACCATCCTTTAGCAGGTGTAAGATTTTGAAAAGTGAACTTGAGGATGCATCTTTAAAGGGTGCAGAGATTTTGCTTAAGGAGATGGCATGAACATACTGTTTACGGCAAGTGAGTGTTATCCCTTTGCAAAGGTTGGTGGACTTGCAGATGTGGTCTATGCTCTTTCTAAGTCGCTGGCTAAATTGGGACACAACGTCAAGGTCGTTATTCCTCGCTACTACATAATAGACAGATCCACACTCGAGCATGTGCCGGGTGTTTTGATTGCAAACATAGGTGGCAAAGATTATTATGCTGGCGTTTTTAAATCCCACCTGCCAAATTCTGATGTTGAGATTTACTTTATCGATTACGAACTCTTTTTTGGAAGGAAAAGCATTTATACAGATGAAAATGGCAAAGGTTATGTTGATAATGGCAAGCGTTTTACCTTCTTTTCCATTGCTTCTCTCATGCTTACAAAGATAATTAATTTTAATCCAGATATAATCCATGCCAACGACTGGCACACTGCATCCCAGTGCGCGCTGATTAAAACGCGGTTTAGAGACGATTTTAAAGATACACGTTGCGTTTTGACGATACACAACCTTCAGCATCAGGGCATGTTTGATAAATCCTTAATGGAGCTTTTGGGTATTGGTTGGGAACATTTTAATTCCTTTGAGTTTGAGGCTTTGGGGTGTGTAAACCTGCTTAAAGGCGGCATAAAGTTTGCAGATGCTGTCACCACTGTGAGCCCAAAGTACGCAAAAGAGATACAAACACTGGAGTTTGGATTTGGATTGCACGAGCATATAAGAGCGTATGCTTATAAACTTTATGGCATTTTAAACGGTGTTGACTATGAGGTTTGGAATCCAAAGATCGATAAATACATTGCAAAGAACTACGATCTGGATGATTTGAGCGGGAAAAAAGAATGCAAAGGGAATTTACAGGGCGTATTTGGTTTAGAAATTAGGGACGACATACCGATAATTGGTTTTATCGGAAGGTTTGTAAAACAAAAGGGCACAGAACTCATTGCAACTGTTATATACAGGCTTCTTGACTTGCCTTTACAGATGGTCTTTTTGGGTAGCGGTGAAAAGTGGACGGAGGAGCTCTTTTCTAAAGTAAACTCAACGCATCAGAATTTAAAAGTATTTATAGGCTACAACGATGAGCTTGCCCATAAAATTGAGGCTGGGAGTGATCTATTTCTCATGCCGAGTTTGTTTGAGCCGTGTGGCTTGAATCAGATTTACTCGCTTAGATACGGTACTTTACCCATTGTGAGGGCTGTTGGCGGCTTGGATGATACGGTTGAGAATTTTGACCCCTACACGAAAAGTGGTTGGGGTTTTAAGTTCTACGATGCAACACCCGAGGCTCTGTTTAATACCGTGAAATGGGCTTTAGAGACGTGGCTTTACGATAAGGAAGCCATTGAGGTCATGATTAAAAGGGCTATGAGCAAGACATTTAACTGGAACGAAAGTGCCAAGCAGTACGAAAAGGTTTATGAATGTGCATTTAGGTGATTTAGTTTTCACCGATTATGACACTTACCTGTTCAAAGAAGGCAGCCATACTACACTTTATAAAAAATTGGGTGCTCACATCGTTGAAAAATACGGCAAAATAGGTGTTTACTTTGCTGTTTGGGCGCCGCATTCACCTTACGTAAGTGTCGTTGGTGACTTTAACTGGTATAATAAAGATACCCATCCTTTGAAAAAGGATGAAAATAGTGGGATTTGGTCAGGCTTTGTTGAAGATGCTAAAATTTATCAAACATACAAATTCTATATTGAAACACCTTTTGGTACGTGCAACCTAAAAGCCGATCCGTTTGCTTTCTTTAATGAGAAACCCCCAAAATCCGCAAGTGTGATTTATGATTTAAGCGCTTTTAAGTGGGAAGATAAAGAGTGGCTTAAAAAGAGAACTCAAAACTTCGACAAGCCTATGAGCATATACGAGGTGCATCTGGGTTCTTGGAAGCGCAAATCTGACGGTAATTATTTGAGTTATACGGAACTTGCATGCGATTTGGTTGAGTACATGAAAAAAATGGACTTCACGCATATTGAACTTTTGCCTATTACAGAATACCCTTATGACGGTTCTTGGGGTTACCAATCAACGGGTTATTTTTCACCTACGGCTAGATTTGGTAAGCCAAGCGATTTTATGGAATTTGTGAACATTATGCACAAAAACGGTTTTGGCATTATTATGGATTGGGCGCCAAGCCATTTTGCGGTTGATGGTCATGGTTTAATCTCCTTTGATGGCACAGCTTTGTACGAGTACGAGGATTCAAGACTTGGTTACCACCCTGAATGGAAGAGTTCCATATTTGACTATTCAAAAGGTGGAGTTAGGAGCTTTTTATTATCCTCTGCTCATTTTTGGTTTGATCTATACCATATAGATGGATTGCGTGTGGATGCCGTTGCTTCAATGATCTATAGGGATTATGCAAGAAAGGAATGGATTCCCAACAAGTTCGGCGGCAGGGAGAATTTGGAAGCTATAGATTTTTTAAAAAAGCTCAACGAAAACTGTTATAGGGACTTTGACGGAATAACGGTGATAGCCGAAGAATCAACCGCCTTTCCAAAGGTGACCTGGCCAGTCGATAAGGATGGTTTGGGTTTTGGTTATAAGTGGAATATGGGTTGGATGCACGATACCTTGGAATACTTCAAGGTCGATCCAGTTTTTCGAAAGTACCATCACCACCAAATAATGTTCAGTTTTGCTTATGCCTTTAGTGAAAACTACGTTTTACCATTGAGTCACGATGAGGTTGTTCACATAAAGGGCTCACTTATCAACAAGATGCCCGGCGATATAGAGAAAAAATTTGCCAATTTGAGGGCTTTGTTTGGTTTTATGTTTTCACATCCGGGCAAGAAACTGTTGTTTATGGGCGATGAGATTGCTCAGTACGGTGAGTGGAACTTTGCATCGGAGATTGACTGGCAGGTACTCGAAAATCCGTTGAACAGGGGACTTCAAGAGCTTCTAAAAACTTTGAATTCAATCTATAAAAGTGAAAGGGCTTTGTGGCTGGATTGCGATAATTCGGGTTTTGAGCTGCTTTACGACCATGCAGAGCAAAACATCGTTATCTTTAAAAGGAAAAATGGCGAAAATGAAATAATCGTTGTGTGCAACTTTGCCGATTTTACGTATAAGAACTTTGAATTTGGCATTGACAAAAACAGCACATACACACAAATCTTCAACTCACAAGACCCAAACTTCGGCGCTTGGGTTATAGAAAACAATATTATCGAAACCTACAAAAAGCCCTTACACAACCGCAAATACTCAATCCGCTTGGCTTTACCTCCACTTTCTGTTTTATATCTTAAGCCAGTTTCATAATCTCGGTTTTGCCTGTTCTATATCCTCGCTGCAAAATGACTCAAACTCCTTGAAATTCTCTATGAACTCTTTTGCCAATCTCTTCAATTGTTTGTCATATTCATCCCTGTTCTTCCACATTTTGTAAGGTGTAAGTACCTCACTTGGCACATTTGGGCAGTGCTTTGGAAACTGTATGTTGAAATAAGGTAGAGTATCCTTCTCTATTCGTGCTAGCCTATCGTTCAAGATAGCATCGATAATTGCCCTTGTGTACTTTATACTTATCCTTTCACCCTTTCCATAACCACCCTTGATATAGCCCGTGTTCACGAGCCAGCACTTTGTCCCATGTTTTTCTATCTTTTCTCCTAAAAGTTTTGCGTAAACCGATGGCTTTAGTGTCATAAATGGTGCGCCAAAACATGCTGAAAATGTGGCTTTTGGCTCCTTTACACCTTCCTCTGTGCCGGCAACCTTTGCTGTATATCCGCTCAAGAAATGGAACATGGCCTGTTCCTTTGTTAAATACGATACAGGTGGTAAAACCCCAAATGCATCATATGTTAACATGATTATGTTATTTGGATGGCTAGCACATGAACCTTCCACGATGTTTGGAATATGTGTTATCGGGTAAGATGCACGTGTGTTCTCGGTTATGGAGTTGTCGTTTAAATCTACCCTACGTGTTTCCTCATTTATCACAACATTTTCTAAGATTGTCCCGAATTTTCTCGTTGCCTCGTATATCAGAGGCTCATCATCCTTTGAAAGCCTGATTACTTTAGCATAACAGCCGCCTTCTATGTTGAAAACACCATCATCACACCACGCTATTTCGTCATCTCCAATTAGAAATCTGTTCGGATCGCTTGATAATGTTGTTTTACCAGTTCCTGATAATCCGAAGAATACGGCCACGTCGCCGTTTTTACCCATATTGGAGCTTGAATGCATTGTCATAATACCCTTTAGAGGCAAGAAATAATTGACCGTGCTGAACACAGCCTTTTTTATTTCGCCAGCATAACCTGTGCCTCCAATGATAATCTCTTTTCTGTCTATGTTTAGGATAACAAAAGCTTCAGAGCTTGTTCCATCTATATTTGGTGATGCATGAAACTCAGGTATTACGATAAGGTTAATTTCTGGTTTAAACGCTTTTAATTTTTCTTTGTCTAACTCTCGTATAAACATGTTCCTTGCAAAGAGCGAATGCCATGCCCACCTTGATATGACTCTTACAGGAATTCTGTAGTTTAGGTGTGCACCGGCATAACCATCCATCACGTACAAGTTCTTTCTTTGTAAATAGGCAATAATTCTATTATAAAGTGTTTCGTATTTGTCTTTGTCGAAAGGTTTGTTTTCCTTTGACCACCAAATATTCTTTGAAGATGGATTTTGATAAACGATAAACCTGTTTTCTGGGGATCTCCCCGTGTACTTACCGCTTTTTACAATCATTGCCCCTAAATGTGCTATTAGACCCTCTTTGTTTTTTATGATTTCCTCATAAAGCATTGGGGAATTTAGATTTCTTTTGATGCTTCTTAAGTTTATTATGCCCATGCTGTCAAGATCTTTTTCCACCATAATTTTACTCCTTTTTTATACATAAACACCGGTTAATTTACCGGCCAATTTTAACAATTCATCCTTAATTTTGTATTTATGTGAGGCTACATAGTCTATCGATTCTATGAAAAACTCACCTTTTCTGAATGCCACAATGCCCTCTTCGATTTTCCCACTGAGTAAGGCTTCAAGGCCGTGCTCTATGAGCTCATAGCCCATGAGCCTATCATAGACCGTTGGGTTACCTCCCCTTTGAATATGGCCCAAAACCGTTATACGTGTGTCCATGTGTAAGTCATTTCTCAGCCATTCTGCTACCTCATTAGTTGCTTCTGTGCCTTCCGCAACGATTGCAAGTACGTAATCCCTACCTTCCTCGATCTCCTTTTCTAACCTTACCCTCAAGTTGTTTAAGTTATAGCCCAATTCTGGTATCACACACACCTCAGCACCGCTGGTCAAAGCAGAGACTAAAGCTAAATATCCACATTCCCTTCCCATGATTTCAATTACAAATGCCCTTCTAAACGATGAAGCCGTGTCTCTGATGTAATCCAAAGACATCCTTATGACGTTTAAGGCAGTATCTACACCCAAACAGTATTCAGTTGCGTATATGTCGTTGTCAATCGTTGCTGGTATTCCAACAAATTTTATATCGAACTCCTCATGAAGGACCTTTAGGCCTTTAAAGGAACCGTTTCCTCCCAAAACAACCAATTTCTCTATGCCGTGTTTCTTTAATTGTTCGTACGCTTGTTCTCTGTATTTCTTTTCAAGAAACCTTTCTGAGCGTGAGGATTTAATTATCGTTCCACCTTTATAAAGTATACCCGAAACATCTTTATGTGTTGCCTTTTTTATTTTTCCATCAATCATTCCTGTGAATCCACTATACACAAAAAATGGTTCTTCCCCTTTTGAAATACATTTATCTACGAAATACCTAATGGCTGGGTTCATTCCAGCTGAATCACCGCCAGAACACAAAATACCTATACCCATACATGCCTCCTTATATGACAACAAACCTATTTTTATTCTACCATAATTCTTCTAAACTTCAAAACATTTAAATGAGTTGCCGCGGCAGTGTAAAATTACTTGTGTCACCCTTTGAAGGGAGAGGGGTTATGTGTTATAACCCCTCTTTGACAACTAACCCTTCAAAGGAGGAAAAACACATGTATGATTTGATTTTTACACAATTGAAG
>JALVTR010000096.1 GCA_027035885.1 Desulfurellales bacterium
TTGTATCGTCTAATTCTACACCGCGCATTCAAGAGGTTCACGGTTTTATAATCCATGTCATTTGCGAGATGGTTGAAGATGAATTTGCAAGATAAAATAGTGGATTTTGAGAAGATAAAGGTTATAGCTGAAAAATATAGGTTTGATAGGAAGGTTATAGGCTTTACAAATGGATGTTTTGATATTATCCATGCAGGACACGTTACATATTTAGAAAAAGCTAAAAATATGGTCGATATATTAATTGTAGGCTTGAATTCTGATGAATCGGTTAGGAGAATAAAGGGTGAAAAAAGGCCTATTAACAATGAGCATGATAGAGCTTTAGTGTTGTCTGCTTTGGAAAGTGTTGATTGGGTTGTTATTTTTGAGGAGGATACGCCGCTTGAGCTTATAAAAACCATTAAGCCGCATGTTCTAATTAAAGGAGCCGATTGGAAGGATAAAGGCGTTGTTGGAGGAGAGTTTGTTAAAAGCTACACTGGGACGGTAAAATTTATAGATTTTTTAGATAATAGGTCTACAACCAGTGTAATTGGCAAGATTATTGATGTCTACTGCAAATAAAATATTGAAGGGTTTTGAACAATATATAAATGCTAAATACACATCTCAAAATACAAAAAGGGCATACTTAAAGGATGTTGATGAGTTTTTGAAGCTCGCAAATGGCTTTGGTTTAGAAGACGTGCAAAAGTTTATGCAAGTTTTGTTTAACAAGGGTTTGAAGCCTGCATCAATCATAAGAAAATTGGCATCTTTAAGCGTGTTCTTTGAATATTTAAAAGAGAATGGCTTGATAGATAAAAATTATGCAAAGTTGATTGATAAACCGAAAAACAGCAAAAAATTACCAAAATTTTTAGATGTGGATGAAACTATTGCTCTGCTTGAGTCTGTTAAGGATAAAAGAGATAGAGCGATTTTGGAACTTTTGTATTCAAGCTCTTTAAGGGCAAGTGAGCTTTTAGGATTAGATGTTGAAGATGTTGATTTTAAAAATTTGAGAGTTAAGGTAAAAAGAAAAGGCGGCAGCATTGTTTATGTGCCATTCTCAGAGAGAGCCAAGAGATTTTTGGTTGACTATATTGGAGCAAGAAATAGCGGGCCCATCTTTTTGAACAAATACGGTAAGAGACTGTCTGACAGGTATCTAAGGAAGTTGGTTAAAATATATTCAGTTAAGAGCATTTTTAAAGACATATCTCCTCATACGTTGAGACATACTAAAGCTACACACTTGCTGAACAGTGGAATGGATATAAGGCTTTTGCAGAAATTTTTAGGCCATTCTTCCATTAAGGCTACACAGATTTATACACATGTAAATCTAAAGCAACTTGCAGAGACATATGACAACACGCATCCACTCGCCAAAGATGAATAAGCAAAGAAAAAACTACCTACTTGGGGTAGCGCACGGTGTTTTTTATTTTATGTCAAACGGCTTCGCCGACTACACCACGGTTTTGCCAACCTTTTTAAGGTATTTAATAAGCAGCGACTCAATAGTAGGCCTTGTAGCAGCTATATCTCGTGGTGGTTCAGTATTCTTTCAATTATTTTCAGCTTTTTATTTACAAGGAAAAAAGAAAAAACCGTTCCTTGTGTTTGCTCTTTGGGTTAGGTTTTTAAGCTGGTTCATGATAGCAGCCACGTCTTTTATTTTTTTGCCAAATCACCCTTTACTTGAACTTGCAAGCTTTATTTTGTTTATAAGCTTTTTCTCCTTTGCTGGAGGTATAGCTGCAATTCCTTTCTATGACATAATATCTTACAACATACCATCTAATTTGCTTGGCAGGTTTTGGGCAACTCGTCAATTTTTTGGTGGTCTAATGGCTGTTGGAAGTGGTTATCTTGTAAAGATAGTACTTTCTAAATATTCTTATCCCATAGGCTATTCAATTCTCTTTGTTTTTACGACCATTGGGTTTGGTTTAACCTCTTTGAGCTTAGGTTTGATGGATGAAGGTGTTGAAAAGCAAAAGGTAAATAGGAGTTTTGGAGAGTTTTTAAGTGGAGCTTTTAGTCTCTTGAGGCGTGATAGACTTTTAAGAAAGCTTGTGTTTTCTGAGTTTTTAAGTCATTCTATCTTTATGTGTTTGCCATTTTTCTCTGTTTATGCCACGCGTGTACTTGGTATGCCTACATCAGAGATAGGCTTTTTTATATCTGCTCAGATGATCGGCAGCATTGTTTCTAACCTATTCTGGGGATATTATGCGGATAGAAACGGCGCTAAATTTATAATTGTAACAACGAACGTTTTGTCGTTTCTTGTTCCTTTTGTGGCTCTATTTATAGAACAGCCAATATTTTTCGTTGTTGTTTTCTTTATCATGGGGGCATATCTACACGGCACGTTTATAGGCTATACAAATTATCTTTTAAAGATAGCTCCAGAAAGTTATAGGCCTACATATGTGAGTATAAGGGGTACTTTTAATGCTTTATCATACTTTTTGCCCACTATTGGTGGTTTGATTGCCGATACTTTTTCTTTTCCTACTCTATTTGTGGCAAGTAGCCTTCTTTCTGCTTTAGCGATTGTTAATTCTCTAAGGCTAAAGAATTGAAAAAACTTTAATGCCTATTTCTGCTAAGATTATGGATAAAACCATTGCAAATGGATATACTGTGGCATACCCTATGGATGGGTAGTCTGAATTCGTGGCTTCATTTATTGCTGTTAGTGTGGGTGTTGAAGTCATAGCGCCGGCCAATACTCCCATTATGTCTATAATGTTTATTTTCATAAATTTTCTTGCAAGCAACGTGGTTATGTAAAGGGAAATAATTATTGATCCCAGTGCTAATGCAATAGAAATCCAGCCGTGATTTTTTATAGCTTCAAATAGAAATTTGCCTGAATTTGTGCCTATTGTTGCCATGAAAATTAGCTGTCCCATGACTTTCATTAATGTATTTGAATGAGGGGATAACTGCCATACTATTGGGCCCGTTCTGCCTAATCTTCCAAGAATCAAGGCGGTTATTAAAATACCTCCAACAAAACTGAATTTTACAGTACCTACATATGGAACGCTGAACGGTATGTTCCCAACAAAGATACCAATGACTATACCCAGTGCTATCGGTAAAAAATCTGCTGCTGGATATTTTAAAAGGTCATTTCCTATGAGTTTTATCAACTTCTTTTTGTATTTTTCTGGGGCCACTATATATAGTTTATCTCCTAACATTAAAGATAATGTATCGTATGGTGGTATATCGATGCCGGAGCGTCTAATCTTTGTGATTGTAGCATGTAACGATTTAAGTTCTTTTATCTCTCCAACCTTTTTGCCAACAATATTTTTAGACGTTACGAGCAATCTATAAGATTTCATACTGTCATGGAAGGTATAAGTATCCGTGAGTTCTTCTCCTAAAATTATTTGTAGGTTTTCTAATTGTTTGGCAGTTCCTGATACCCTGACAATATCTCCATAGTGGAGTATAGCATCATCTACAGATGGGTCTATCGGATGGTTTGATTCAACCCGTTCTATAATAGTGGAAGTCATTTTCTCTATTTTGGATTTATAAATCGTCTGATTTTTAAAATTTTCGTTTGTTATCTTGAAATTTTTTGTGATTATATCCGGATGTAACGCTTTTTGCTTTTCCTCGTAATCTTGCACTTCCTTTTTTAAGTCTACTCTAAAGATAAACGGTAAATACCTAATAAAATATATAGTTGCTATTATTGCTAATGGATAAACTACTCCAAATGCTATTGAGATTTCGGGTGAGTTTTTTAACTCTAAAGCAGCAGCAAGGGCAGGTGCAGAAGATATGGTACCAACAAATGTACCTTCTGTTATACCTTCTGGTAATCTAAGATAAAATCCTAAACCCAAAGTTAAGATAAATATTAGAGTTAATAGAAACAGAGCCAATAAGTTAAATTTTACACCTTTTTCTTTGATAAATTCAAAAAATCCCGGCCCGGATTGCAGGCCTACGGCATATATGAAGATAGCTAAACCAAAAAATTTAAATGTTGAAGGAATTGTTATGCCAAAATGGCCAGCCAGTAAGGCAACAATAAGAATTGCGGATATATCTAAGGAAAAACCCTTTATTTTTATATTCCCAATGATGTAGCCCAAAGCAACAATAAGAAAAAGATAAAAAATATCAGAGTGGAGCATAGTTTATAACCTTGTTCCTTCCTGTTCTTTTTGCTATATATAATGCTTCGTCTGCTTCTCTAATCAACCTTTCAGGTGTTTTTTTCTCTTCATTATTATCTATATTAAAGACAGATATACCTCCAGATATAGTAACCTTTATCTTTAGATCTCTGTAGATAAAATCAAAATCTTCAACCTTTTTCCTAATTTCCTCTGCACGTTTCTTGGCCCCTTCCGATTCGGAGTTACAAAGTACACACAGGAATTCTTCTCCACCATAACGCATCACAACATCTTCCGATCTAAAACTATCCAATAGAATTTTACCAATTGTTGATAATATATAATCACCTGTCTGATGGCCGTATGTATCATTTATGTTTTTAAAGTGATCTATGTCAAACATAATAAGACACATGCATTTTTCTATTCTTAGAGCTCGTTTGTACTCTTCGTTTAATCTTTTCATACCAAACCTTCTGTTGTACAGGCCTGTGAGTTCATCTACAGATGCCATATTTTGCATTCTCTCATATCTCTCGGAACTTTCATAGGCAATTTTATACTCATTTAACACCCTAATCATTAGGTTTTTTCTCTCCTTTGTCATATAATAGTTAGAGTAGGTAACGAATATCCACTCTTTGTTGAGGTGTTTTAGAGGAAAGAGATAAACATAATTAGGCTTTATTTTTGCTATTCCATATTCTACAATTTGTTTACCATTTGTTTCCCTTATTTTATTTTCATCTAAAATGTCCAGCAACGATTTTTCCATCTCATCTATTAAATCAGTGTGAACACCTTTTGCTTTGGATAGTGCTATTTTTCCGTTTGTAGTTGTTTTGTATATTTGTATACCAAACAAGTCCAGATTTTTACACAAAAAATTGACAGTACTTTTATTTAACTCTTCTATTTGAAGGGTTTCGCTTATTATTTTTGAATACTCTTTAACTATATCATATTGATAGAATTCAGATCTTATGACTCTAATGAGTGAGTTGTATTTTATAGCCAAGAATCCAACTATGTCGTTTGAATTTACCTTTACGTAATAGTTTTTACACTTTTGCATGGATGAGATTTGACCTGTTTGATAATCAAGTATGTTTTTGCTGATAAATTCTATATTTTTTAAGAAATCTTTTAGTCTTGCCAGTATGGTAATTTTTAAAATAAAATAAGAAGCACTGCCGACAATCAAACCAGATGCTATGGTGATTATGAAAAACTTCAGTGTGTATACCTTTTCTGTTGGCAGCCCTAAAAATTTTTGAGATAGGGGAACGAATACAATGCCTATTATTAATCCCATTAGAAGCATATATATTAAGCTTTGTCTAACTGCACTGCCAAAGAGAAATTTCTTGTTCATTACTACCTCATCATTAAGTAACAAACTCATTGCTGAGAATACAAAAGTTTTTTTTTAACGTCAAATCTATTTTTGATTTTTATTGATTAATTTGTTAAACTCCAAAAATAAGGAGCGTGGGATATGTTCGATAAGGGTGATTGCCTTGTTGAAGTTTTACCTTATATAAAGAAGTTTTATTCCAAAGTTATGGTCATTAAATACGGTGGAAGCGCAATGCTTGATGCAGAATTGAGAGAAAGTTTTTCTAAAGATGTGTCCTTGCTAAAATATGTTGGTATTAACCCGATTATTGTTCATGGAGGCGGTCCAGAAATTGGAGGCACTTTGGGTAAATTAGGTATGGAGAGCAAATTTTATCAGGGTTTAAGAATTACAGATGAAGATACAATGGAAGTTGTTGTTATGGTTTTAGCGGGAAAAGTAAATAAAGAGATTGTGTTGCAGATAAATAAAAATGGAGGGAAAGCTGTTGGGATAAGTGGCGTCGATGCGCACATTATAAAAGCTAAAAAAAAGCTTATGAAAGATGTCGACTTGGGCTTGGTTGGGGATGTAGATGAGGTTAATCCTGATATACTGTTTCATCTATCTGAAGATGGATATATTCCTGTGGTTGCGCCAATCGGAGTTGACGAGAGCGGTAAAAGATATAACATAAATGCAGATAGCGTGGCTTCTGCTATCGCCGTGAGTTTAAAGGCAGAAAAGCTGATTTTTTTAACCGATATTGATGGGGTAAAAGATAAAAATGGAAAGCTTGTTTCTTCTATTAAGGCTGGTGATATCAATGACCTTATTAACAACGATACAATAACTGGCGGTATGATACCTAAGATATTATCATCAAAGGAGGCTATTGATAAAGGCGTAAAGAAGGTTCACATAATAAACGGAACAAAGAAACATTCATTGCTTGAAGAAGTTTTTACACAAAGCGGTGTGGGTACTCAAATATATGAACAAGAGTGAACTTGGTTTAGATAGATTTTTAAGTATAGTTAACCATCAAAATGACCTTTTGAGTTTATATCTCAGGGCGTTGCCTTTTTTCCTTTATAAATGTGGTATTGATAAGCTTGTTTTCTTTAAGTATAGTAGAAGAAAAAAGTGTTATGACATAAAAATTGGGTTGGATAAAGGCGATTTCTATAGCATTACTCAAAGTCGTTTTGAAGATTACGATATAAAATCCTTATTTGACTCTGATTTTAATATGAAAGTTAGGTCATTTGGCTCATCTTGCAATGATGTGATTAGGTCTTTTGTTAGTATTTATATAGACGGGAGCATTAAAAGGGTAAAGAAGGAAGATTTGCCGTTTTCTAAGTTAAAAAAAATGTTTGATGATTTTGGCTTTAATGGCCCCGTATTACTTATGCCTTTTAAATCAAGGCGAGAAATAATGGGGTTTATGCTTCTTTATCCTTCATGTGATGCCAAGGAAATTGAATCCTATGTTGAAGCTTTTGGATGTGCTTTAGATAAATTAAAACTTAGTAAGTATTCGGAAAATTTGGAGCAGCTTTTGCTGTCTTATGAAGTGGCTAAATCTAATGATCATGATAGGATTTATCAGTTAGGAAAGGCTACAACGATTATAGCTCATGAGATTAAGAACGCGCTTGTGGGTATAATCGGACTTTTTGGTAAAATAGGGAATTATGTGCAAAAGGATGAAAAAGCGG
>JALVTR010000097.1 GCA_027035885.1 Desulfurellales bacterium
AGACACAAGATTGTGGGTATGTCTCCCGTCTTATAGGGCAACTTCCTTGCATCACCCTCTCTAAACTTTACCCCCAAAGCTCTTTTCTCGCTCTCTTTTCGAGCCTTTTGAATCAAATATCTCGACCTGTTAAGCCCCTCAATATTCACAAATCCTCTACTTACAAGCTCTATGCTGTGTCTACCCTGTCCACAGCAAAGGTCTAAAATCCTGTCTTCCGGCTTAATTCCCAAGGCTTCAACAACTAAGTCAACTTCTCTTTTTGTAATCTCTGGATTCTCTACGACATCTCCATCGCTCTTCAGATAGAGGGGATTAAACAGATCCTTCCACCAGTCAGATCTAACATAGCTTTCCAAATCCGAAACAGGCCCAAGACTATTGGGCTTCGCTTTGGGCTTTGAGCCCTTTTTGCCCTTCATATCGATCCTGACAACCTCCCAACTCTAATGGAATATCTGCGCTTTCTATACACCAAATTTATAAAAAATCAAGCGTATTGTAATTTGAGAAATCCTTGTTATGATAACATTCTTTATGGATTGGGATAGAATTGAAAGTATGTAAAATCAACCAGACATGACGAAATGCTTTAGGTACAAATCAAGTGTAGATAAGGGGATTAGCTTTACATCAACCAAGTTTGACAAACCACCGAGCTGAAATATGTTGTAATCGTAGTCTAAGAACTTCAGGTTCATATAGAAGTCGATGATCGTTTTCAAATTTTTAGAGCCTTTCTGAAACCAGAGAAAGTATATACGCCAGTTTTCTGGCATGGCATCGCAGTTGCCATATTGGCTGACTAAAATCTTTAGCAAATCGATAAAATTATTTTTTACCTTTATGTCCAAATCGAGATACAAGCCGCCGTAATGGTAAAGAATCAAGAAGCGAATTATATCCGACTGAAATCTTAAGTTAAATTTTTTGAATTTTGAGAGGTCATAATTGTGTTTACTTAAAAAATCGTTTATTTCAGACGTTGTGATAAGCCTGTATCCAGGAATTCTCTCAAAGATTTTTTTATTGTGATTTATGAAAGAATTATAGATTTCATGAACGTTATCATCAAACCCGTACCATAGTTGAAAAACGTTTGGTAAATCATGCTTATTGTTCACAAAACAATTTTAACAAAACCTTTGATTGATTTAAACGTTTTTTGTAAATTTTAGGCATGAAATTAATGGTAAAGCACGGCGATAAAACCAGCGAACTTCAATTTGAAAAAAGGGAGAACCTCTTAAAAGTCCTGCACAAAAACGGTATCTTCATTACAGCCTACTGCGGTGGCAAAGGTATATGCAAAAAATGCATTGTAAGATTTATAGACAACCCGCCTAAGGCTTTCGAACTCGAAAGAAGGGCTTTAAAAGAGAAAGTAGATCAGGGTTATAGGCTTGCTTGCCTCCACAGGTTAGAAAGAGACGCAACTGTTAAAATTCAGGAAGTAAAGCCTGTTTTTGCCAATATCGAGGCAGAGCCGTGTTGCGACAATGATAAACCCCATATTGCTATAGACATTGGAACAACAACTATTGCCATTGCTTACATTGAGAAAGGGAAAATAGAAAAAACATTAAACATACTAAATCCCCAAATTGCCTTTGGTAGTGATGTAATAAGCAGAATTGCATATTCGAACGAAGGTTATTTTAAAGTATTGCACTCGATAATAGAAGATACAATTAAAAAATTAATCTCACATTTTAAAAAATCTGTACTCATGATAGTATGCGCAAATCCGACAATGCTTTCATTCTTTTTGGGCTTCAACCCAAAGTCAATTGGTGAATACCCATACATGCCACCGTTTAAAGGGAGCTTTACAGGTGAATTTGATGGCATTGAGTTGTATGTTCCGCCCATAATCAGTGCCTTTGTCGGTTCAGATATAACAGCAGCTTTGAGCATATTGCCGGAAGATGAAGACTTTCTATTCGTAGATATCGGAACAAACTGCGAGTTCATACTAAAGGTAGGCTCAAAATACTACTCATCCAGTATTCCAGCAGGGCCAGCACTTGAAGGTGCAGATATAGACTACGGTAGCATTGCCCAGGATGGCGCAATATACAAGGTAAGTTTAAAAAACGGTTTCGAGGTTTACACCTTAAACAACAAAAAGCCCATTGGTATAGCAGGATCGGGCCTCGTGAGTGCAATAAGCTTATTGAGAAAATACGGTGTTATAGACAAAAACGGGAGAATGGTGGAAGCATGGGAAGTAGAAGCACCATTTAGTTTAATCAACCGCCTAAAGAAAGATGGCTTTATGCTTACAGACGGCATATACTTGACGCAAAACTCGGTCCGCAACTTTCAACTTGTCAAGGCTTCTCTAAATGCAGGTATAGAGCTTTTACTTGACAAAGTCGGGCTAAAAAAGCCAAAAAAAATATTTATAGGCGGGGGATTTTCAAAATCACTTACAAAGGAAGACGTAATTAGTTCCGGCCTGTTGTCTTTTGACTGTGAATTTGTTATGCTTGGCAACAGTTCAATTAAGGGTGGTGTAAGGTTGTTTTGCAAAAAAGAAAGAGACAGAGTTGAAAAAGTTGCAAAAGAAATTGAATACGTAGAAATAGCCAATGAAAAGAAGTTCGAAGAACTGTACATCAAGAGCATGAGTTTTTATGTGTAATATAGTAATAAATGCAGTAGGTTTTACGGCAGCAACATTGACCACTTTTAGTTTTGTGCCGCAGTTTCTAAAACTGCTAAAAACCAAAAAAACAGAAGGTTTGAGTCTTATGATGATGGTTCAAATCGCTATTGGCCTTCTACTTTGGATAGTATATGGACTTTTAAGGAAAGATATCGTACTTATAAGCGCCAATGCCGTGGGATTTCTCATTGTTTTTGTAACGATTGCTATATTTTTGAGGTTAAAGAAGGGTAAGAAAAATGAAAATTAAATTGGCTACATGGAATGTAAACTCAATTAGGGCAAGATCACCACTGGTGTTAGAGTTTTTAGAATCTAAAAAGCCAGATATTTTGTGCATACAGGAAACAAAAGTTGAGGATAAATTTTTCCCAAAGGATGAGTTCGAAAATATAGGATACAATATTGCAATCTTTGGTGAAAAGCGGTTTAATGGCATTGCTACATTGTCAAAATTTCCATTTGAATACGTGGAATCCCATATATTTAATGAGAGAGTAAATCAAAAGAGAACGCTCATAACAAAAATTAACGGTATGACAATAATAAACCTGTACTTTCCAAATGGCCAGTCTCCTAATACAGAGGCTTTTAGGTACAAATTGGACTTTATCTACAGGCTAAAAGATTTTTTATGGAAAAACTTTTCTATCAACGATAATCTTGTAATATTAGGGGATTTTAACGTGGCAATGGATGAAATCGACGTTTACGACAAAAAGGCAATGGAAGGAAAAATAGGTTTTCACCCTGAGGAAAGGAAGGCATTAAAAAACCTATACAGTTGGGGATTTGTGGACCTGTTTAGAAAATTCAACAAAGAAAAAGCTTTTAGTTGGTGGGATTACAGGGCAGGGGCATTCTGGAAGGATTTGGGTTTAAGAATCGATTACATATGGGCCACTCCTAATTTAGCAGAGAAGTGCGTCAAGTGTTTTATAGAAAAAAGTTTTAGGCGAAAGAAAAAACCGTCTGACCACGCACCTGTTGTGGCGGTTTTTGAACTGGAGGGATAGTTATGAACTACCAGAATGTGGTTTTGGCTTTAAACGAGTTCTGGAAAAATAAGGGATGTATAATATTGCAACCGTACGATATAGAAGCTGGGGCTGGGACGTTCCATTGGGCAACAACATTGAAATCTTTAAAAAGCGAGCCATGGAACGCTGCATACCCCTCGCCCTCAAGAAGACCAACAGATGGGAGATATGGTGAAAATCCAAACAGACTGCAACACTACTACCAATATCAGGTCTTAATGAAGCCATCACCAGAGAACATCCAGAGTCTATACTTGGAAAGCCTTGAGTTTTTGGGTATAAAACTCAACGAACATGATATTAGATTCGTTGAAGATAACTGGGAGTCTCCGACGCTTGGCGCTTGGGGGTTGGGCTGGGAAGTGTGGCTTGACGGTATGGAAATAACACAGTTTACATATTTCCAGCAGGTTGGAGGATACGACCTAAAACCAATACCCGTTGAGATTACATACGGCACGGAAAGACTCGGTATGTATATACAGGGGGTTGATAACGTTTTTGATATGAAATGGAACGATGAATACACTTATGGTTATATATATAAGCACGACGAGTATGAGTATTCTATTTATAATTTTGAGGTTGCAAACACACAAATGTTGTTTAAACTATTTGAAATGTATGAAAACGAAGTTGAAAATTGTTTAAACAACAAGCTTGTAAGGCCGGCTTATGATTACTGCATGAAGTGCTCACATGTGTTCAACTTACTTGATGCAAGGAATGCAATAAGTGTGACAGAGAGAGCCACATTCATAAAGCGCGTAAGGGAAATGGTTGCTAAAGTGGCCGAGCTGTACGTGGAGGGCGAATTATGAATCTGCTATTTGAGGTCTTTTTAGAAGAACTGCCAACAAGCGAAATGAGTCACTTAGAAAATGATGTCTTAGATCTGTTCAAGAGTGAAATGGAAGATAAGAATATTCCATATAAAGAGCCCATATTTTACCTAACACCACGCAGAATGGCATTAAAGTTTGAGTTTGAAGAGAAAACAAAGCAGGAAGACAGAAAGATATACGGCCCGCCAAAGGGTGTCTGCTTCAAAGATGGGAAACCCACAAAAGCATTAGAAGGATTTTTGAAGAAAAACAAGGTAACAGAAGAAAACTTAAAATTTGAAGAAACAAAAAAGGGTGAATATGCCGTAATCATTAAAAAGGGCGACGTTTTGGACACAAAGCCGATAGTTATTAAAGTAATCAGGAATATCTTTGGAAACATTCACTTCTATAAAAAAATGAAATGGGGCAGTGGGGATTATGAGTATGTCAGACCTGTCCACAATGTCCTTTTTCTAATAAATGACGAGTTGGTCGATTTTGAATTTATGGGTAAGAAGGCGAATAACTACACATTCGGCCACAGATTTATGTCCAAAGGAAAGGTAGAGGTAAATTTTGAGAATTATGAGAGTAAATTAGAGGAAAACTATGTAATAATTAACCAGAGAAAAAGAAGAGAGTTGATACTAAAAGAATTAGAAAACATAGCAAAGAAACACGATGCTCAATTGATTTATGATGATGAGCTGTTAGAAGAGGTTGTTAATTTAGTTGAATACCCTGTTCTCGTAATTGGTAAATTTGAAGATGGATTTTTAAAGCTGCCAAAAGAGGTTCTCATTACATCGATGAAGGATCATCAACGATACTTTGCTTTCATGAAAGGTGAGAAACTATTAAACTTGTTTGCCGCGATCTCAAATATAAAGGCAAACAACATGAATGTTATCAGGAACGGATACGAGCGTGTCTTAAGGGCGAGGTTTTCTGATGCTAAGTTCTTTTTTGAAGAAGATAAAAAACACAAGCTTGAAAGTTTTGTTGAAAAACTGGGCGATATGTTGTTTCATGAAAAGTTAGGTACACAGCTTGAAAGAACAGAGAGACTTGTTAAATTGACTGGCTTTATTGCCAATCTAATGGGATTTGATGAAGAAAAGGCTAAAAGGGCTGCATACCTTTCAAAAGCCGACCTACTCACACAGATGGTATATGAGTTTCCGGAGCTTCAAGGTATTATGGGTAGGGAGTATGCTCTTATTTCAGGTGAAGACAAAGAGGTGGCAGATGGAATACATGAACAATACTTACCAAAAGGGAATGAGATTCCAAGAAGAGAAGCAGGTATATCTTTATCCATTGCTGATAAAATTGACATAATTGTAGGAGGATTTTTTGCGGGCTTGAAGCCCACGGGTGCAAAAGATCCCTATGGATTGAGAAGAGCTGCTCTTGGAATAATTAGAACGATTATTGAAAACAAAATATTTGTTAACCTGAGAACAATATTGGGAAAATCGGCAGAATTTTATAATAAAGAGGTAGACTTTGATGAGATAGAGGAGTTCTTTAAAATACGATTCGAGAACTTATACAACGACTATTCCTACAGCCTTCTTAAATCAATCACGTTTAATTTTGATGATATTTACGATGCATACTTAAGGCTTTTGGCAATAGACAGATTCATAAAAAAGGATTCCAGCAAAGAGAAACGGTTTGCTATTAAAAGGGTGTTCAATATTGTGAAAGACTTTAATAGTTTAGACGTTAGAGAAGAGCTACTATTACAGGATGAGGAAAAAGCTCTTTTTGCAAAAATTAAAGATATAGAAAGCGAATTGGATGGATATCTAAAAGATAGGCGCTATTTTGATTTGCTTGGACGAGTTGCTTCTATAAAGGACACAATAAATATATTCTTTGATAGAGTTATGGTGATGGATAAAGATAAAGGCTTGAGGGATAATAGGCTATCCCTACTAAACAGGTTAAAAAATATAGTGTTAAATGTTGCAAACTTTAAGTATTTGGAGATTTAACTATGAGATTAAAGAGTGGATACGGTCTAACATTTGACGATGTGCTGCTTTTACCTAACAACTCAAAGGTGTTACCAAAAGAAGTCGACGTTACAGCATATCTAACAGAAAGGCTAATCCTGAAAAAACCCATTATCTCCGCTGCTATGGATACAGTTACAGAACACGAAATGGCTATTGCAATGGCAAGACAGGGTGGCTTGGGTATTATACACAAGAACATGAGCATAGATGAACAGGTAAAACAGGTAATTAGGGTTAAAAAATCAGAAAGTGGCATGATTCTTGATCCTATTACTATTGATCCAGATTCAACCATTAATGATGCACTGGGTCTTATGAAACAGTACCATATATCTGGTATTCCTGTCACACTTGAAGATGGTACTCTTGTTGGAATTATAACAAATAGGGATGTACAATTTGAAAAAAATTACTCAAAACCCATAAAGGATGTCATGACAAAAGACAATCTAATCACGGCTAAAGAGGGAATAACACTTCAGGAAGCAGAAGACTACTTAAAACAGTTTAAAGTTGAAAAACTGCCAATAGTTGATGAAAACTTTAAGATTAAGGGGCTAATCACAATAAAGGATATAAGGAAAAAGAAAGAGTATCCGAATGCATCAAAAGATATCCA
>JALVTR010000098.1 GCA_027035885.1 Desulfurellales bacterium
GTTTTTCCTCCTTTGAAGGGTTAGTTGTCAAAGAGGGGTTATAACACATAACCCCTCTCCCTTCAAAGGGTGACACAAGTAATTTTACACTGCCCAAAGTTTTCATAAAAAACGCAAAAATAGCTTTTTTCATTTAAAAAACACTTGACTTCTAAGTTCTTTTTATTAAACTACCTCATCGAGTGTGGGGGTGGTCCTTCCGGATGGCCGATAAGGTCAGACAACATGCCTTCGTTTAGCCTCTTTTTATCCTCTTTTCGCGCCTGCTCTTTAGTAACCCACTTCATTAGATAGGGGCCCACACTCATTTTCTTTTGATTAAACAAGCCATTGATGCTATATTTATAGAAAAAATTAAGGGGGTTAAGAATGCAAGGAAAGACTGTTAGTTTGAGCAGATTCATATTAGAAGAACAAAGAAAGTATCCAGAAGCAGTTGGTGACTTTACTCTAATCTTAGAACAAATTGCATTTGCAGCAAAAATTGTTTCAAGAGAAGTAAACAAAGCTGGGCTTGTAAACATAATAGGAAGCACAGATGGTATCAATGTTCATGGTGAAACCCAACAAAAATTAGACTTATACGCGAATGAGAAAATGGTAAGTGCATTAGACCCAACAGGCAAAGTTTGTGCAATGGCATCAGAAGAAATAGAGGACATGCTCCCCGTGAGCGACAAAAGTTTTGAAGGCAAATATACAGTGGTGTTTGACCCTTTAGATGGCTCGAGCAATATAGATGTAAATGTAAGCGTAGGGACAATCTTTGGTATATACCGAAGATTAGATGATTCAGACTGTAAAAAAAGTTTGCTTCAAAAGGGAAATAAACTCGTATGTGCTGGTTATGTGATTTACGGTTCAAGCACAATGTTTGTCTACACAACAAGTCATGGAGTTAATGGTTTTACTTTAGACCCAAGCGTAGGAGAATTTTTATTGTCTCATTTAGATATAAAAATACCAGAATACGGAAAAATTTATAGTATAAACGAATCAAACTATTTTAGGTGGCCAAAGGGCATACAGGAATATGTTAACTTTATAAAACAGCACCCAGACAGACAGTATACACTAAGATGGATAGGTACGCTTGTTGCTGATTTTCATAGAAACTTGCTCAAGGGTGGCGTATTCTTATACCCTGAGGATTCGAAAAACAAGAATGGTAAATTAAGACTATTGTACGAGGCAAATCCGATGGCATTTATAATAGAAAACGCTGGAGGCATGGCAACAGATGGAAAACAGAGGATTTTGGACATACAGCCAGAAAGTTTACATCAGAGAATTCCTTTAATAATTGGGTCAAAATACGAGGTAGAAAAGTACTTAGAGTTTAGGAAAAAATACGGTTAATGAATATCGTTATAGCAGGGGCAGGTAGCGTTGGTTATCATTTAGCCAAACAACTTAGCGAGGAAAAAAAGAATGTTTCCATAATAGAAAAAAATGCAGACAAAGCTAATTTTGCCTACGAAAATTTAGACTGTCTTGTAGTTCATGGAGAAGCAACAGATTTAAACACACTAAAAGAAGCAAGCTGCGATAGGGCAGACATGTTTATAGCAGTGACAAACTCAGAGGAAGTAAATGTGATAAGTTGTCTTATCGTAGCCCAAAATTTCGGTATACCAAAGAAAATTGTCAGGCTTAGAAACGTCAAATACACACGGTATTTCACTTTAAAAAAAATAGGTATAGACTATGTGATAAATCCAGAGGTTGAGGCTGCAAAATCTATAATAAATATAGTAAATTTTGGGGCATCCAGCGACATTATTGTATTTGGTATAGATATTCAAATGAGAGGGTTTTACATAGATCCAAAATCTCCTTTTGTCAACAAAAGTATTCATGAAATAAGACATTCTTTAAATAGACACTTCGTAATATCAGGGATAAAAAGAGAAAACGGTGAATTTATAATCCCTTCTGGAATAACAACAGTTAAAGAAGGTGATTACATATATATAACAGCAAAACAAAGTACTATAAATGAAATCGTAGAATACAGTGGAAAATCAAGTATTAAAATTAAAAATATAGCAATATTCGGAGCTGGTGACATAGGAATCATGGCTGCAACTGGATTAATGGAAAAGAGAAGAAACATAAAAATAATAGATAACGATTATGAGCGTTGTAAAAAAGTATCAAATAAATTAAAAAAAGTTACTGTAATTAATGGCGAAGCGAATGATGCAGAGTTGTTTGACGAAGAAGAAATCAAAGAGTTCGATGTAGTCATAACAACCACAAACAATGAAGAGATTAACCTTCTAAGTGCACTCTATGCAAAAAATATGGGCACAAAAAGGGCTATAGCCTTACTTGACAAAATCAACTACATAATGATGGCTAACAAGTTTGATATAGACGCCGTTGTTAGTCCAAAATTAACCACGGTAAACAGCATCTTGAGATTCATTAGAAAAGGTAAAATCTTAGGAGTTTACTCAATATTCAGCGGGGATGCAGAGGCGTTAGAGGTCTTAGTATCAGAAAATTCAAAAATTGCAAATAAGGCAATAAAAGACTTAAACCTTCCACAGGACTGTCTTATAGTTGCAATTGAAAGGAATAGCGAAAACCTTATACCTGACGGGAATTTTGTAATAAAAGAAAACGACAGAGTAGCTATATTCACAAAAAAAGAACATATTTCAACTGTTGAAAAAATTATATAGATGAACATTAAATTAATTATAAAGTTTATATCAATATTGATAATTATAACGAGCGTTTTCATGTCAACATCAGTTTTTTTTGCTTTATATTTTAACGAACCAACCGTGTTTGATTTCTCAGAAATAATAGCTTTAGGTATATCTACAGGTATTTTAGGCCTAATAATAACAAAAAATGCACCAAAAAACATTAATAGAAAAGACGGCTTTCTACTTGTTAGCTTAAGTTGGTTGATAGTTTCATTGTTCGGGGGGTTGCCATATATAAAAATAGCCCACTTGAGTCTTACTGATGCATTTTTCGAGACAATGTCTGGATTTACAACTACAGGTGCCTCTATCTTAACAAACATTGAATCACTCCCTAAATCACTTTTGTTCTGGCGCTCTCTGACTCATTGGCTTGGCGGTATGGGTATAATTGTCCTAACCGTTGCTATACTACCAATTTTGGGAATTGGTGGCATAAAACTATTAAAAGCAGAAGCCCCAGGCCCAAGTATGGAAAAAATATCACCCCGCATAGCAGAAACGGCAAAATACCTATGGTTTGCATACATAGTATTTAGCATAGTAGAAACAATACTCCTAATATGTGGAGGAATGAATCTATTCGACGCATTAACCCATATGTTTGGAACAATGGCAACAGGTGGATTTTCCCCTAAAAATAACTCTGTAGCATACTTTCACTCTTCCTATATTGACTGGGTGATAACGATATTTATGTTTATTGCTGGGGCAAATTTCACTATACATTTTAGACTTCTTAGTGGTAAATTTGATGCGATAAAAGATGAGGAGCTTAAAGCTTACACTTTAATAGTTGTATTCGCCGTACTTATTGTAACATTAGACAACCTAAATATTTATTCGACTTTCTTTAAATCCTTGCGCTATAGTGCATTCCAAGTAGTTTCAATAATGACTACAACTGGGTTTGTTACGGCAGATTATTCAAAATGGAGTGGTCTTGCGAAAACTGTGCTATTTATCCTCATGTTCATTGGTGGATGCGCAGGCTCAACAGGCGGAAGCATAAAAGTCATTAGAATCTACACACTTTTCAAACAGGCAATTAACGAACTAAAATACAACATCCATCCGAAAGGGGTTTTTACTGTTACGATAAATAGCCAGCCCTTAAGAAAAAATACAATTTTTTCCATTTCTGGATTTTTCTTTTTGTATATGGCAACATTCTTAGTTGTAGCATTGATTATATCCTCATTTGGCACAGATATAATGACTTCACTTGGAGCTTCAGCAGCTACACTTGGAAACATAGGTCCAGGCTTCGGAAAGGTTGGCCCTCTAGACAATTACGCCTGGCTACCCTCTGGAGCTAAATGGGTGCTAAGTTTTGCCATGCTAACCGGAAGGCTGGAGATTTATACAGTTTTTGTATTATTTACCCCCAATTTCTTCAGAAAATAACCCATTAGCCTCTATTTCATTCATCTTTGTCCCTCATAAGTGGGAATAAAATCACATCTCTTATAGATGGATTTTTAGTTAAGAGCATAACAAGTCTATCTATTCCTACACCTTCACCAGCTGTGGGTGGTAAACCATATTCAAGAGCTTTAATATAGTCTCCATCAAACATAGACGCCTCTTCGTCGCCCTTTTTCCTTTCTTCAAGCTGTTTTAAAAATCTTTCCTTCTGATCGAATGGGTCGTTTAACTCAGAGAATGCATTAGCCACTTCCATGCCAGATACGAAAAGTTCAAACCTATCTGTTATATTAGGATTTTTTCTATTTCTTTTAGCAAGTGGGGATATAGCAACGGGATACCCAACAACAAATGTTGGGTTTATTAAATTTGGTTCTACTAAAGCATCAAAAATCTCTGCCAATATCTTTTCATGCGACATATTATCATTAACTTTCTTTTCAAGTTCCAATGCGTATTTCAATGCTTTAGACTTATTGTTCAATATATCATCATCAACATTACCAATCTTCTTCAAACCCTCGTAGAAATCTAATCTTTTCCAAGGCCTTGAAAAATCTATTTCTTTACCATTAAATTCAATTTTGTTGTCTTCTACACCTATCTTCTCCAAAATAAAATCGAACAGTTCTTCTGTAAAGTCCATCAAAAACGTATAATCTTTGTAAGCAATGTAGAACTCCATCATTGTAAATTCAGGATTGTGCTTTAAGTCCATACCCTCATTTCTAAAGTTCCTGTTTATCTCAAACACCCTATCAAGTCCACCAACGATAAGTCTCTTTAAATAAAGCTCAGGTGCAATTCTCAAATACAGCTCCATATCCAAAGCGTTCAAATACGTTTTAAAAGGCCTTGCAGCAGCCCCTGTTACGAGTTTGTGTAACATTGGTGTTTCAACTTCTATAAACCTATTTTTTATCATAAATTCCCTAATAGAATTTATAATGAAAGCACGTTTTAGCATGGTTTCTTTTGTCTCATCATTAACAATCAAATCGAGATACCTCTGTCTATAGCGCAGCTCTTTATCCTTTAATCCATGCCATTTTTCAGGTAAAGGCCTCAAAGATTTTGTTAATATGGTTATTTTTTTAGCTTTGATTGTAAGCTCATCTGTTTTTGTTTTAAACAATACACCTTCAACACCTATAATATCACCAACATCCAACTTCTTATAAAGTTTAAAATCTTCCTCTGATAAACTATTCTTTTCAGCGTAAATTTGGATGTATCCCGTGAAATCTTTTAATTTCATAAAGCCGGCCTTTCCAAAACTCCTGTAGGCCATAATTCTTCCAGCAACTTTGGCAGGTATGTTTTTCTCTTCCAATCCCTCTTTCACATTTTTATCGTATTTATTATGCAAATCCTGGGCAAAAGAGTCCGGACTAAAACCATTGAAATAAGGATCTATCCCATCCTTCCTCAATTCTTCCAATTTCTCTATTCTTCTCTGAATTAATTTATTCTCAGTTTCTTGAAGCATTTATTAATTCTCCTCCCTGATTGTTTTTAGAGATTCTTTAATAAAATCATTCAATTCACCGTCCAACACAGCTAAAGCAGCCATATCTCTTTTCTCCATGCCTGTTCTGTGATCCTTTATCATTTTGTAAGGGTGAAGCACATAAGAGCGAATCTGACTCCCCCACTCTATTTTCTTTTTCTCACCTTCCAGTTGTTCTATTTCCTTTTTCTTTTTTTCCTGCTCTAAATGATAAAGCTTTGATTTCAATATTTTCATGGCATAGGCTTTATTCTTATGTTGACTCCGCTCATTTTGGCATGTAACAACGATGCCTGTCGGAATGTGCGTAATCCTAACAGCAGAATCCGTTTTATTAACATGCTGGCCGCCGGCTCCAGATGCCCTATATGTGTCTATTCTCAACTCCGAAGGGTCAATTTCAAGCTCTACATCATCGTCTTTAATTTCAGGTAACACCGACACAGATGCAAAGCTTGTATGCCTACGTTTATTGGCATCAAAAGGAGAAATTCTGACAAGCCTATGAACGCCGTTTTCCGACTTTAAATATCCGTAAGCCCTCTCACCTTCAACCAAAAATGTAACACTTTTATACCCGGCCTCATCTCCAGGCTGAATGTCCATTATTTCTATTTTATAACCATTTTTATCACACCACATAGAGTACATCCTAAAAAGCATAGAAACCCAATCACAAGCTTCTGTTCCACCAGCTCCAGAATGTATAGTAATAATTGCATTTGAAGAATCATGTTCATCGCTCAAAAACGTTTCAATTTCCGCTTTTTCTACATCTTTTGCCAATTGTTTAATATTCTCTTCAAACTCAGGTTTCAAAGATTCATCCTCTTCCAATAAATCAAGCATCTCTTCAAGTGTGTCAACTTCTTCTTCCAAATATTTGAGCATCTTAAGTTGCTCTTCTATCACGTTTTGCTCTTTTTTCAAGGATTGCAATAATTTAAAATCACTCCAAGCAGAGCTATCTTCTAATTTTCCCTGTATTTCCTTAAGTTCTTCTTCTTTCTCGGAAGGGTCAAAGATACTCCTTTATTTTTAAAATTCTATCCTTCAAAACAACAATTTCATCCCTCATCCCATTCTCCTATTGCAAACTAAACAACTTTTTTAATATCTCTTTAGCCTTTTTTTTATCATCTTCATCCAAACTACTAATCTTTTTCCTTATGTCTTTTCTATTCAATGTTGCAATTTTGGATAATCTAACATAACTCTTTCTTAGAAGCCCTTTATCCTGCCAATTATTTATATAAAGGTCTGTATCAACATCCCTTTTTTGCGATGTAATTTTGCTAACTATTATATCTTCATCACCAACATCAGCCAGAATAACCGCCGGCCTTAACACCGCATTATTCATATTTGTAAATGGAAAACCAATTATAACAATATCACCGAATAAGTACTCCGTCATCCTTCACCAAA
>JALVTR010000099.1 GCA_027035885.1 Desulfurellales bacterium
ATCCAATCTGTTATTTCAGATAGTAAACAAGAAGTATGAGACGGGATCTATTATAATAACTACCAATCTGTCATTTATAAGGTGGAAGGAGGTTTTGAACAATGATGAGGGTTTAACTACCGCTATACTGGATAGGCTAATTCACCACAGCTACATCATTAACATCAAAGGGGAAAGCTATAGACTGAGACAGAAGAAAAAGGCGGGGCTTTTGGATTTTAGTCCTTAGGATTAAAGATTTAACGAGGGAAGGGATAGTGCACTTTTGCAGGGCGTAATGGTGTAGTTTTGGATTGCGCTTGACAGTAACAGTTTAAAAAAGGCTATCGATTTATACCCAGAAAAATAAATAGCTTTACCATCCAAATTTGCAGAAGTAATTATACGGGCAGAAGGCGCATCTGTCCGATGGTAAGGCGTAGATGTACTCAGAATTTCTCATGTGGTTTAGCGTATAGCGCAGAAGGTCTTTGTATGTTTCGATATCCTTACTCGTTGGGCCTTTTTCTATGATTTCGGAGGTGCCGGTTTTCCCCAAATAATGCAGTTCTGTTGTTATCTCTTTATCCTTCCATCCATTTGAGGCAATTAGTATATAGACAAAAAGCTGAAAAGAGACAACAGTATTTCTTACCTTTTTTAGCTCCTCATCGTTGAATACACCATGTTTTAGTTGCTGGTTTAGTTGTATAATCTTTGTTGTTTTTGGTCTTAGGCTGTGCATGCCGGTTTTATAGTCGACTATCCTTAAAGTATCTCCAACTTTATCTATTCTGTCTATTTTTCCACATAGTGTTGCCTTGACCGTCGGCTTTAGTTCTATATCAAAAGCATCTTTTTTATACTCTGTCTTAACAACCTCAAATGGCTTGAAGTCTTTGTTGTTGGTTATTGCTAAAAAGTAATTGGATAGCCTGTGCTTTAAAATGATAGGCAGGCTGAGCCTTTCAAATTCTGATAGTTTTCCCAAAAAACTTTTGGTCTCATCGTCAGGGTTTTTAAAAATCTGGTCTAATTTTCTCAAGGTGTTCTTTTTTATCTTTTCTAAATCGCTTTTGCCTAACTCCTTACCCTTAAACTCTTTAAAGCCTTCCTCAAGCAGTTTGTGTATGATGCTTCCCAATACATTTGACTCAAGTTTATCCTCCAAGCTAACCCTCGGTTCTATCTTTTTGATATATCTCAGATAATGGGCATACGGGCAGTTTATATAGGCGTCTATCTCTGTGGGTGAGAAGAGTGTTAGATGATTGAGGTAATTTATAGCCTCTCCGTCCTTTTCTATGTAATTTGTGGTGTCTTTTGCAACTTTAAGGCTTATTCTTGGTGTGCATATCTTTGGTTTTTTGTTCTTTAGCTCCTCAAACAGAATCAACTGTTCTGCAAACCTACTTTTTATGAACTTCTCCATACCCGTTGAGCCAACCTTATACATGATGTGGGCTTTCTTTGATGAGTATATGAGTCTAAAGAAGTTATATCTGACGAGCGCTTCCTTCTGCCTAAACGATGTTAAGCCTAATGCAACCTTTATCTCCTCAGGTAGAAGCGGGTCGATTTTATCGGCAGAGGGCAAGACACCCTCGTTAACATCGGCCACAACAACCTCGTCAAAAGATAAAGAGCGAGCCTCAAGCATTCCCATAATTTGGATGCCTTTTAACGGATACCCCTCAAATGGAACTTCTATCTCTTTTAGTATCTCTTTTGTTAGCTGATAGGCGAACTTTAGGTCTATGCTTCTGTCTGGCAAGCCGTCTATAGCATCTATGATTTGGGCCTGAAGCAACTGAAGTAGCTGGGATTCAAGCTCAAATCCTTCTAATTTTTTCTCATCGATACTATCAATTAGCCCTATAAATGCCTCTTTTAATGATTTGAGGCTGTCTATTTTAACAAAGTTGATTATGAGTAAGTGGATGGCTGAGTTGTTCTTGAATGTATAGCTCCCAGTTCCTTTTGTAAATATTTCCTCTTTTGTACTTTTAGCTTCTCGAATTATCTCATCTTTAAAAAGACCCATAATGCTTGAGCTTAGAATCTTAAAAAGCAATTTTGAGTTTGCGGTTTGAGTTTTTTGTTCTCTGTTTTTTATATCTAATGCAAGCTCAAAGATTGAGTCAAAAAACATACCGACGCTTGTGCTTAAGAAGGGAAAGCCCATTGTTATGTTTATATTGTAATCCTTATCGATAAAAGAAAGAAGAGGAAAAAGTGTTGCCTGGTTGGGCAGTATTACAGCAAGCTTGTCTGGTTTTTTTATCTTTTTGTATTTTTTTAGGATATTGAAGATTGCCTCTGCCTGGGTATGCGTGTCTGCAAATTGATAGAAATATAGCTCTGTTTCTGATTCGACAACTTTTTTCTCTTCTTCTTCAAATTCTTTATATATTGTCTTTGCATTTATCGCTCTCTTGAGTTTCGCCTCAAGCTCATCTATCACCTTAAAAGTCGAAAAGCTTATCCTGCCTTTTGTCCTTTCCCTTTTTAGAAGGTCTGTTTGGGATAGATAGATTATGCCGGCAATGGTTGATATGTTCTTTATAATTTCCAAATCGGAGTTAGAGAGATAGACAATGCCGCTATAGACAAAAAGTGAGCCTTTAAAATCCTCTTTGAACTCATCTTTTGCTGTTATCTCAACCGCACGCCTGAAGCTATCGCCTGAGTATGTGAAGTCTTTTAAATCCTCTCTGTATTTTGCATAAAGGCTTTTTAGTCTGCTGAGTATACGTTCCGCTTCTTCAATGGCTTCCATGTATTGAAAGTCGGCAAGCCTTTTATCCAAGAGTTGCCTGTCTATCTCATCAAACAGGGACGACAGCCTCTTTGCCCATCCAAGAAGCTGTGCATCATCTCCACCAAATAGCGGCTCTTTTTCACCAATGGTGGATTTTATCAAATCAAGGAAGTAGAGCTGCCTAAAGAGCTTGCTCTGAATGGTCGGTGCGGGGTTAGAGTATTCTGCCACTAACCACTGCACAAACTCATCGATTGTAAAAAAGTCCACGCATAAAGCAGTCTCTGGGCTCATCTGTTTTTCGATAAACCTAATAGGGCGCTTGTTTGCCGATATAAACACTATTCTTTTGTATTTATCCTTTAAGGATGTAAGGAGGTTTGCAACAAATTTAGGATAGTTTTTGCCTAAATCGATTTTATAAAATTCAGCCGACATGGACTATTTCCCTTCCATATGCATAGTATATGATGCCCTTTGCCTTTTTGAATAGTTTCATATAACCTTTTATCTGCTTTATGTGTTCGTTTTCTTTCTTGCCGCTTTTGAAGTCTATTATGTAAATTTGGCCGTTTTTTACTATAGTTCTGTCTGGCCTTAGGATATTGCCGTATATATCCACAAACTCCTTCTCATTGTGAAAACTCTCTATATCTTCAAAGTAATCCCTTAAATCTTCAAGTGTGTTTTTTATCAAATCAATTGCCTTTGGGTTTTTGTATCCCATTAGGCTTGCTGCCTTCTGATGGGCTTTCTCTGCTCTTTCATCTATGTTTTTGTCATCTGTTGAGCCAATGAATGACATGGCAAGATGGTAGAGATTACCCAGCCTTTTTTCCTCTATGTTGGCATTAAAAGCTTCTTTAGGATAGACATTTAAAAACTCCCTTGATATTGAGACCCTCTTGGGCTGCTGTTCAATCTCACAATCACCAACACCATCACTACCACTATCACTATCACTCTTATCCTCTTCCTGCTTTTTAAGCTCTCCAAACTTTAAAACCTCAAGGAAGAACTTTTGCTTTAGCTTATCCGAATATGCCGCTTTCAGGATGGAATCAAGCATATCGCCCGATGTCATTCTGCTACTTTTTTTCTCTTTGAATGTCCCCACTATGAATAGGTTCTCTTTGGCCCTTGTGTTTGCAACATACATGAGGTTTAGGGCTTCTATGAACTGTGTTTTTACGAAGTCTGTGTATTGTTCCCTTGCATTATCTAAAAAGAGCTTGTTATATTTGTCTATTTTCAGAAATGCTTTTTTATCCCTTAGGATAGGCGATAGGTTAACGGTTCTATAGAAATTTTTTGGGAAGTCAAACAATCTCCAGTCGTAGAATGGCACAACAACCGTGTGGCTTTCAAGCCCCTTTGCCTTGTGTATGGTCATGATTCTTACCGCTTCAACCTCTTCGTTCAGGATTATGGTAATCTCTGGGTTGTCATAAAAGTATTGGACAATCTCTTGAAGGCTCTTTTGTTGCTCTGTTAGTTTCAAGACCTCTTCTAAGAGCCTGTCGAAATAAATCTTATTGTTTTTACTGTCAAACTCATCAAAGCTGAGCAGCTTTACAAAGACCTCATAGGGCGTTAAGCCTTTTATCCGCTCAACTATACTGTCTATGTCTATATTGCAATTTAGAAGCTCCAATGCTTTTCTGTATGAAAGTTCTTCTTCAAATGCAATAGCAGAGGCAACAAGAAGGAGCTTTTTTACCTCTATGTTGCTCGTTAGGGTTAGTGAGTCTTCTGTAATGAACTCAATATCTGGGAATTTTTCTTTGAGCCAGGCAAAAACCTTTTTTATGTTTTCCTTCTGCCTGATTAAAATCATGATTTGGGACGGTTTCAGTTTGAGCTTGTTTATGAGTCTGTCCATTAGCTTGAGAGTGCTCTTTCTGTAAAACTCATCCTCATAATCCTTTATTGCGTCTTTCTCAGCAAGCTTTACTTCTATATAGCCTGAGTCTTTATTCTGTTTGTTTTTGTCTATTTTTTGGTAAGAGTATTTGTATATATCGATAATGGCGTTTCTTATCTTTTCTTTTGCATAGTTTTTTGAAATAGCAGAGGAAAAGTCCTCATTAAGCAATTTTGCAACCTTGAATACCTTGTTGTTGAAACTTACTATATTGCCCTCTGACCTGTAATTTACCTTAAGCCTGCTCTTTTTTATACCTCTTTTGGATGTAATCCTGTCGAATATGGTGTAATCGCCACCGCGCCAGGCATAGATTGCCTGTTTCTTATCACCCACAACAAAAACACTGCCCTCACCTGCAAGGACGTTGTCAATCAAGGGCTCCATTGCCTCAAACTGGCTGTGTGATGTGTCCTGGAACTCATCAACCAGATAGTGGGATATCCGCTCGCCGAGCCTGCAGAAGGCATAGCTTACGCCCATATCCCTTCTTAGGATACTGCTTATATCTTTGGATATGGTGCTGATTTCAACAATATTTAGGGAATTTTTTATTTTTTCTTCAAGTTGCTTTAGTTTATTTAGCTGCTCTTTTATTATCTCTGTTTCGTATGCACCTTTTATGAGGAAAAACTGCTCTGCTATCTCTATTAGCCTGTTTAGACTTTCTTTGAAGGCTTTTTCTGTCTCTGGCGGAAGGGTTTTGTTTTTATTAAATATTCTGCTTTCTCCTGTTTGCCTTTTTTTGAGTTTGTCATAGTTGTCTAAAAGGTTCTCTTCGGTTAGGTCGGCAAGTGTTTTAGCGAAGGTTTTATTGAGGACTCTATTTTTATCGTTTTTGTCCAGTTCCTCCATTGCTATCTTTCTAATAATTTCAACATACTGCTTGGCTCTATTCTTTAGTATCTTTTCAACATCTTCCAAGCTTTTTGCTTTAATGTTAAACTCTAAAGATAGCTTAGAAAACCCAATTACACCTTCTTCAATCTCAACCTCTTCAAACCTCTTGAGACCTTTTTTAACAATAGCCTTTGGATTCATTCCTTCGTATTGGCTAAGCAGTAATAGCCTATTTAAAAAGCCTAACAGTTCCTCTGTATTAGACTTATCCGACACAAGCGTTTCAAATGCCTCATCAAAGATAGCCTCTTTATCGAATGTTATCTCATAATCCGGATGTATACTTAAATCTACGGCAAAGGCTTTGAGTATTCTGTTCATGAACGAGTCAATGGTTGTTATGTGGAAGTCTGAGAAGTTCTCGATAATCTCAATAAGCATCTTGAGTGATGAGTCTTTATCAAGCCCCACATCGGGCGCATTGTCAGATTGTATATCGGCAAGTGATTTTAAGAACGATATGACCCTCTCTTTCATCTCAGCAGCGGCTTTGTTTGTGAAGGTTATGGCTATGATGGAGTCTATTGAATCTGGGATAGTATGGAGCTTACAGTTTGCAGAGCAGAGATTTGGACCAGTGTCTCTGGATTTGGTTTTTAGGTATAGGCTGAGCAGCTCTAAAAACCTTTCAGCCAACCTGTATGTCTTACCACTTCCTGCAGAGGCTTCTATGGAGATATTATTAAGTAAGTTTTTATGTTCCATAAATTTTCATGGTAATTAAATTTTATGAGAAGTCAACGAAAACTATATTTTGACAATAACTGTTACATATTTTAAAATTAGGAAGTTGATGTGATAGTGAGAAAAGTATTTAAATTAAAAAACGAGATAGATTTGAACAACTAAAGGGAGGGTTTATGGTATCTAAGCTTTTTCTCTTCACGGGAATAACGTTTTTGCTATTCTTTTTAGGAGGAGTTGCATGGCATTTGTATGTTGGCAGTCTTTTTAGCTTCTTTGTGGTAGGCTCCATACTTTTTGCGGGTAGCAATTTTACTTATTACTATATAGTATTAGTCAAAGGAATAAGAAAAATCAACAAAAAGCTTAGCGATATGATTTCAGCAGAGAGAATTGACTTAAACAAGGAAATTAAAGCTCCTATTATTCCATCTCTAGAAATGTTTATGGGAAAGTTTCAAAGAATATTTAATGAGATATTTGGTAGGCTTATAGTAGCAGCAGGTAACGCAAGCGTATTGAACGCAAGATTCAACTTTGAACTCCAAAGGGCAATAAAAGGAATAAATGAAAACATGGAGAATCTTGAAGCTGTCAATGAGACAATAAGCGAATCCACAAGGGCAATAACTGATATATCTGGTAGCGTTGAATAATTTATTAACTGACCTTACGCACCCTTCAGTTTCTGCAGTTCTTCAAAGGCAATCTGATTGGCTCTAAAGAGCAACTTAGCCCTGAGTGCAAAATGGTTCAAATGATGTTTGATTTTTAGGC
>JALVTR010000100.1 GCA_027035885.1 Desulfurellales bacterium
AAATAACTCTGGATAATTCTAACTTCTTAAAGAGAAGAATGCAAAGAATAATTTGCCAATTATTCTTTGCATAACTCACAAAGTTTGAATTACCCATAGATTTTTGGAAAGAACCAAAGTTTTTTTGGAAATAATTGGCTCGCGGCTTCTATCATACATATCGCCATTAAACCTAAAGACACTATAGTAAAATGGATTTTTAAGCATTCGCTGGACACATGAAACAAAAAGCACCTTACCTTTGTAACTTCGTAGCTCAGTGTTTTTAAAATTTTGGCAATCGCTTTTAGAGTGTATTTTGCGGTTGCGTATAATTCAAACTCTTTTCTGATAAGCGGTGCTTTCTCTGAATCAATATTTATGCCTTTTGTCTTGTGTTTGTTGAGATATCCAAGAGGGTTAAAGCTGAGCTAAATGCCTTTTCGTAGTTTTGCTCTGCGTCCTCGTTTAATGTTTTTTGAAAGATTGTCTATGTAATATTTGCTTTGCCCAAAGGCAATGTTCAACATAAATTTGCCTTGCGACGTATTATCAAGCCAAAAAGCAGGAAATTTTAAATCCTTAAGATTTCCTGTTCGGATCGGATTGAAAAATTGCCAAAGAATCTGAGAAAATATCGGCTCGAATTTTATTTTAAGCCAAAAGCGGGCTTTTCTTATCTTTGACTTGTAAAAATTTGCTTGTTTTAATTGTATTTGTTAATATAATATTGGAAGAAAGAAATATCAACAATTTTATGGTATCAAAACATGGAAAACAATCAAGACAATAAATTAGGAAAGAAGATCAAGAAGTTAGGAACTGGTTTTGGTTTATCTCAAGACGAGCTTGCCCATAAAGCGGATGTGCCTTACACGACTTTAACAAAGATTAGGACCAGGGTTATTAAAAAGCCTTCGATGTATTTTGTAGCGAAAATTGAGAAAGCATTAAATATTTCAATTGAGGAATTAATATAAATTATGCAAAAACTATATTACAAAAAACTAAGATTTGAATTATATCAAGCTGACTTTTTGGAATTCTTAAAAGAGTTTCCGGAGAATTCAATTGATATGGTTTTTGCTGATCCTCCTTATTTTCTTTCAAGCGGTACATTTACTTGTCAAAATGGAAAAATGGTTAGTGTTAAAAAAGGTGATTGGGATTTGAGTAATGGTCTAAAAAAGAATTTTGAATTTCATCTTGAATGGATAAAGGCAGTTAGAAAAATTTTGAAACCTAACGGAACAATTTGGATTAGTGGTACCTATCATTCTATTTATTAATGCGGTTTGCCTGAAAATTTATTAAATATGTTTTAGATATGCAAATATTTTTAGATACAAGTGTCGCCTCCAAATATAAAAGTCCAAGTCAAAAGATAAGGGTAATAACCGAATATTGGGTAGAAACACAAGCTTACTGTCCATCTTGTGGTAGAAAAATGCAGAGATATTCTAATAATTATCCGGTTAGTGATTTTTATTGCACTTACTGTGCAGAAGACTATGAATTAAAAAGCAAAAAAAGGGGTAAGCTTGCCAAAAAAGTTGTTGACGGAGCTTATAGAACAATGATTGAACGATTGCAAGATTTGCGTAATCCCAACTTCTTCTTTTTAAATTATGAACCATTAAGTTATCAAGTTGTTAATTTTGTGATTATACCGAAACATTTTTTTACTCCTAGAATTATTGAAAAAAGAAAACCTCTTTCTAAAAGCGCACGGCGGAAGAACTGGGTAGGCTGTAATATTTTGCTCAATGATATCCCAAACAGTGGGAAAATTTTTTATATAAAAGATAAACAAATACAACCGAAAGATGAAGTTATAAAAAATTGGCAAAAAACTTTATTTTTAAGAGAAACAAGAAAGAGTGAGCTCAAAGGATGGATTCTAGATATTATGCAATGTATCGATAAATTACAAGAGCCTGTTTTTACTTTGTCTGAAATGTACTTTTTTGAAGAAGAGTTGCGGTTAAAGCATCCTGATAATAAACATATTAAAGATAAAATTAGACAACAATTACAATTTTTAAGAGATAAAGGATATATTAAGTTTTTAGGCAACGGTAGATATAAATTAATTTAATTCAAGGTATTATGAAGCATTTTATATTTTATACAGCAGAAGGTTTTACAGAGGATAATCAACATAAACCTGTTGAAAATTGTCAAATTTTAGGGTGGAGCAAAGGGGAAACACAGCAAGAGGCATTTAGAAATTTAGTAAAAGAGAATAAATTTTTAAAAGAAATGGATTTTAATGAGATCATGTGTCAGGAATTAGTTAATGGCAAAGTGTATTATTTTTCACTGAAAGATTAAACCAAGCAATACCCTTTGGTCCTATTTTGTTAATTGGGAAAAAGTTCTAAAAAATACGAAACAAATTGAACTTGCCCTCAATACTTTTAACTACTTGATTGGGAAAGATAATTTCGATGAAGAATTTAAATTTTTGCTTAAAGAAAATCCTAATATCGTTAAAGTCATTCCTGCTTTGGTGGTAAGGAATGGATCTAACAAAAAGAAATTTAAAATTTTGGTGGATTATAAAAATAAAAAGCTGGTTTACGAGGATTACGATTTTACAAAGAAAGATATAACCGATGAAGACATAAAAAAATACTTAACTTTTGTAAAAGAAACAAGGCTAAAGGATTTAATTGTAAGTAAGAGAATAAAAAACCTTGTTGATTATATGATTGGCGTTGAAGCTGGACTTGATAGCAACGGACGCAAAAATCGTGGCGGACATGCAATGGAAAATATAGTGGAAATGTTTATCAAAGATGTTTGCGAGAAGAATAATTTTAGATACTTAAAAGAAGCAAATGCCAAAAAAATTAGATGTAAATTAGATTATTATGTACCAGTTTATAAATCATCCCGTCGTTATGATTTTGTGATAGATAATGGAAAGGAATTATTTATCATTGAAACAAATTTTTATGGCGGTGGTGGATCAAAACTAAAATCTACTGCAGGAGAATATAGAAATTTGTTTGATGTATTGAATGGAAAATATAAGTTTATTTGGATTACCGATGGTATGGGTTGGAAAACAACAGCAAAACCGTTGCGGGAAACTTTTGATCATAATGATTACCTTTTTAATTTAGCAATGTTAGAAAAAGGTGTTTTGGAATTTATATTAAGATAAATTATGAAGGCAAATTTTTCTTTAACAGACCAAAAAGCAGAAATAGAAGCATCACAAAAAGAAGCTTACGATTTTTTTAAAGGTATTATTCCCAATTTTGTAAGGAAAGCAGGGGGTATATTAAGCGACACAATTCGTTATTATTGAAAATTTACATAGATTAAACTTATGCCAACCCATCACCAGTCATGGAGGCGTTGCTATTGGTAAATATCCAATCATTTTAAGGACAAATCTCGGCAAAGCCGAGCAACCCGCTCTTGGCAGATTAGAAAAACTTGAAATCGTTCAATCTCAAAGGGCCGCCTCCGCTGGAATGGCTGAAAGGGGGTTTGGGGGTAGATACTGACCGCTCCGCGAGTTTTATCGATTTTAGGAGAAATCGGTTCGAATTTTTACGAACAGGCACCGCCATACTTGACAAGTTAATCAAAAATTTATATTGTTAACTTTAGTAATTAGATTGATTAACAAGGAGGAGAATATGAAAAGATTGTTTTTTTTATTTTTGTTTTTTCTCTTACTGTCTGTAAATGTTTATTCAAAACAGCTTAAAGTTGGTGTTTATTTATCTCTAACAGGTCCTATAGCGGCCTGGGGTCGTCCTGAGCTTGAAGGTATAGAAATTGCACATTCTATTCAACCCAAGGTAGACGGGAATAATATAAAACTAATGATTCTGGATGTTGCGAGTAAACAAGAAGAGGCAGCATTAGCAGCTGAAAGATTCGCGTCTTTAGGTGTTAAGTACGTTATTGGCCCTGTGTCCACATCCATGGCATTTTCAGCTTTACCTATTTTGGAGAGGAATAAGATAGTTGACGTTATACCAACGGCAAACGGTATGGGTCTTGTAAAAGATAGACCTTACACTTCAAGGGTTTGCATAACCAACAACACCCAATCCAAAATAATGTCAAATTATATCTACACAGCGGGCCTAAAAAAAGGCGTTATTATAGAAGATATAACTACTGAATATTCGGTTGACTTAACAAAAAGATTTAAAAATGATTTTATAAAAGATGGAGGTAAGATTTTAAGAATTTATAAAATTCAATCGTCTCAAAAAGACTTTACGCCTATTATTACAGATATTAAAAAGTTAAATCCTGATTTTATATACTTTACAAATTATTATAATACTATAGCTTTGTTTTTAATTCAACTTAGACAGATGGGCCTTAAACAAAAGGTGTTTGCAGGTTCTGCCGCATCATCATATGCCCTGATAAAAATAGCTGGTAAAAATGCTAACGGACTTGTGTTCACAGATGATTTCGATCCTTTGCTTCCTCAAGGAAGGTTGGCCAAGAGGTTTATAAATGATTTTGAAAATAGGTTTAAAAGATTTCCAGATTCACCGGAAGCTTTAGCTGCCGATTCTTATTTTTTATTGGTTAGAGGTATTGAAAAGGTTGGAACAAACACACAAAATGTCGCAAAATTTATCAGGAATACAACATTTTACGGTGTTACTGGAAAAATCATAATTAAAAATGGAACTGTAAGAAGAACTATAGTTTTAAGAGAGGTTAAAGATGGAAAATTTATTCCTGTTGCAGTTTACGAACCTTAGAATAAAAGGGGGATGACCCCCCTCCATGTTCATTATTCTATTGTAATCAATTTTGCTTCTGCTTCTATTGTGTCTCCTCCATTTATGAATACTTCTGTTATTTTGCCATCTTTGGGAGATTTTATTTCGTTCTGCATTTTCATGGATTCTAATATCAATAAAACATCTCCTTTTTTGATTTCATCTTCCACTTTGACTTTAACTTCAACGACTTTTCCTGGCATTTCACTTTTAACTGTGTATACACCTTCAAGTCCACTAGCTCCGCCACGTTTTTCTAACATACGTTTTTTTAGTTCATCCATTATTTCTATCTTGAATAGTTTTCCGTCATTGTAAACGTGATATACGTTGTCTTTGTAATCTAAATCTATTTCGTAAGACTTCCCGTCCATAATTATGGAGTAGATGGAAGAATCTATTGATTGTGCATCTATGATGTACGGCGTATCATTTATCTGAACCTTATATTTGCTATCGACAATTTCTTTTACCTCTATTTTATACTCCATCTCATCTAAAGTTGCTATATACATAACACCTCCTACCTTTTATGTTGAATATTTATAAAGATCTCCGAAATTTGCCCCAAAAACAGCAGCCCTCCTTCCTGCTTCTTTCCAAGGGCTTCCGTATGAGCATGTTTCTTTAAATTTAGATAACTTATTTGTAATTTCTCTCTCCCTTAAATATTCCTTTATTGCTGCTGCGGCTAAGGTGATTTCTTTCAATTGTTTCTCTTCCTCTGTTGCCTCAAATAAAACTTTTTCTTTATCAATAAATTCTGTGGATATATCGCCTTTTCTAAAATTTTCATTTTTTAAAATTCTTCGATGAAAAGGAATCGTCGTTTTTATTCCTTTTACAACAAACTCTTTTAAAGCCCTCTGCATTCTTGCTATTGCTGCATCTCTTGTGCTATCCCAAACAACTAATTTTGCCACCATAGGGTCATAATATAGTGGCACTTCCCCTTTAGAATATACTCCGCTATCAACCCTAACACCAGGACCTCCGGGTAATCTTAAACCCGTAATAAATCCAGGCGACGGCATGAAGTTGTTATCCGGGTCTTCTGCATATATCCTACACTCAATTGCATGTCCTATTTGCTTAATGTCTTCTTGTTTATAAGGTATGGGCTTGCCTTCTGCAATCTCTATTTGTAATTTAACAATGTCTATGCCAGTAACCATTTCTGACACTGGATGTTCAACCTGTAATCTTGTGTTAACCTCTAAGAAGTAGAAGTTCATATCTTTGTCAACCAAAAATTCTACCGTTCCAACACTGTCATAGTTAGACGCGGTTATTGCCTTAATTGCAGCTTCACCCATTTTATGTCTTACTTCTTCACTTATAGCTATTGAAGGTGATTCTTCAATAACCTTTTGATGCCTTCTCTGGATAGAACACTCCCTTTCAAACATATGAATAGAGTTGCCGTACTTATCTCTTGCAATCTGCATTTCCACGTGTCTAGGTTTGATTATGGCTTTTTCAATATACATTCTGTCATCGCCAAACGCATTCTTTGCTTCTCCTTTTGCAAGGTCGTAAACTTCTCTAAATTCCTCTGGTGAACGAATTAATCTCATACCCTTTCCGCCACCGCCAGCAGATGCCTTAAACATAATAGGATAACCTACCTCTTCAGCGACCCTTAAGGCGTGTTCTAAATTTTCAACAGGGTCTTTTGTTCCTGGGACAACAGGGACTCCTGCCTCTATCATTCTTTGCCTAGCTCTCGTTTTATCACCCAATATGTACATTGACTCTGTATTAGGACCTATAAATGTGATACCAGCATCTTCACATGCCTTAACGAATTCTGAGTTTTCAGACAAAAATCCATAACCTGGATGAACTGCATCGCACCCACTTTTAATAGCAACTTCTATAATTTTGTCTATTCTTAAATATGATTCTGCAGCCGGAGATGGACCTATATAATAAGCTTCATCAGCATACCTGACGTGTAGGGCATTTCTGTCTATCTCTGAATATACGGCAACCGCTTCTATGCCCATTTTTCTACAAGCACGGGCAATCCTTATAGCTATTTCGCCTCTATTTGCTATCAAAACCTTTTTGAATTCTTTGACCTCCATTATTGCCTCCCTTTTTATAGAGGAATGTTTCCGTGTTTCTTTGGAGGGTTTGATTCCCTCTTGTTTTTCGTGAGTTCCAAAGCTTGTATTAGTTTTAACCTTGTATCTGCTGG
>JALVTR010000101.1 GCA_027035885.1 Desulfurellales bacterium
CAGTAATATCATCAGGTAAATTTTCTTTAATAATTTTTTGATTATCAATTTTTTTAACATCTACTTTTTTGAAATCTTTAACCGAGTTTTTAATTGCTTCTATTGCACAATCACAATCAATAAACTTACCATTCAAACAATCATCAAAAACACCTTTCTTTTTTAATTGACTAATATATGCTCTTGATTTATTTAGTTTTCGTGCTAATTCTGATTGTGTCATTAAACTCATAAAACACCTTTTTTTGTTAAGTAATTTGTTAAGTAAATTGTTAAGCACTTAACATTTTTTGTATAAACATTAAAATGCATTTTGTTAAGTAACTTTAAAACCTTTGTATCTAAAAAAATCTCGGGAGCTTTCGCCACCCGTATTGTAGGGCTTTTAGAAGGACCCATCACTTGAAAATCCTATTAAGATTATGCAACATTCTTTGTTCACCTTTGTTAACCCAAACACTTTGTAAAATGTTTTCAAAACCTTTTACACCATTATATTCAGCATTTCTAAACATATGCCTAACTGATACACTCGCTCTTTCCATAATAGGTAATCTGCTTTTATCTTTTCTTTGGAATATCCCTTGATGACCGCTTTTCATTGTAGCTATAAAAGCATTTTTTAGTAGTGTATTGTGAGTTTTTGAAATTTTTACAGTTATTAACTTTTTATCTTGTTTGTTAACTTTACTTTTCTTAGTTAACTTTACAATTTTACCAGTGTTATGTCTTACTATTGAATAACTATGTGGAAATAAAATCAATGGAATACCATCCCCTTTAATATTAATTTCAATTTCATTATCATTTTTGTATGCAGGTTTAATATATAAATGACCTGTTGTTTTTTTTATCTCACCTGTTTGTCTTGATTTGAATGCAAAATGATTTTTCCCAAGAGCAGCAATAGATATATTAAATCTTTTTATAATTGATGATTTAGTTTTATTAAATCCTTGTTTTGCTATTTCATTAGCAGTTGTCTTAAAGGCTTTATTCCATATCTTAGAATCAATAGCCTTTTTAAATTCTTTTAAGGCTTCATTATTTTCTATCGTAAAAGTTGCACCCATCTTATCCCCTTAATATCTCTTTGAAATCAGCTTTATAATCTTTAAATTTTTGTAAAAATCCTCTATCGTCTAAATACTCTTGCACTGCATTTATAGCTTCTTCATTCCCTTTGCATACAACCGCTTTATATCCGTATTTATTTAAAAACTCTATCCATCTCTTTTGATATTTGCTAACAACTCCCCCTTTTTTTCTTTTCATCTCGATAAATAAGCCGCTATATTTTTTGTTTGGTAAAGGTATCATCATATCAGGAACTCCTGCTATAACTCCTTGTCTTTTTAGATTCGCAGCCTCAATCCTATTTCTACTGCCACCATTTGGAATAGCAAAATGGGGAATCGCATTTAATCTAAGATATTGGACGAAATTTTCCTGCTCTTTTGCTTCTGGTAAGTTTATTACTTTATACATTTCTTTCCTTTAAAATAAACTTGGCGTTCTTAAAATCATATCTTTTTTAAGATTAAACCATTTAGCTTTTTTGCCTATTTTTTAACTTACTGC
>JALVTR010000102.1 GCA_027035885.1 Desulfurellales bacterium
GAACTTAAATATCAAATAGCACAAAATCAGAATTTTGATGAGAGACTTGAACTTGAAAAGAAAAGAGCAGATTTAATTGATTTGTTTTATGAAATGGTAAAAGAAGAAAAAGAAAAATCTCCAACTTATACAGCAAAAGAACTTTTGAGCAAAAAACCTCCAATGCTTGAATTTTATAAAACGGGGATTAGAGCAATAGATGAAAATATAAACGGGCTTATAAAAGGTGGATTTATTCAGTTAGCTGCTGCAAGCGGTGCTGGTAAAACTACAATGATGGCTAAAATGTTAGCTAATATAGCTAGAAACAATAAAGTAGCTCATTTTGATTTTGAAATGGGAGAATACAAATTATTTTTTCTACTTAGAAATTTTCTAAAAGAAGACGCTCAGCTAAAAAATTATCACATTAATACTGAGACACATAAACTTGACAGTTTAATTAAAGAGATAGCTTATTTAAGCGACCAGGGTATAAAAATATTTCTTATCGACAGTAAAATGAAAATTGAGACAGGAGAAAAGGATACTTTTAAGAGTGCATCTATAATTTCTCACGAGCTTAGCAAACTTACAAAATCAGGAAATATCACAATAATTTTAATTAATCAAATGAGTAAAGCCGCTATTAGAGAAGGAAGACCGGAACTTAAAGGAAGCGGCGACCAGGTGTATGACAGTGATGTTATTTTGGTGCTTACAAAATTAGTTGATAAAGATAAAAGTGTAAAAGGAGAGCCGCCTGTAACTGATGAGACAAAAAGAGGGCTTTTGTGTGTCAAAAACAGGTTTGGGAGATTATTTAGAGATGAAATTTACAGACACGAGATTATTGAAGATAAATCACAAGCAAAAGAAATAACCCCGAATATTGATATTCCACAAATATGAAAGGATGTGAGATGAAAATAGTAGATGTAAAAGAGGTAGCAATTTTATATGGTGTATTAGATCTATTACTTGCAGAAATAGAGCCAAACGGTGCGTGCAAAGTAATTAAAGATGGTGTTATTTTTAAAGATAAAAAATTTTTAAAAGATAAATCTATTAGGATGATGAGTACAGACGCGGAGGCGATAATTGACATCTTAATACCAGTTGAAGACTATTTGGAAGCGGCTAAGAAAATATTTAGAGGAGCTTTAAAAGGGTTTAAAGATTTTGGAGATCATTACGGCAGCGTTACGGCTTATAGTTTATTATTTGAATATGCAAAAGATCCAAAATATAAGTTATTCAAATTTCACAAAAATAGAGCACATAAAGCACTTAGTTTTTTAAGAAAAGAAGCTAAGACGGAAGACGGGGAGCGTTTGCGATATTTAGATGAAATAGTTGTTAATTCTATTAGATTTGGAGAATTGTTATATAAAAAAATTAAAGGAGAAATATGAAAGTTTGGACTAAAAACAGGGATTATAAAATAGAAAAAAAAGAAAACGGCTGGTTTAATGTTTATAACGGGGATAGAGTGATAGCAACGGTTGTGGATGAAGAGAATGCAAGACAGGCTATTTGGATAGCAATAGGCGGTAAAGAGTATGTAAATAGGAT
>JALVTR010000103.1 GCA_027035885.1 Desulfurellales bacterium
ATCCATATCCATGTTTGATATTATCTCCTTTAGCATCTTTCTGTTCATCTCTTAAATCTCCTCCACATCTGATTTTAGAGTTCATTAGAGTTCATTAGAACCTATTCCATTTTAATAAGTTTGTGGGGAGACACAAAAATATTTTGAGTGCCTTAGAGAAAATGACGGATGAATATTAAATTTACAAATAAAGCTTTCGAAGATTTTTCCTATTGGCTCAACTTTGACAAAAGAAAAGCTAAAAGAATTTTGGAACTCATGAAAGACATACAGAAACACCCTTTTGAAGGAATAGGCAAGCCAGAAGCTCTCAAATACAAAATTTACAGGGCTATTATTCCAGAAGGATTGACCAGCAACATAGATCGGTTTAATAACTTGATAATGATGAACTGGTTATTATTTCATGTAGATATCATTATGAACAATAATTAGCGTTTGCAATTTGTTTGGAGACAAACACTTCCCTTGTCTACTAATAAAAACATTCTGCAAAATATAAGTAAAGAGTTGTTGGAAAATTATGCACACCTACGAAGTGTGAAAAAGAGGGGGGTGTCTTATTTTTTTCTGCGCCACACAATCGCATGGTAGGACATATTGTATACCACTATAAAAAATAGAATAAAAAGCAGGGAAATTGAAGATCGGAGTTTGAAAAAATACAGGGTAAGCTCATAAGGGATGATAAAACTTAAAATGAAGAGCGACGTTTTTGGGTTGGATTTTGTCAATCTTCTAAAGACAAGCATGTGAAAATGAAATCTATCTGGAACAAATGGTGACATTCCTCTTAAAAACTTTTTTCTATAAAACGAGAACAAAACTTCCCAAATGGGATATATCATGACAGCCAAGCAGAACCACGGAGAAATTTGAGGATGTCTTGAAACTAAAAATACAGAGAGTTCGCCAAGCATAAAACCCAAAAAATAAGCACCACCGTCGCCTAAAAAAATCTTGCCAAATGGAAAATTTAGAACAAAAAAACCAAGTGTAGAAAAGAACAAAACCAAGCTAATCTCAAACAAAACAACATCATGTAGTTTATAGGATGTGACTACAAAAACAATCAATACAATCAAAGAAAAACCACTTGCAAGGCCGTTGAAACCGTCAATTATGTTTATAGAGTTTGTAACTCCTGCAACAGCAAAAATTGTAAACACAAAAGCAACAACATAAGGTAGATGTGTAAAGGGCTCAAAACCCAAGTTTCTAAGTAATGCCCCTGTGAACAGAATAGCTAAAAAAGAGGAGAGAAAAGCCAATGTTAATCTCATTTTTGGAGTTACCTTTATTGAAGTATCCTCTAAAAAACCGCTAATAATAACGGGAAAACTTGCAAAAAATAGTTTTAAAGCCAATGTATTTGAAAAAATCAAAGACCCAGCCAGAAAGGCCAGAAATATACCAACTCCTCCTATTCGCGGCGTGTCATTTTTGTGGAACTTTTGGGGTTTGTTTTCTTTGGCTCTATCCAAAAACAGCCCTTTTTGCTTTGATAAATAAATAAAAAACATACATACAACAAGAGAAATACAAAAAATAACAATAGAAATAATTAAAAATTTATTCATATGACAATTTTAGTAATTTATAATCTATCTGTCAAAAATTCCTATAAAAAAACACGGCTGTGGAACTTAAAAAATTTGACTTCATCTGCCATGTTTGATATAAATTAATGAATGTTATAATGAAAGGGGAGGATGAAATGAAGGTAAAAAAGAGAATAGGTGTAGGTATTTTAAGTATGTGTGTAGCCACGGTTTTGGGTGTAGCGCCTGTCGTTATGGCATCGCCTGCGGCAGCTACAAGTGGCACTTCAACTGGAGCAACAAGTAGCGGAGCTGCAGCAGCTGGCGCAACAGCAGGTGCAGCAACTGCTGCCGGTGTTAGCACGGGAATTATAGTTACAGCTGCTGCGGTAACAGCAGGAATTGTTGCGGCTGTTGCAGCCTCAACTGGAGGAGGAACAACAACGGCTCACCATGTTGCAGCAACGACAGCTCATCATTAAAAAACCTATGAAAAGCACCAAAGGAAATTTCTTTTTTCTGTTTAGTGTTATAGTTATAACACTGTTTTTTTTCAAAACTAATGCGTGGCCTCTCTCTCAATATGAGAGGGAGTCATCTTTAATTTTAAACAAAGCCAACAGATTCTTTATAATCTTGGAAAAAAAAGATTACAAGGATGTATGGGTACTTTTAACAAAACAATCGAAAAATATAATCATTAATGATGTTTGCAAAGCTATTAGAAAAACAGCTAAAAAATGCAACTTAAATTTAATAAAATCAAGTTTTAGAGAAGGAAAAGGTCTGGCACGCGATTACTGGGATTCTTATCTGAGATACTTTAACCCTGATATTATCTTAAAGCAAAGTGTATGGAGTATAAGATACATTCACAAATCACAGGCAGAAATTTCAATCAAATACAAAAAAGCTCCTAATCCTGTATACTTGATTATGAAAAAGGAAAACGGCTCTTGGAAGGTCGGTTTAGCAGAATCCTTTTTTAAGCATTAATCCACAATTTTTGCTTTTTATTTAAATATCTCATTTCCATGGTGGTATAAATACCATGGTTCTGTCTGCCTCATGTAATCAAACAGTTCATCATAATGCGCTATGTCTTGTGCAACATCCCTTGTCCATGGAGATATGGAGTAATAATACGTAACTCTACTGTCTCTGCCTTTGAATAATCTTATCGGAAGTTCCAAAGATATTCCATAGTCGTGATAACCCCTATTGAAGCTATCGTGAAATATGGATGTATTTGTTATTGAATACCAAGCGGAGATTATAACACCGTTTATGTCTTTAGAAATTTGAAACCTGCAGCCATAGTCACCCGCAAGGAATCTACCAGCTTTAATATCAAAAAATATATTTTGCGAAGGAAAGTTGATTCTTGCTTTAAAAAAGAATGGGTCATAGTAAGGCTTAACATTTTCTTTCATTTCACTGGATGTAGCAAGTTTGAACATTTTATAGGGGCTCCTCTTTTTAACTAAACTCCCGCCTAAGCCCAAAAGCAACCTTCCATTAAAAAATGGTTTTGCAACTTCGGCATCCACACCTGCATACTCATATTCCAATAGGCCAAACGCACCTCTAAAATATACGTTTCCCAATTTGAAAATTTGATTGAATAGCAGCGTATCGAGGTTAAAATTCTGCTTTTCATAAAGGGCTATATCACTCCTCACAGGTATGGATAGGGGTTTGTTCACTGTAGAAATATTATTAACAAAGTATTTGCTTGCAGAGGCAAATACAGTACCCCCCTTCCAAGGAAAATATTTACCCCATAATGAGATTCCCGCTCTGTATTTAAAAAACCCTGAAGGGTCGTTCAAAAAGGTCTCAACGTTGGGTTTTAAACCCCAATCAAATTTCTTTGTAAAAAAGTAATTTCCATTTGGCACATATATGTCTTTTACTTTAAGCTTGGACATATATAAAAAGTCATTCTCCGTTATTCTCTTGTTTTTTAAATCTTTAATGTCTCGAACACTTGTTAAAAACTCAAACTGAGGTATAAAGTTACTTTCAAAAATTATATGGACTTTTGCCTTATCATTTTTGGGTGTTATTTTCTCTAACAAACCCAATATTACGCCTAAGGCTCTGGTTGGATAGAAATAGGTATCATTTTGGACAACTATATATAAGTCATTGTTAAACTGGTTAACCAATATATTACTAAAACCTTCTGCTTTCAAAGCCAATGTCAATCTACGTTCATATGGATACTTAAAATAAGCTACAGGTTCAACATAAGGAGGGTAATAAATAGGGATAAACGGCTTGCCTATATTGAAGTTCATGGACAAATTCGCTGCAATTCTCTTGCCCCTTTGATACGTAACATCTAACTCCAACCACTTCTCCGGTTTCCATCTTATCCCAAAATTATAATGGGATCTTACAGGATGTTTAAAATACTTACGTGTCGCAGGGTCCCTTCTCTGCTTACTATATTCTATGGGGCTGTATTCCATCATAAAGGCAAAACTATTTGTGGGTGCAAATTCCACCCCCCAAAAGACCTTTGAATCTTTCAGCCATAGCTTTGGATGGCGTAACATTTCAAAGTCCAAGGTGCTTTTACTAGGCCCGAGTTGCTTTTTCCCATATCTACCATTTCCTATACCTATAGTAAAATCAAACGGCCACAACTGTTTGCTAAACACCAAATATTGCGATGCATACAACCTCGTTCCTATTAAGTCGTTTCCACCAATTGCAATGGCCGGTCTCCATTTTCCCTCTGGAAATACTTGATATTTAAAATCGATTTCTTTGTCTTTATAATTGCCATAGCTTCTATATTCATTCCCAAATCCACTGACTCCTATAATATCGGTAATCAAACCATTTAGTTCTAATCCTTTAAGGGGAGAAAACGTTCCATAAAATTTCCAATACGGATAAACAAAACTCGCGCCAAACCTATATCTATTAACTTTCATCACTCTCGCATTCGGTATGGTCATCAAACCGGAAATGCCGTAATTTGAAGGGGAATTGAAGGGGAAATCAGAACCATAGCTCTGAATCCCCGTAATAAAAATCAGAGAAACAATTAAGAAGATTTTTTTCATGTTATCTTAGAAGCTTTAATATAGCCTAAGTACAATGCCAGTTGTGACGGCGACCTGCATCAATATCTGCGTTATATCCTTAACATTTCTCAACCATGGAATGTACTGAACTTTCATAGGAACAACTATGGTATCCCCGGGCTCCAATTTGCTTTTTTTGTTAAATGCAGTAATCTCCCATCTTGACTTAAACGGATTCCACTTTATTGGACCTTTAGAAACTTTATATGCGCTTCCATCGCATCTTATCACAAACACATTGCTTTCGTCGGCAAACCTTGTATAACCCCCAGCCATTTTTATGTAATCCTTCCATGTAAAATTCGGAGAATAAATGAAAGAAGAAGGAGACATGACGGAACCAACAACATTTATCATGTCTTTCTCTCTTGGAATAATAAGAGTAGAATCATTTTCAAGTTGCAAGTCATACGGTGTATTCTCAAGCATTCTTACAGGTGCCAGCCTTATTACAACTCTTCCTTTGGCTTTAAGCCTCTTTAGTGTGGATAGGAATCGTTCTGCACTCATTAGCTGTACTTTTGCAGATTGAGTCTCTTCTGTGGATAATGACTTTTGGCTCATCTCTCCGGCAGATAAGTAAATTTCAGACTGTAATTTATTTACAAGGTCTTTCAGGGCTTGTTGCTGAATTCTTTGTGCTGAAGGTGAAAAGTATTCTGCACCTTGCAGATAAGCATCGTCCTTATATCCGCCGGCTTCCATGATTAAATCAGACAATCTTGCTCCTTTTGGAAGCACATAGGTACCAGGAAACTTAACTTCCCCTTCAATTTTCACTTTAACCACATTTCCCCAACCGGGTATCTTTCTTACAAAAACATTATCAAACGGCTTTAAAAGAATGTTGTTTCTTCCATTGCCCTCCATGGCTAAAGAAAGATTAATATTTTTAGTAGATGTTTTTACCAACGTACCGTTGTCCAACAATTTGTAAGATACTATTTGGGCATCTTTTAGGAATGCGTCCTTTTTTAAGCCACCAGCCTTCATTATCAGGTCTCTGACTCTGAAATTTTCATTCCAACTTTTGTAAGTTCCTGGGTGCCTAACCTCTCCAAATATGGAATATGCAGGTTCTTGAACAAACATACTCGTTGGGAAAATATAGATAGTATCCCAAGGCATGAGGTCTATATCAAATTTCTTTTCCAATAGTTTATTTAGACTGAAAGGTATAAGCTTGAACCTTCCAGTTTTTGGGATGTATCTCTTTATTAAGGCGTATTTGAAGTAAGTACCAGGAAGCAAATCATTGTTTGACTTGATCAGATCACTCAACTTAATCCCTGGGTAGTAGGAGTATGTACCTGGATGCAGAACGTTGCCAACCAAGTATATAGGGTTTATCGGTTGGGTTATGACTGAGAAGACTTTGACGATATCGCCATCCCTGACTTTGAAGTTGGTCATCTCTTTAGCATTGGAATAATTTATGTCTTCTACTACTTTCCATTTGTGGTTTTCGAATCTCACAACTTGAATCACCTGTGATAAAGCATTTGGAAGTAGACCGCCGGCCATTTTTATCACACCTTTAAGGCTCGTAGATTTTTTTAATTCATATATGCCCGGTCTTCTCACGTTACCGGCAACACCAACAAGAGGTCCAACCAATGGAACAAAAACCACATCGTTATTCCTTAATATCCAATCATGGGATCGATTACCATTCATTAAAACATTGTAAATATCTAAGACATCCACAACTTTGTTGTGTCTTTTGAGCTCTATTCTTCTCAAAGTTCCACGTGTAGTAGGTCCACCGCAGGCCATCAAGGCGTTTAAAATAGTGGACATGGCTGGCAGGTTATATAAACCAGGTTTTTTTACCTCGCCCAAAACAAAAACCTGAATTTGGTGAAGTCCATTCAAAGTTATAGAAACATTTGTTCCTGTGATTCTTTTAGCCTGTTCTTCCAAAAAACTCTGCATCTTACTGTATGTCATACCAGAAACCATTAATGGGCCTATGTTTGGGAAAAATATTTTTCCATCTGCACCAACTTTAAGGTTGTACTGCGCATTTATTCTTCCCCACAGTATCACCTGAATTTCATCACCAGGTCCTATAACGTAGTTTGGAGGAACAGGTTGTATAAACAGAGGCTTACCTGGTTTTTGTCTAAACAAAGAATAGCCATAGGGCTTTAAATTCTTCAAAG
>JALVTR010000104.1 GCA_027035885.1 Desulfurellales bacterium
AGAGTTACGGCTGTTGAGAGGGTTGGTTTGTATATACCCGGTGGAAAAGCAGTTTATCCATCTACTGCTCTCATGACTGTTATACCTGCAAAGGTTGCGGGCGTAGAGCATATACAAATAGCTACGCCGGCAAAAGGTGGCAAGGTAAATCCTTATGTTCTTTACATAGCAAAGATATACGGCATAAAGAATGTGTTTAAAATAGGCGGGGCTCAATCCATAGCGACTTTTGCCTATTCTACTGAAACAATTCCTAAAGTTGACGTTATAGCTGGTCCTGGCAATGTATATGTGGCATTGGCTAAAAAAATGGTTTTTGGCGACGTTGGTATAGATTCAATAGCTGGGCCGTCTGAGATTATGATCGTTGCAGATGAGAGCGCAAATCCTGTTTATGCAGCTAAAGATTTACTTTCTCAAGCTGAACATGATGAACTTGCTGGGTGTTTTTTTGTTGGATTGAATAAGGATTTAACTCAAAAGGTTGAAAATTTGTTTTTAGAGTACTCATCAAAGACAAGAAGAAGATTTATAACTGAAGTTTCATCTAAGAATGCTGTTTTTATTTACACAAAAGATATAGAAATCGCATCAAAATGCATAGACGTTGTAGCGCCTGAGCACCTTGAGCTACAATTAAAGGATAATTATGGCTTTATGAATATGATTAGCCATGCGGGTGCTATTTTTATTGGTGAATACACCCCTGAGCCCATAGGAGATTATGTTGCAGGACCTAATCATACACTACCAACATCTTCCACCGCGCGTTTTTTTTCGCCTTTATCTTGCGAGACGTTTATGAAAAAAAGCAGTATTTTGCACTTTACAAAAAAAGGTTTTGAAAGGATTGCCAAATGTGCAAGTGACTTTGCGAAAATTGAAGGTCTTTTTGCCCACAAGGAATCTGTAGATGGTAGATTTAGCGATAATTAAACCCACGTTAGAAGATGTGGATTCCATATTTAACTTAGTTGAAAATTTTGCAAGAAAAGGTGAAATTCTTAAAAGAAATAAGGGAAATATTGCCGAACGTATAAGGGAATTCATTTGTATTAAAGATGGAAATGACGTTGTGGGAGTAGCGAGTTTAAGGTTGTTTTTTCCATACCTTGGTGAAATTAGAACACTTGTAATAGATGAGGAGTACCAGGGCTTTAATTTAGGAAGAAGATTAGTTCAATCTTGCGTTGATGAGGCTAAAAAAATGTGTGTTAAAGATGTATTTGCCCTGACTTTTAAAAAAGGTTTTTTTTTAAAACTTGGTTTTAAACTTATCGATAAGAAACAGTTACCATCAAACAAAATTTGGGAGGACTGTATTAATTGTCCTTTTTTCCCTAATTGTAAGGAAGAAGCAGTTTTATTGTCTTTGAAATGATATAAATTTAATATAAATTTAGGATATTAATTTACATAAATGTATATAAATTGACAAAAGTGCTATGTTTGTGTAATATTTACTATCAAGTTTTTATTTTAGGGAGGCTCACAAGTGAAATGGATGAAAAATTTAAAATCATACGTACCCCCATCATTTGTAGTTGAGAGGGATGATTATAGATGCATTAGATGTAAGGCTTGTGTCGAACAGTGTTCTTTTGACGCTACGTTTTATGACGATGAGGAGGATAGGGTTTGGACGTGGAATGCAAATTGTGTAGGTTGTAACAGATGCGCTGCAATCTGCCCAACAGATGCTATAACCGTTAGAAGGGCGAATCCTTCATATAGATACAATCATAACTGGAACGGACATGTAGATGGTTTAAAGAAGAGAGCGATATTTGGCGGAACTCCCGTTGTTTCTATGGGAAACGATAAACCTTATCCCATATACTGGGATCATATGCTTCTCAATGCTTCTCAGGTTACAAACCCATCTATAGACCCTTTAAGGGAGCCTATGGAATTGAAGACATTTTTGGGCAGAAAGCCTGATTCTATATCTGTGGGTGACAATGGATTGAAAACAAAATTAGCTCCTCAACTTGAGTTGGACATACCAATAATGTTTGCAGCTATGAGCTATGGGGCTTTGAGTTATAATGTTATAGAGTCATTGGGTAGAGCGGCTAAAGAAATGGGCACTTATTACAACTCTGGCGAGGGTGGATTAAACAAAGATCATTATAAATTCAAAGGTAACATTATTGTTCAGGTGGCAAGTGGTAGATTCGGTGTCCATAAAGATTATTTGGATGTGGGTAGTGCCATTGAGATTAAGATTGGCCAAGGAGCAAAGCCAGGTATAGGTGGTCATTTGCCAGGTGAAAAGGTGTCTGAGACTATATCTGAAACGAGGATGATGCCCAAAGGTTCTGATGCTATATCACCTGCACCACATCATGATGTTTATTCAATTGAGGATTTGAGGCAGCTTATATATGCTTTAAAGGAATCAACAGAGTATAAAAAACCTGTCGCGGTAAAGATTGCATGTGTTCATAATGTTGCGGCCATCGCAAGTGGAATAGCCCGCGCAGGAGCTGATATTATAGTTTTGGATGGTTTTAAAGGCGGAACTGGAGCATCTCCGCAGGTAATTAGAGATAATATAGGTTTGCCGCTTGAAGTATCTTTGGCAGTGGTAGACGAAAGGTTGAGACAAGAGGGTATTAGGCAATATGTATCACTTGTTGCAAGTGGTGGTATAAGGAATTCCATGGATGTTGTTAAGGCAATAGCTTTAGGAGCAGATGCTGTTTATATAGGAACAGCTGCGTTGATTGCAATTGGGTGTACGATGTGCCAACAGTGCCATACTGGAAAGTGTGCATGGGGTATATCTACGCAAGATCCACATCTATCTAAAAGGGTGAATCCGGATATGGCAAGTAAAAGGTTGGTTAATTTACTTGAAGTTTGGGCCCTTGAGATAAAAGAAACTATGGGGGCAATGGGTATAAATTCTATCGAGTCTTTGAGGGGCAGCAGGCTTAATCTTAGAGGTGTTGGTCTAAACGAGAAGGAGCTTGAAATCTTAGGTATATTACCGGCCGGAGAGTGAGGTTGAACTAATGAAAACAGTAAAAATTAGGGAAGATAATTGTATTTTTTGTCATTTGTGCGAGGTAGCTTGCATAGTTGAGCATTCACAATCAAAAGATATAATTAAAGCCTTTAAAAGGGAAGAAAAACCCATAGCGAGATGTACTGTGGAATTTAACTATCCTGTCTCGCTTTCTGTGATGTGTAGGCATTGCGATGATGCACCATGTATTGAAGCTTGCCAGAATGGTTCTATGCATAGAGACGATAGAGGATATGTAGTTGTAGATTCAGACACTTGTGTAGGGTGTTGGATGTGTATTATGGCCTGCCCTTATGGAGTTATAAAAAGGGATACAAGAAGAGAAATGTGGGGTTTGTCAACTAAATGTGATTTTTGCCCAGATAGGGAAATTCCAGCCTGTGTTGAGGCATGTCCCAACGAGGCTCTAACATTAGAAGAACTGTAGAGGGTAACAGCATGAAGATAGTAATAGTAGGAAATTCTGTAGCAGCTATAAATGCTATTGAAGCGATTAGAGAAAAAGATAAAATATCGAGCATAACGGTTGTCTCGGATGAGAATTACAGGGCATATTCCCATCCTTTGTTGCCAAATTTGGTTATCGGTGAAGTTAGTAGGTCTGAAGATAGGTTTTACTACAGAAGGCCTGGGTTTTATGAGGAAAGTAAAGTTAACGCTATATTAGGGAAAAGTGTTATTAAAGTTAATCCAAAAAATAAAAACATTGAGTTGAATAATTCTGAAAAAGTGGAATATGATAAACTACTGTTGGCGTGTGGCGGAAAACCTGCTAAGCCCCTAATTGATGGTCTTGAATTAGAAGGCGTTCATACATTAACAAACATTAAAGGGGCTGATAAATTAAGAAAAGACCTTAAAAATATAAATCACTGTGTGGTTGTAGGAGCAGGTCTTATAGGCAGCAAGATAGCTGAAAAATTGGCAAAGAAAAGAGTTAAAGTTACACTTGTAGAGTTAGCACGTAGAGTACTTTTTCCTGTATTGGATGACAAAGGGGCTGATTTTATACATAGTGAGCTAAAAGGATTGGGCATTAATTTGATATTGAATGATTCCGTGAAAGCGTTGGGCGGCTCGAATCGAGTAGAACAGGTCATTTTGAATAGTGGTAAGAAGATAAATGCGGACGGTGTTGTTGTAGCTGTCGGTGTTAGTCCCAATATTGACTTAGCAAAAGATGCAGGCTTGAAGGTTGATAAAGGTGTTGTAGTAAACGACTACATGCAAACATCAGATGAAAGTATTTACGCTGCAGGCGATGTTGCGCAAGCCTATGATATAGTTTACGGGGCAAAAAGACCAATACCCATTCTGCCCCTTGCAGCAAAACAAGGGAGGATATCTGCTTTAAATATTCTCGGAATGGATGTTAAATATAAAGGTGGGTTTCCTATGAACTCTATAACTATTGGGGGAACGAGTTTTATATCCATGGGTGTTGTTGATTCAGATAATCTTGAAGTTCTTAGTTTTGAGCGCGATGGAGAATATAGAAAATTTTTAATAGATGAGGACAATAGACTTAAGGGTATGATTTTGGTGAATAACATTGAAAAGGCTGGCATATTTAATTGGATGATACAGAATAAATTCGACGTTTCCTGGATTAAGGATGTTTTTTTGAATAGTGATTTTGGCTGGAAGTATTTCAATAAAGCTTTCAGAGTTTTGAGACTTGATAGAAAAATAAAATAGGGTGGTAGGTTATGGAACTTGCTAAAGATATATCTGGATGTGGAATAGCCGGTTTTATAAACACTGACGGAGAAAGAATTTCCGGTGTCGATATCGTTGATTCTATAACGCTTATGAAGGATAGGGGAAATGGCCTTGGTGCAGGTTTTGCTGCATACGGAATATATCCGGATTTTAAAGAGTTTTATGCTTTGCATGTTATGTATAATGATGAGCAAGCAAGGAAAGTTACAGAAGATTATTTGGAAAGGAAGGTTCATATAGAGCAACATGGAGGTATGCCCACAAGACCTATAAAGAAAAAGAGGCCTATTTTCTTTGTTTATTTTGTACAGCCAAGAGAACAGAGTACAAAAGGTGAGAGTGAGGAATTCAGGTTAGAGGAGTCAGATGAGTTTATATTTAAACTTGTCATGTTTATAAACGAGAATATTGATGGCGCTTTTGTTATATCGAGCGGTAGAAACATGGGTGTTTTTAAAGGAGTTGGTTTTCCTGATGAGATAGCAAATTTTTTTAGGGTAGATGAATACAAAGCTTATTGTTGGACAGCACATAACAGATTCCCTACTAACACACCGGGCTGGTGGGGAGGTGCTCATCCATTCTCTTTACTTGGATGGAGTGTCGTGCATAACGGTGAAATTTCATCTTATGGGGCAAATAAGCGTTATCTTGAGATGTATGGATATAAGTGTACACAAAAGACGGATACGGAAGTTGTTACTTACCTATTAGATTTACTTGTAAGGAAACATAATCTGCCTTTGCATGTTGTGGCCAAGGTTTTTTCACCACCTTTATGGAGTGAAATTGAGTATATGAGTGATGAAAATAGAGAGTTGTATTCAGCTTTAAGGACAACATACGGAGGTGCCATGCTGAATGGTCCTTTTTCAATAATTGTTGGCTTCAGGGGTGGCATGTTTGGTCTTAATGATAGAATAAAACTGAGACCTCTTGTTGTGGCTAAAAAAGGCTTCAACGTTTACATGGCATCCGAAGAGTCAGCTATTAGATATATTGCAGATGATTTAGATGAAGTTTACATGCCAAAAGCCGGAGAACCAGTTATTGCTATGTTAACAGATGAGGCTTATGCAAAGGTCTATGGCAGTAAGGAGAGAACCTATGTATGAAATAGATGCGAGGGATGTTTATTATAGGGACTTAAACGCAAGAATCAGGAATGCTATTAAAGAACACAACAGAGATATTGTTTTGCACAATGTGTGTGGCCAATATTATATAGGGTGCGGATTAAACGACAAAAGTGTCAAAATTACCATAAATGGAGTTCCAGGAAATGATTTGGGCGCATTTATGAATGGACCGACAATAATTGTTAACGATAACGCCCAAGATGGTATAGGTAATACAATGAATGGCGGAAAGATAGTTGTATATGGAAATGCCGGTGATGTGGTTGCCTATTCTATGAGGGGTGGAAAGATATTTATTGAAAAAGATGTTGGTTATAGAGCTTGCATTCACATGAAAGCGTACAAAGAGATGAACCCTACAGTTGTAATAGGCGGCTGTAGCGGGGCGTTTATGGGTGAATATATGGCAGGTGGTACTTTGATTTTGCTCGGTTTAACAAAAAAGGAAGGCAAAGCACTAACGGGTGTTTATTTAGCTACAGGCATGCATGGTGGAAAAATATTTGTTCGTGGCGGTGTAAATGAAAAGTTATTGTGGAAAGAAGCCATCATTGTAAGTCCAACAAAAGAAGAACTCAATAAAATTGGAAGTGAAATTAAAGAATTTTGCAATCTTTTTAAAATTGATTATAATGAGATAATGAATGAAGAGTTTGTAAAGGTTGTTCCTAAGTCTACAAGACCTTACGGACACCTTTATTTTCCAGGGCCTTAGAGAATGGTTGCCCTGGGGCATGCGTGATGTGCTTTTTTCCTTAGAGCCAACGCCTGACAATGGGAGGCCGGCTTCAAGTGTTAAGTGGATAGGCCTTCTGAGAAGATGAAGGACGTACCACTCAC
>JALVTR010000105.1 GCA_027035885.1 Desulfurellales bacterium
TTTATTATCCCTGTTGCGTATCCACCGTTTGCAAAGCCCTCTAATTTCAATCTCATGACACAAATTATTGCATGTTTGATGCGTGATTTGCAATACTAAAATATGAAAAAGGAGTTGTATGTGTATATCCACATACCATTTTGTTATAAAAAATGCCCTTACTGTTCTTTTGTATCTTATGAAAAACACTTCTGCCTTTTAGATGACTATGCCAAAGCATTGGTAAAACAAATAAGAAACTTTAACGATAGAAACTACACCGTAAAGACTGTATACTTCGGTGGTGGCACACCAACAATTTTAAAAGTTAAGCATTTAGAGGCTATACTTAGAGCCATTGATGCTACATTTAATTTAGATTTAGAGGAAATAACAATAGAAACAATACCCAATAATGTCAAATTTGAATACACAAAAGCGCTTAAGTCTTTGGGCTTTAATAGGTTAAGTATAGGCATCCAATCTTTTCGGGATGAAAAGCTAAAGATTCTAGGTAGAATTCATGAATCTAAAGAGTCTTTTAAAGCCATTGAAACTGCATTTAAGAGCGGGTTTGATAACATAAGTATCGATTTAATCTATGGCATAGAAGATAGTTTGGTTTCCCTTGAGAAAGAAATAGACATAGCTATGAACTTACCAATAAAACATGTTTCTGCGTATCTATTAACTATAGAAGAAAAAACAGAGTTTTTTGAATTAAAAGAAATGGGAAAGTTAAAATTATCAGATGATGATTTTGCAGCAGAGTTGTATTCAAAATTATGCGAGAAACTTGAATCCAGAGGTTTTATGCAGTATGAAATATCGAATTTTGCAAAATCCGGTTACCACTCAAAGCACAATATTTCATACTGGACAGGAAAGGAATATATTGGCTTCGGTGTATCCGCTGCATCTTTTTTGAAAAGAAAAAGATTCAAAGTAACAGATAACCTAAAAAAGTTTATAAACAATCCAACAGAATCATTTTTAATCGAGGAAAGTTTGTCGAACGATGATTTAATTAAAGAAATGTTTATTTTAGGTTTAAGATTAAAAAATGGTATTGATGTTATAGATTTTAGGGAAAAATATGGTGTTTATGTTTTTGATTATTTTGGAGATGAACTCCAAAATCTTATTGATATGGGATTTTTAAAGTTTAAAAATAATCGTATTTTTCTAAACGGATGTGAGGCAATGTTTGTGTCAAACTCCATTTTCAGTGAACTTATATAATTGACACCTATGGGATTTTAACTATAATCACTGTTTGAGAGTGCCGAAGTGGCGGAATTGGCAGACGCGCTAGATTCAGGGTCTAGTGGGCTTTAAGCCCGTAGGGGTTCAACCCCCCTCTTCGGCACCAATTTTTATAAAGAAAGGAGCCTGCCGTGAGAAAGGATGAAGTTTTCCTATTTACATCAGAATCTGTTACAGAGGGTCATCCGGACAAGGTTGCAGACCAAATTTCGGATGCTATTTTGGATGCTATTATAAAGAACGATAAAAACTGTCGCGTTGCTTGCGAAACACTTTTAACTACAGGTATCGTTTTCGTTTCGGGTGAGATTACAACTTCTACATATGCTGAGATCCCAGAAGTTGTGAGACAAACAATTAAAGAAATCGGATACACAAACGCTGACTACGGTCTTGATTATAAGTCGTGCGCTGTTATTACATCAATAGATAAACAATCACCAGATATAGCAATAGGCGTGAATAAGGGTGAATCTTTAGGCGCTGGCGATCAGGGAATGATGTTTGGCTACGCTACAGATGAAACAGAAGAATATTTACCTTTAACTATTGTTTTAGCCCATAAGTTGGCAAAGAGATTGGCAGATGTAAGGAAGCAGGGCCTTTTACCCTATTTAAGACCAGACGGTAAAACACAGGTCACGATAAGGTATAAAGGCTTTGATCCAGACAAGGTAACAGCTGTCGTTGTCTCTGCACAACACGATTCAAGTATTGAGCTTGAACAGTTGAGAAAGGATATAGTACAGTATGTTATTAGATACGTAGTACCGCAGGAGCTTTGGGACCCAGATATAAAGCTTTACATAAACCCAACGGGTAGGTTTGTTTTGGGTGGTCCTCAAGCCGATACGGGTTTAACCGGAAGAAAGATTATAGTTGACACATACGGTGGTGTTGCTGCACATGGTGGTGGTTCATTCTCTGGAAAAGACCCAACAAAGGTGGATAGATCTGGTGCTTATATGGCGAGATATATAGCCAAAAACGTTGTAGCAGCTGGCATAGCAAAGAGGTGTGAGGTACAGTTAGCTTATGCCATCGGTGTTGAGGAGCCTGTAAGCATAATGCTCCACACGTATGGAACGGGAAAATTACCAAAAGAAGATATAAAAAAACTCATTATAGATACATTTAATCTGTCGCCAAAAGGCATGATAGAAACACTTGATCTTTTAAGGCCAATCTATAGAAAAACAGCAGCATACGGGCATTTTGGAAGGAACGATAAGGACTTTACTTGGGAAAGGATAGATAAGGCTGAAGAATTAAGAAAAAAAGCGGGGTTATAAAGATGAATTATGATATAAAAGATACAAATTTAGCGGATTTGGGCTTAAATAGAATTGAGTGGGCTTTTCAGTCCATGGATGTTTTGAAGTCTATTCAGAATGAATTCGAAAAGGATAAACCTTTGAAGGGCAAAATTATCGGAGCATGTCTTCATGTTACAACGGAAACAGCAAATTTGATGGTTACCCTAAAGAAAGGTGGTGCAGACGTTTATCTTTGTGCTTCAAATCCTCTATCAACACAAGACGACGTAGCTGCGGCATTGGTTAAGCATTACGATATACCCGTTTTTGCTATCAAAGGAGAAGATAGGGACACATATTATAAGCATCTAAATGCTGTTTTGGATCGTAACCCCAATATCACTATGGATGATGGTGCAGATTTGGTTTCATTGCTTCATTCAAAGAGAAAAGAGCTTGCAGAAAATATCATTGGCTCCACAGAAGAGACAACAACAGGCGTTATAAGACTAAAAAGCATGGAAAAAAACAACGTTTTGGCTTTTCCAGTTATAGCTGTTAACGATGCCTACACTAAACACATGTTTGACAATAGATATGGAACTGGGCAGTCCACGATAGATGGAATAATCAGGGCAACGAATAGACTCATAGCTGGTAGTGTTTTTGTTGTGTGTGGTTATGGTTGGTGTGGGAAAGGTTTAGCTTCACGTGCCAAAGGTATGGGAGCCAACGTTGTTGTTACAGAAGTTGATCCATTGAGGGCTTTAGAGGCTGTAATGGATGGATTTAGAGTTATGCCTATTGAAGAAGCGGCAAAAATTGGTGATTTCTTTTGCACAGTTACAGGTGATATGCATGTAATAAGAAAAGAGCATTTTGAACTTATGAAAGATGGTGCGATTGTAGCAAATTCTGGTCACTTTGACATAGAAATTGATGTTAAAGGATTGAAGGAAATTGCTGTATCTGAGCGTGACATTAGGCCTTTTGTCAGGGAGTACAAACTGAAGGAAGGCAATAGAGTCTACCTGCTTGCAGAAGGTAGACTTGTGAACCTGTCTGCAGCTGAGGGACATCCATCTGCAGTTATGGATATGAGCTTTGCAAATCAAGCTTTGAGTGCCAAATACTTGGTCGAAAATGGTGGAATTTTGGAAAAAAAGGTTTATAAAATTCCGGACGAAATTGATTACAGAATTGCCGCTTTAAAACTCAAGACAATGGGCATTATACATGATGAATTAACAGAAGAACAAAAGAAATATTTGGAAAGTTGGACCATTGGAACATGAAAGGAGTTTGGTAAGATGAAAGAAAAAATTTTGGAAGAGTTAAAAAAAGTCTTTTATCCAGGTAAAACACACAGCGTTATACAGGAAGGTATAATTGACGATGTTGTAATAGAAGGTAAAAAGGTAATTGTTAAAATAAAGACAAAGGAGAAAAACCAAGCAGTTATTGACATGCTTAAGAAAAGTATCCCACTGACCTTAAAAAAATTGGACGATGTGGAGGATGTTGAACTTTATATAGAAAAAATAACTGATGGACAAGAAAAGCAGGTATCAGATATAAAATATGTTATAGCCACAACTTCCGGCAAAGGTGGGGTGGGTAAATCTACCGTTAGCGTTAATGTTGCTCTTGCCTTAGCCAAATTTGGCTACAAAGTGGGGTTATTAGATGCTGACATTTACGGTCCTAATATTCCAACAATGATGGGTATAGAGGGTGTTCCTGTTACACTTGACCCTAACAATAAAGAAAAAATTTTACCGATAGTTAAGTACGGCATTAAGGTTTTATCCATAGGTAATTTAGTTCCAAAGGACGCGGCCATAATTTGGAGAGGACCTCTCGTATCCCAAGCAATTGATCAGTTCTTAAAGGATGTTAGTTGGGGACAGTTGGATTTCTTGGTAGTGGACCTACCACCTGGGACTGGCGATGCTCAACTTACTTTAACCCAGAAGACAAAAGTGAGTGGCGGGATTATTGTTATTACGCCTCAGAATGTTGCTATGAGTGATGCGATGAAGGCAAACGATTTCTTTAAAAAACTCAAGATACCCGTATTGGGTGTTATTGAAAACATGAGTTACTTTATCTGCCCAAATTGTGGTGCAAGAACAGATATATTTGACCACGGTGGTGCAAGAAAATTCGCAGATGAGTATGGATTGGCATTTTTGGGTGAAGTTCCAATAGATGTAGAAATACGGGTTGGAGGAGATAAAGGAAAACCTATTGTTGTAGCCAATCCGACATCCCCTGTTTCACAAGCTTTTGAAGATGTTGCGAGAAACATTATAGATAAGGTTAAGACCCTCGGATAGGAGGGATGTATGAGTATCTTTGATTTGTTTAGAAAATCTCCTTTTATAGCTATTAATGAGATGATGAAAGAGGTTATAGAATGCACAAACAGAATTCCTGAGCTTTATGATGCTTTTATAGATGGAAACCAAGAAGAAGTCGAAAGGATAGCTAAAGAGATATCTAATCACGAGTATCAAACAGACAAAATAAAAGACGGCATAAGACAGAGCTTGCCTAATAGCATATTCATGCCTGTGGCACGAGGTGATATACTTCAAATCATAACATCTATGGACGCAATTGCGGATAAATCTGAAGATGTCGGTGTATTAATGACATTTAAGAAAATCTACGTTCCGGAAGGAATTAAAAATAAAATCAAGGAATTTACAAACACTGTTGTAAATGTTGTTGAACAATCAAAGCAGGTAATAGAGGAGCTTGAAGCATTGCGTGAGGCAAGCTTTTCTGGACCTGAAGCAAAAGAGGTTGTAACGCTGTTGAACAAAGTTAACGAATCTGAACATAAAACAGATGTTATGCAATACGACCTTACGAAAATTATAATTGATAAATCGGAAGAAATGAACTGTGCATCCTTGATTTTATGGCTAAAAATAATAGAAGCTACTGGCGATATTGCTAATGCAGCCGAAAAAATGTGTAATAGGATTAGGTTGATTATTTCGCAATGAGTCCGCTGATTGTAATTCTATTGGCGGCGGCATTCGGCTTCTATATGGCATGGAATATAGGAGCCAATGACGTCGCTAATGCAATGGGCACGAGTGTAGGGGCGCGCAGCCTTTCCTTTCGCCAAGCTATTATAGTTGCCGCTATATTTGAATTTGCAGGGGCAATGCTTGTGGGTAACCATGTTAGTCTAACAGTAGCAAAGGGTATTGTAAATCCATTGGATTATTCTAAGCAGGCAATGGTATTTGCTTATGGAATGTTGGCAACATTGCTTTCAGCAGCCTTGTGGGTAAATATGGCAACAAAGTTAGGAATGCCTGTTTCTACAACTCATTCTATAGTTGGTGGTGTCATTGGATTTGGTGTTGCTACCCATGGATTAAGCTCGATAGAGTGGGGAAAAGTAGTTACAATAGTATTAAGTTGGATTGTATCGCCCATCAGTGGTGGCATAATATCATTTATCATCTTTATGTTTATCTCTAAAAAAATTCTGGGCCATGATAAGCCGGTAGTAGCTGCAAAAAAATATGCCCCTTCTCTGGCATTCTCGGTATCAATAATTTTAGTTTTTTCTATGCTATATAAAGGTTTAAAAAATCTACACTTAAATTTCAGTTTTTTTCACTCTTTAATTATTGCATTTGTTGTAAGCGCTATTTTCTATCTTGTTATATATAGAATCGTTACAAACATACCTGTTGATACCACATTACCTTATAAAAGAAGGTTTCCACAAGTAGAAAGGGTTTTTGCCATGTTGCAGGTGATCACAGCATCCTATATGGCCTTTTCACACGGTGCCAATGACGTTGCAAATTCCGTAGGTCCTTTAATGGGTGCGGTTTATGCAATTAAGCTCACTTCGCATCAGTATCTTTCCATGCCCATCTGGGTTCTAAGTGTTGGTGCTGTTGGCATTGTTACGGGTCTCTCAATGTATGGATATAAAGTAATCTTGGTAGTTGGTAGAAAGATAACGGACATGACGCCTTCGAGGGGTTTTGCAGCAGAATTTGGAGCGGCCACAACGGTTTTAGTATGCTCAAAAATGGGGCTTCCAATATCAACTACTCATACACTTGTTGGGTCTGTTATTGGCGTTGGACTGGCGCGTGGGATTGATGCTTTAAATCTTAAAATTTTGAAAGATATTGTTATATCGTGGCTGTTAACTTTGCCCATAGCAGCTGTGTTATCTGCTACCATTTTTTTTGCTTTAAACGGTTTATTTTTAGGTTAAAATGATATTTTCTTCAATTGATATAGGAACAAACACTATAAGAATACAAATAGCAAAAAAAGGCGATAATTGCACGTTTGAGTTTCTCTACAGAGAAAGCAAAATAGCACGATTGGGCCAAGGTTTACTTAAAAATGGCTGTTTGAGCGAAAAATCTATCAAAAGAGCAATAGACATACTAAAAAAATATTTAAGTTTATCAAAAAAGTACAAAGCAGATAAAATTTTTGCTTGTGCAACAAGCGCTGTTCGAGAAGCAAAAAATAGCAATGAATTTTTAGATAAAGCTAAGCAGTTAGAGATAAATATATCTGTCATAGATTCAGACAAAGAAGCGTATCTTACACACAAAGGTATAACCTATTTCCTAAAAGATACACTAAACAACTTAAAATGGGCTGCTTTTGATTTAGGAGGTGGTAGCACCGAGTTCATATTTTCAAAAGGCAAAAAACTAACTGGGACGTTTAGTATACCTCTTGGCGTTGTCAAATTACTTGAAAGATTTATAAAGCATGACCCTCCAAGCAAAGAAGAGTTAGAAAACGCCACTTCATTTTTTATGGATAACCTAAATATTTACAATCCAGAAAAAAATATCGATGTTTTGGTTGCAAATGCAGGCACAGTAACAAGTTTAGCAGCAATAGACCTTGGCCTTGAAAACTATTCTTATAATAAAACAGAAGGTTATAAATTGACTTTGCAAAGTGTTGATAAAATCTTGAATAAAATAATGAAACTAAACGCGGAACAGAGATTAAAAGAATTCAGAATATTAGAAAAGGGAAGAGAAGATGTAATAGTTGTTGGGGCTTATTTAGTCAAAAATTTAATGAATTATTTTAAGAAAAAGTATATTATAACAACAAATGGTAGTTTAAGAGAAGGCATTTTAGTAGAGGAATTGTGCCGTGAAGAATATTGAGAGAAAAACAATTTATGAAAAGTTATTAAAAAATGCTGAAAAATTAAAAGAAATATTAGTATTAGAAAAAATAAACTTAGCAGAGATAGATAACCTATTTAGAGAAAGAAACAACCTATTCGGGCAGCTTAAAGGCATAATTTCAAACAAAATCATAGAGAAAAATGAACTTAAGTTAATTGAAAACGTAATTGAAGATAATAATATTCTTTTAAAACTCATAGAAAATAAAAAAATAGATATGAAAGTAAGTTTTAAAAAGAAGGAAATGGAAGCAAAAAAAATAAGTTTTTACTTAAAAAAGGGTTAATTTTAAAATGAATTTTTTGTACGATAGATTTTTTAAAAATAAAACCTCAATTTTTATATTTTCCTTTGTCCTTTTCTCTATCGGAGCTTTTTATATTTCCTTTTTTCCGCCTGATGAACCGAAGTACGTGGATGCAGCACTAAGAATGATAGAAAAGGGAAATTACATTGTTCCTTTTTTTAATTGTCATGTGAGATTCGATAAACCCATATTTTTTTACTGGGAATTGGCTTTATTTTTCAAGATATTTTCTATAGATCATCTTATTAAGATAGGTCACGATTATTTTGGATTGATTGAGTATGCGGCAAGGTTACCTGCCATAATATCTGCATCTCTTTCCAGTGTCTATGTGTATAAGCTTTCTGATTTGCTCTTTAAAGATAATGATATTTCAAGGCTTTCAGTTTTAGGTTTTATATCCATTGGTTTTTTTGTGTATTTGGGTCGCTCAGTTTATCCAGATATGAGTTTGATTCTGTTTGAGCTAATGGGTCTTTATTATTTTATTAAAGAAAGATACGTACTTGGGTGGGTTTTTGCTGCTTTGGCTTCCTTGGTGAAAGGTCCTATAGGTTTGGTCAGCGTTGGGTTTACCTATTTTATCTATCTTTGGATAGTTGAAAAAAAAACAGGTCTAAAAGAGTTCTTTTCCCTAAAAAATGGTTTAGGTTTCCTTGCCTTCTTATTAATTGGTTTACCGTGGTATGTAGCTATTTACCATAATTATGGAATGGAGTTTATAAACAAATTCCTTATTTACCATAACATCGAGCGATTTACCGGTGCTGCGCACCAACACCCGCATTCTTTTTTTTATTTCTTTCCTATAGCCATTTTGGTTTTATATATTTGGTGGCCATACATTTTACAACTTCTAAAAAAAGTGGATTTAAAGGATAGAAAAAACCTATTTTTAATTTTGTGGTTTGCATGGGTTTTTTTGTTTTTCTCAATTTCAAGAAACAAACTTGCGCATTACATTGCCTTTGGCTTTATTCCAGTTGCAGTTTTGTTTGGTAGGTATATTAAAGAGGTTAAAGAATCCAAAGAGATTTCCTATGGTTTCTTAATTTTTGAAGTTGTTTTATCCTTTGTATTGTCGTACATTGCTTACAAAAGAGGCTTAATACAAATTGTATCTTCTATTTTTGCAGGTATACTAATAATTTCATTGACAAACCTGATTAAAAAACCAACCAGGGTGATTTTTTACAAAACTATTGCTATTAGTGTCGTTGCCTTCGTCATACTTTTGCAGTTTGAAGGTTACAGACCTGATAAATTTGTCTGGCATGAGGTTCTAAAGACAAGATTAGAGTTATTGCAGTATAAGAAATTCAATCAATCGTTTGTTGCATATACAAGAATGTGCATGAATGAAATAAAGAACCCCGAAGTTATAGAAAAGAAAAAGGGGGTATTTTTAGTTTATACGAAACTCAAGTATCTCAAAGAGCTAAGAATTAACTATAAAGTATTAGCTAAATTTATTGATGAAGGTACAAAAACTGTGCTTATAGAAGTGGAAAATGAATGAAGAGCAAATCGTTAAACTTAAATCGTTCATGAAAAAAGAGTATAATGGGGAAGATATAAGGTTCTGTTCAGCTTATCTGTTTGGCGATTCTAAATACATAGAAAAGAGGAAACATCTCGCTGAGATATTCAACAACATGGCGACGATTGAAAGGCCCAACATTATTTACATAAGAACGGATGTGAATTTAAAATTAAACGGTATAAATATCAAAAAATTAACGGAGAGGCTACATCTTGCGGCGTTCTTTGGTGGAGATTTAAAGGAAATTGAATACGAATCCTCTAATATCATTATTTCAGAGAATCTATCGTTTTTTATGAGCGTTAAGCCAAAAAATTCTGTCTTTCTATACAATAAAGGGTTTCATCTTACCAACCAGATTACAAATTTTGTAAAAAAACTCAACTACAAAAGGATTATATTTTTTGGTGATTTTGACTGCCAGGGTTTGGCTATATTGAGTGATTTTAAAAAGAGAATGCCTAATATAGAATTTTATCCAAATTGTCGGACTTTGGAATTCGTATTAGAAAAATACAGAGACAAACTAATGGATATTGACTTAAATAAATGCTTAACAAAGCACATAGAAGCTTCAGAACTCTATAATATTCTGATTAAGCACAAAAAGAAAGTAGAGCAGGAATTTTTACAGGTGCTGTTTGCTAAAGGAGAATTGGAGAGGTCAGAATGGATTGGATAAAACACTTTTGCGCAAAGGACTGTCCAGATACTTGCGGTTTTTATGCAAGAATTAATGAACATGGCTTAGAGGTCAAAGTTAGCGATTGGGATTTTCTTGATACCCAGTTCGTTTGTAGAAAATTAAAGTTCTTTTTTGAGAGGGAAGTTAAAAATAACAAATCTTACCACTTTATAGACAAAAAAAGAGTTGATTTAGATACTGTTTTAGAAAAAATTACAAATTTTTTAAGAAACTCAGAGAATAAGAGAATTTTGTACCTTAGAGGCTCAGGTAATTTGGGCTACTCGATGTTTGGGTGGGACGTAGTTTTGTCCCAATTTAACAGTGTATATTTTGTGGACGGGGGTCCTTGCGATGAAACGGGTATTGAAGCCCATATAGAGGATTTTGATATTTGCACTAATCCACCTATTAATAAGCTCGAAGAGGCGGATAATATTGTTGTTTTTGGTAAGAACGCTTTCGTTTGCTCACCACACATCTATTATTATCTAAAGCAACTGAGGAATAAAAAAGTAGTGGTCTACATTGATCCAATAAGGACAAAAACAGCGGATTTAGCACATGAATTTTTGCAAATTGAGCCTGGAAGCGACGGTGTTTTGGCAAATGCAGTTCTAAACTTATTAGGGAAATATAAGTTAAAAGTCGACAATGTTTCTGATATTACGGGTTTGAGTGTTGAAGAAATAGAGTTTTTGGTTCAACTGTTTGAGAAGGGCAAAACAGCTATTATAGAAGGATACGGCTTGCAGAGGTACAGAAACGGCAAAAACTCAATCAAATGGTTGAATAGACTTGCATATTACACTGGAAATCTGGACTATTTGTACTATTCGCGCTCATCAAAAGAGGGTATAAAGAAACCCAATAGCAAGCCAAAGCACACGGTTTTTATGAGTGATGTATCGGAGCTTTTAAAACAGGGGTTTTTCAATGCTGTATTTATTGTTGCAGCAAACCCTACAATGAGTATGCCTGATAACGAAATTTGGAAAAAAGCTTTGGAAGAGGATGAAGTTATAGTAGTCGATACAAACTTTACACAGACAACAGAGTTTGCAGATATATTTTTAAAGGTTGATGGCATGTTTGCCTCGAAAGACATACAAGGTAGCTACTTTTTTAATAAAACACTTGATAAGGGAGCGGTTTCTGATGGATTGAGTGATTTAGATGCCGCAGCTGAACTGGCAAAGAGATTGGGTATTAAATTCAAGCTTTCTTTAGATAGCGTTCAAAAAGTGAATGTACAAAAAAGAAAGTTTGTAAATAGCGAAATTGAGGTTTACTTGCCGACAAAAAATGACTTGGTTAGGCTTTTTAGCTTGCCACATCCGAGTTACTTAAACTCGCAAAACATACCAAAGAATGAGGAGTTTGCGTTTATTTCAACTGAGTTAGGTGATGAATTATCCATTAAACCGAGTGATAAGGTGACTATTTCAAACGGTAAATATAAATCTATTTTTGAAGCTAAGATTACCGATATGATAAAGGGTAACACTGCATTTGTTTACAAAAGCCGCTATGATGGTGTGAATAGGATTTTCAAAAGTATTCCAACGGATACAAAAAGGGGCATTGCCTTTAATGACACATTTGTGAAAATAGAAAAGGCAGAGGATTAGCCCTGCCCTACTTTAAAACGACGCTTTTCCAGTAATCCATGACCTTATCTTTCACAGATTTTGGAAGAGGCACATATCCCAACATTTGAGCAGTTTTATCACCATTTTTGAATGCCCAGTTGAAAAACTTTATAACCTTCTTATTGATTCCCGTTCTATTGTTTGCAAGCAGTATCATAGTTGAAACAGTTAAGGGCCAGCTGTTTTTACCGCTTGCAAGCAGCAAGTTTGACGGGATATAAAACGAGTCTTTTTCTTTCCATTTTGCTTCTTTTGCTGCTTCTTTGAATGATTTTATTGTTGGTTTAACAAATATTCCATCTTTAGACTGTAACTGTGCGGCTTTGAGACTGTTTTGAATTTTATATGCGTATTCCACATAGCCTATTGCTCCTGGTATTTGCTTTACGTAATTTGTAACGCCCTGATTACCCTTCGCTCCCTTTCCACTTGGCCACTCAACGACTTTACCATATCCAATTTTTTTGCCCCAAATTGGACAGATATGGGACAACCAATAAGTGAAATTCCACGTTGTACCTGAGCCCTCGGATCTGTGTATAACTATTATGATTTTGTGTGGCAGTTTTAAGTTGGTGTTGTATTTTTTAATCTCTGGATTATCCCAATACTTGATTTTACCCATAAAAATATCGCAAGCGGCACGATTTGAGAGCTTTAATTGGCCGTCTTTTACGTTTTTAAGGTTATAAACAACAACAATGGAACCTACAATGGCAGGAAATTGATACAAACCACGTTTCTTTAATTCGGCGGGCTTTAGCATCTCGTCTGATCCACCAAAATCCACTATTCTTTTCGTTATCTGTCTAATACCTCCGCCTGAACCAATTCCCTGGTAGTTAACCTTAACACCTGTTGATTTGTAGTAATAGTAAGCCCACGCTGTATAAACCGGATAGGGAAATGTAGCACCTGCACCGTTTATAGACGATGCATTGGACGTTTGGATAAACATCAAAACGGCAAATAGGGCAAAGATAAATCTAACGTATCTACTCATAAAAGCACCTCCCAACATAGTTGTTTTATAGTAAATTTATGCACAAATCAAAAAGAAATAATTATGGTAATGTTAAGATTTTATTAAAGTTTTAAATTATCAATTTAATAAGCCTTTAAAATTTTTTTACATTTTCTTAATAACAATATCTATAAAGAAAAGCATGGAAAATAAATTCTATGCAAAAGATGGCCTATTTAAATCTTTAAGCTTTATATCAGCATTGGTAATTGTACTTATATGCATTGCAATGTTTACAGTTTTGTTCATTTTCTCTTACCCAGCAATAAAGCAATTTGGGGTTATCCATTTTATCCTTTCAGATGCCTGGAATCCTGTGAAAAAGATATTTGGAGGCGCAGGAGCAATATACGGCACAATAGTTACAACCGTACTTTCCTTAATTTTTGCCATTCCAACATCTTTAGGTATTGCCGTTTTCATAACTCAAATTTGTCCTCATAGTTTAAAAAAATACTTTTCTAATGCAATAGAGCTTTTAGCTTCAATTCCAAGCATAATTTATGGAATGTGGGGCCTTTTTACACTTGCACCTATAATGAGAAATTATATAGAACCATTTCTACAAAAGGTATTTTTACCTATTCCTGTGATAAAATATTTGTTTCAAGGCACACCACTTGGGATAGATCTTTTAACGTCTGGCTTAATCTTGAGCATCATGATTATTCCATTTATCTCATCAATAGCACGAGATACGTTTGAACTTGTGCCAAAGGAATTAAAGGAATCTGCCTACGCTATGGGGGCTACAAAGTGGGAAATGATAAAGGACGTAATATTTCCATACTCCAAAGTAGGTGTTTTAAGTGGAATTATAATAGCTACGGGTAGGGCTTTGGGCGAAACGATGGCTGTGGCTTTTGTTTTAGGTAATGACCACAATATTCATTTATCACTATTAAAATCGTCGACCACTATATCTGTCACTTTAGCAAACGAATTCACAGAGGCCGATTTCAGGCTTTATTTATCTTCACTTTTCTATCTTGCATTCATACTTTTCATAATGAGCTTTACTGCGTTGGGTTTGGCAAAGTTTTTACTTAAAAGGATAAAAAAATGAATTTAGTTAAGAAGAGAAAAGTCAAAAACATAATAGCTTTATCTGTATCCGTGTTTGCTGCAATTATTGGTTTGTTTTGGCTTGTTTTTATATTATCGAGTGTACTTGTAAAAGGCATATCTTCTATAAATCTTTCGTTGTTTTTGAACGATCCTGCTCCGCCTGGCATTCCAGGTGGCGGTTTACGTTGCGCATTTGTGGGTCAGGCTATTATAACTGTTATAGCTACTGTTATAGGTGTTCCTATAGGAATTTTTGGAGGGACGTTTTTAGCAGAATACGGTAGAAATAAAAAGTACACTGCTGTAATAAGCTCTCTTGCCGACATGATGACAAGTTTTCCATCTATAGTTGTGGGTGTCTTTGTGTATACGATAATGGTGAGGCCCATGGGCCATTTTAATGGATATGCAGGAGCAGTGGCACTCGCCATCATTATGATTCCAATTATTGTAAGAACAACTGAAGAAACACTCAAGCTTATACCTTGGGAAGTACGTGAAGCTGCTTTCGCACTTGGAGCACCGTATTATAAAGTCATAAAAGATATTGTTTATAGGAGTGCAATTACTGGTTTGTTTACAGGGATTTTATTAGCTGTGGCTCGTGTTGCCGTTGAAACAGCGCCATTGTTATTTACATCATTTAATAATAGCTTTTTAACCCTTAATCCAAACCAACCGATGCCGTCTTTAACTGTTACGATTTATCAGTACGCTATGGGTCCTTATAAAGAGTGGCATAAGTTGGCATGGGGAGCTTCATTTGTTATAGTTTTGTTTGTGCTCGTTTTGAGCATTTTAGGTAGATGGATAATTAGTAAGAGGTATGGAAGTGAATGAAATCTTAATAGAAGTTAGGAATCTAAGTTTTTACTACGGAGAGAACAGGGTATTGAAAGATATAAGTATGGGCGTTTCAAAGAACATGGTAACAGCGTTGATTGGTCCTTCTGGTTGTGGAAAAACGACTTTTCTGAGATGTTTTAACAGGATGCATGACTTGTACAAAGGCAACCGATATGAAGGAGAGATTATCTATAACGGAGAAAATATTTTAAGAGCGCATGACTTGATAAAATTGAGAAGTAAAATAGGCATGGTTTTTCAAAGGCCAACACCATTTCCTATGTCAATTTTCGATAATGTTGCATACGGATTGAAACTAAAAGGAATAAAAAAGAGAAGTGAGATAGAAGCTATAGTTGAAAAGTCGCTGATGGAGGCTGCACTGTGGGATGAGGTTAAAGACAAGTTAAATAGCCCCGCAACATCTTTATCTGGTGGTCAACAACAAAGACTTGTTATAGCAAGAACGTTAGCTGTGGAACCTGATATAATACTGTTCGATGAGCCTACAAGTGCTTTAGATCCCATAGCAACATCAAAAATAGAGGATCTAATAAAGCATCTTAAAGATATAACAACGGTTCTTATTGTTACTCACAATATGCAACAGGCTGCAAGGATTTCAGAGTACACAGCTTTCATGTTTAGAGGAGAGCTTATTGAGTTCGATAAAACTGAGAACATATTTACCAATCCTAAGGAAGAATTGACAGAAAAGTATATAACAGGTAGATTTGGTTAGAAGGAGAGTGTAATGATTGGGAAAATTGAGGATGAAATTAGATCATTAAAGCTTAAAGTCTCTAAAATGGCAAAGCTAGCGGAAGATATGACGGAAAAGTCCATAAATGGCTTGATAAAGGAAGATGCTAAATTACTTAGAGAGGTGATCTTAAAGGACAAAGAAGTAGATAGAATAGATAATGAGATTGATGAAGAGGTTATTAAGATATGTGCCTTAAGACAACCGGAAGCGAGTGACTTGAGATTTATAATTGCTTCTCTTAAAATAAACGTTGCTATAGAAAGGGTTGCAGATAATGCTGTTAATATTGCAGAATGGTCAGAACGAATAATAAACAAGCAAAAAATCATTGACTATACAAATGTAGTATATATGAAACAAACAACTGTTGAAATGTTTAGAGACGCACTAAATGCTTTTTTTGAAAGGGATTTTGAGAAAAGCAAGGATGTAATTGAGCGTGACGTTGAGGTTGATGCCTTAGAAATGAAAATAATGAAGGAATTAATAAAACTTTCATATAGTAATTCATCTAATATTAAATCCGCCTTGAGATTGACTTTTATTGCAAGGGCGTTGGAGCGTATTGCAGATCAGGCAACCAATATTGCTGAGCTGGCGGCATTTGTGGCTACAGGCAGAGTTATAAAACACAAAAGAGTCAAGGAATGAAGGGGAATATACTAATTGTTGAAGACGACGATCATATAGGTAATCTTATAGAGTTCACCTTAAACAACGCGGGATATTCTACTGTAAAATTTGACAATGCTAATGATGCCCTGATCTTTTTAAATACGAATAATCCAGATCTTATAGTGCTTGATCTTATGTTGCCTGGATTACAAGGTGAGGATTTTATTCGCTTTGTTAAGGGGAAACCGGAATTTAAAAGCCTGCCTATATTAATTGTTACAGCCAAATCACAAGAGGACCTGTTTGTAAAACTTTTAAATGAAGGTGCTGATGATTTTTTGGTAAAACCGTTCAGCATAAAGGTATTGGTAGCAAAAATAAATGCCATTTTAAGAAGGCTCGGCAAAGCATCTTCCAATGGGGTTGTTGTTAATGGCATTGAAATGGACTTTGAGGGCTTTGAGGTTTACATAGATGGGGTTTCTGTAGAATTAACAAAAACCGAGTTCGAAATCCTACAGATGTTTCTTAAAAATCCAAATAAAGTGTTTACCCGAGAAGAAATCCTATTTAAGGTTTGGGGCAATGATACAGACATAGGAGATAGAACTGTTGACGTTCATGTTTCAAATTTGAGAAAAAAGCTAATGGATAAAGGAAAAAACATAAAATCTATTCCAAAAGTAGGTTATAAGTTTAAATCATGAGACGTTTTGTTAAAATCTTTTCTACTTTGTTGATTTTTGAGATTATAACAACAATTCTTGTTGGTTTCCTTTTTTATAGAAAAAACGTTAATTTTACTTTATTTTTGAACAAGCTTTCGATACTTTTTATCTTTCTTTTTATTTTATCGCTTTTTGCCACGTTCTTTATTGTCAAGAGAGAAGAAGAAGTGTATTTTTCAATAGAGGCAATCATAAATCGTATGAAAGAAGGCGAAAGATTTGAAATCCCGGAAACGGACGATGAGGTGCTGCATAGGATATATTCCGCAATAAAACGCATATACAAGATTCTAAAAAAACAGCAGGATACCGTAGAATGGGAAAAGAATAGATTTGAATTTGTCGTTAATAATCTGAGAGAAGGATTGATTTTAATGGATAAAAAGGGAAATGTTGAACTTATCAATCCATCTGCCTGTTCTATGCTTTCAATAGAAAGTGGCGGTGGCAATATATTGGATTTGTGTAAGGATTATAGAATATTGTCGGCTTTGGAAAGTATATTGAAAAACAGAAAAAGTGAAAAGGTAGGGGTTAGAGGAAAGGTTTTACTTTTAAAGGTTCAATATGTGGAGAATAATTTACTTTTGCTTGTGGAAGATATAACGCAATCTGAAAGGTATCAAGATATGAAAGCAAGGTTCTTTGAGGAAGCATCCCATGAGTTAAAAACACCCATAACGTCCATTTTGGGTTTCTCAGAGGCGCTTATAGATGGTGACGTCATAGATAATAAAATGAAAGAAAAGTTTATTTCTTATATACATGACAGTGCCAAAAATCTTACGAACCTGGTTGAGGATATACTAACTCTTCATAGATTAGAAAAACAAAAAAGAAAGATAGAGGGAAAGTGTAAGGTTAATGAGCTGGGTAAAGAACTAAAGGCAGCATTCAGCAAACTTACAAAAGACAAGGGTGTGAAATTTATGGTGGACTGTATCAGTACGGAGGTTCCTATAGCTTGTGAGTACGTAAAGTCAATTCTATGGAATTTAGTTGACAATGCAACTAAGTTTACTGAGAAAGGCTTTATCTCTGTTGACTGCTACAAAAAACAAAGTGACTTTGTTTTAGAGGTTGAAGACACAGGAATAGGCGTAGACGATGATGAGAAAGAACTTATCTTTGAGAGGTTTTACACATCTAAAACAACAAGAGATAAACGCCTAAGTGGAACTGGCTTGGGTCTTTCAATTGTTAAACATACAGTTGAGTTACTTGGCGGTAAAATATTTTTAGAAAGCCAAAAGGGCAAAGGTAGTAAATTCAAGATCATTTTACCGATAGGGCATTAAAAACTTATTTTCTCACCGTATTTTCCTACTAAAGGTAACTCCGCTTCTTTTCCTTGAATAGCATTTATTATTCCAATAATGCTCAATACCATTAAAAATATCCATCCAAGTAAAGGAATTATTAATCCAATAATAGGTATGAAACCAAAAAAGAAATTAACGATTGACCAAATGATGCTCGCGATAAGCAGAACCAAACCCTGTTTAATGTGAAATTTTGTGTAAAAATTATCTTTTTGAAGAAGTATAGGTATGATAATCAAAATGCCAATGTAGGACAGCCACGCAATACTTTTTCCTTCTTCCACAGAACTTTTGTTGTCTACAATAAACTCCTTTGATTAAAATATCTCTGTCACTTATTTATAACATATTGATGAACGAATTTCAATAGTTGAGAAAGGACCGCAAAAGTTCGATTTCTTGTTTCCATATAGTGTTGTTTGGCGTTTCAAGAATCAACGGCATATTATCTGTTCTTCTGTCATGCATGATACATTTAAATGCCTCTAAACCAATAAATCCTTTTCCTATGCTTTCATGTCTGTCATTTCTAGACTCTAATGGATGTTTCGAATCGTTTAAATGCATACCTTTTAGATTACTTATACCTATGATTCTATTAAATTCATCCATCGCTTTCTCATACAAATTGTAGTCTCTTATATCGTATCCTGAGACAAACATGTGACACGTATCAAGACACACACCAATTCTATTTTTGTCTTTGATTTTGTTAATAACAGCAGCTATTTGTTCAAATCTGTATCCGTAAACGCTACCCTCACCTGCTGTTATTTCCAAAACAATCGTTATGTTTTTTGAGTTATCAAGGGCAATCTCGATGCTTTCGACCATCAAATTTATACATTCTGATATTGGTATTCTGTTTAAATGGGCACCTGGATGAACGTTTAAAAACTTTAATCCAAGCCGTTCGGCCCTTTTAATCTCATCGATAAAAGCCTTTCTTGACAGCTCAAGTTTATTTTTATCCGGTGAGCATAGATTAATCAGATAACTCGCGTGTGGCAGGATATATTTTGGATCGAAACCTAAATTTTTGATGTTTTGCTTGAACTCTCTAATATTCTTTTCTGTGTATGGTCTTGCGTTCCACTGCCTCTGGTTCCTTGTAAACATTGCAAAGGCATTAGCCCCAATTTTGGCTGCATTTATAGGTGCGTTTTGTACACCTTTGGCAATACTAACATGTGCACCAATGAATTTCATCGTCTAAAAGGTATCAAAAATAGTTTGCCGTTGGAAGGATGATTTTGTAATATATACGTATGAAAATAGTAATTTTTTATAAATACTTTAGGTTGTACGGTGGACAGGAAAAGGTTGTATACAACCTTGCTCATTTTTTAGCAAGAAAAGGATATCAGATAGATATTTATTCACTTAGAGTGGATAATATGCCTACAGAAAAAAACATAACAGTTCACAAAGTGAATTTTATTTTTAAGGGGTGGATATCTGCTTTGTTTTTCTCTATTTTCTCATGGCTGAAAGGGAAAAAATTAAAGAAATTGTATGAAGACATCTGTATTTTTGGTTTCGGCAAAACTTTTAGTAATGATATATTTAGAGTTGGTGGTGGAGTTCATCTGTACTATTTTCAAAGGGCGATTTTGAAAAATAGGACGAGTATCGGCAAATTCCTTTATAAAATAAAGAAATATCTTTCTCCTCGTCATTGGATAACCATTTTAGTGGAAAACCTGACTTTTAATAACACCAAAACTAAGGTTTTTATTGTTCCATCCAATTTTGTCAAAGCACAACTTATAAACGTTTATCATGTTGATGAGAAAAAAATAAGGGTTGTGAGGAATGGTATAAATCTAGATAAGTTTTACTTTTCGGAAAAAGAGAAAAAAATGTTAAGAGAAAAACTCAAGATAAACTATGATAGGCTTGTTTTTTGTTTTGTTTCAACTAACCATAGATTAAAGGGTTTACAGTACTTACTAATGGCAATGAGAATCTTAAAAGAAAAAGAATATAAATTTAAGTTGATTATTGCCGGCAATGGGAGTGATGGGTATTTTTTGAAATTGATAAAAAAACTTTCTTTAGATAATTATATCGTATGGCTGGGAAAAAGAAAAGATATAGAGAATGTGTACCGCGCTTGCGATGTTTTAGTGTATCCTACTTTGTTTGATGCTGCTTCCTCTGTTGTTCTCGAAGCTATGGCTTGCGGACTTATCCCAGTTGTTAGTATGTACAATGGAACCAGTGAAATTGTAGTGAATGGTAAAAATGGGCTTATAATTGAAGAACCTACTGATGTAAATGAGATAGCGAATATTTTAGAGTTTCTTCTAAAAAACAGAGACATATTGCCAAAATTAAGGAAAAATGTACTAAATTCTATCAATGAATATCCCGTAACGGATGTTTTTTCGAAAATAGAGGAACTAATAAGAGAAAACTGCGTGGGGTAATACCCTGTAGTTGTTATTGACTAAACTTTTCCAATATCTTATCTGGTATATCGAAGTTCGCATAAACATGAGACACATCATCGTCATCTTCTAAAGCTTCCATGAGTTTTAGCATACTCATTGCTTTATCATCTTCAAGCTTAACAGTTGTTTGTGGAACTCTTGTGAGTTCTGCTGTTTGTGACCTAAACCCTTTATCATCCAAGAATTCTTTAACAGACATAAATTCCTTTGGATCTGTTATTACTTCATAAACTCCATCTTCTCTGTTCTCTTTAACGTCATCTGCGCCAGCTTCCAATGCCGCTTCAAATAGAGCTTCTTCATCTGTATTTTCCTTATCAAAAGTCATATAGCCAACATAATTAAACATCCAAGACACGCAGCCAGTTTCGCCTAAGCTTCCGCCAAATTTGCTCAAAATATGTCTTACGCTTGCCGTTGTTCTTTGTCTGTTATCTGTGGTTGCCTCAATTATAATAGCAACTCCCCCGGGGCCGTACCCTTCGTATATTACATCTTCATAACTTACACCGGGTAGCTCTCCGGTTCCCTTCTTAATTGCTTTTTCTATATTTTGTTTTGGCATATTAGCTTCTTTTGCCTTTTCTACAGCCATCCTTAGTCTTGGATTACTCTCTATGTTGCCACCGCCCAACTTAGCAGCTATAGTTATTTCTTTGATTAATTTGGTAAATATTGCTCCCCTTTTTGCGTCTTCCCTTGCCTTCTTATGTTTTATAGAACTCCATTTATTGTGTCCAGACATGCTACCTTTACCTCCTCATAGTTTCGGCGGCGTTAAGCCCATTTGTTTTTGGTATTTACCCTTTTTATCGGCATAACTAACCAAACACTCCTCATCAGTCCCTAAAAATAAAACCTGGGCAATGCCCTCCCAAGCATATACTTTAGCTGGAATTGGCGTAGAGTTTGATATTTCTATTGTCACATATCCTTCCCACTCCGGTTCAAAAGGCGTAACATTAACTATCAATCCGCAGCGGGCGTATGTTGACTTACCAACACAAACGGTGAGTATATTTCTCGGGATTCTAAAGTACTCAACGCTACGCGCCAAAACAAAGCTATTTGGCGGAATAATACAAACATCACCTTTAAAGTCTACATAATTTTTTTCGCTAAAATTCTTAGGATCGACAATAGTATTGTTAACATTAGTAAATATCTTAAATTCATCCGCTATACGCATATCGTAGCCATACGAACTCACACCGTAACTTATCACACCCTCTCTTACTTGTCTATCTGCAAATGGCTCTATCATGCCCTTCTTTGCCATCTCTATAATCCAACGGTCATTCTTGATGCTCATACCACAGACCCCTCTCTTCTAACGATTTTCCCTGCAAAATGGAGCAGAAATAGGCGTTTCTGGTCTTCAACCCAAGCACTATTTTCTATCTTTTTCTCTAAAATCACATCATCGCTGAAATCAATACCATTTTCTTCCAAAATTTTTTCCAAGATAACAACATACTCAGCCGTATCCTCCAGTTCTTCTATTATTGCATGGTGTGGAGCTTTATTTAGGACCGTATCGATAAATTCTCTAACATCATCATATGTAACCTTTTTTACCTCTCCCAAAGGGGTTCCAAATATAGAATTATCCAAATCCTTCGCCATTATTTCCTCCTTCTACAAATAAATTACAAATTTCCTCTTTGGAAATATTACCTATTTACCTATTATTTTCAAGGATTAATTTTTTCTTGACTTTTTGACTATTTAGGTAATGATTAAATATGAAAGGAGGTGATAAAGATGTCAGTGAATTTTAACGGAGATATAAAAAATATAAACAGTTATCTTGTAAACCAATTATTCAATAGCTCAAACAATCAAAACACATCATCTGATAATATTGTTTCTACACTACAAAACTTATCTGAAGATTACGCGGAAATATCAGTTTTTGGACAAAAGCTCAACACTATATACAACACTCTGACTGAGAATAATGCATCTCAAGAAGCATTAAATGGTGCAAGAAATGTTTTTTTAAACATTATCAATTCTCCTGAAGGTATGAATGGATTGGAAACAATCAACTACATATCAAACTTAAATTCAAAACCAGAAAACTTACAACAATTTTTTGAGCTATCCAACAAGATTAACGAAAACAACCTAAATTTGAATGGCTGGTTAGAGAGTTTTAAAAATGCAGACAATTATGGTTTTGGAGAACAATTTCTTAACGAGACAGAAAATATTCTAAACAGCAATAATGATAAAGGAGAACTAACCGACGTATTCAACAATTTCCTACAGGGAGTCGCTTATGCTACAAACAACTCCCCCGCAACACCAATTGTCCATCAATCCCTCAACAATCTTTTTAACGGTTTACAAGGAGCTCAAACACTTGAGGACAAAAATCAATTTTTGGCAAAATTCATAGAAGGATTCGGCGGTTAGTCCTTTCTCATAACGGCAGTCGTCCAAATCTCGTGCATTTTTGACAGATACCTAATGACAATATAAAAATCGTCTTCTCTGAATTCTTCGATTGCTTTAATGGTTTTCTCTAAAAGAAAGTTATAAAGAGCTGTAAGATATTCTACTGTTTCCCTATCTGCATTTGGATCTAAAGAATCCCTCAAAGCCAAAAGAATACCAATAACCCTATTTATACTATCTGAAAATTCTTCATCATTGTTGTTTTTAACAGCCTCAACCACTTTCTTTGCAAAACTCAAGGCACCCTCATAAAGCATAGCAACAATTTGCAATTTATCTACCGTCGTGTTAATCATCATGTTTTTATAGGTACTATAGGCCTCATTAGCAGTCATCTCTCCACCTCCTTACTGTCAAATATTATTCCAACAACTTCAGATAACTTTTTCTGTAAATTTATAACCTCCTGTGGTGGAATTTCTCTTATAACTTTGCCGGTTTTTGCATCTATTACTTTTACTATTAATGATTTAAGAGTTTCATTATAGGAAAATCGTACGTCTTTATTTAATTTGCTAACATTTTCATTTATTTTGTTTATAATCTTCTTCAGTTCGCTTGGCGAAGGTTGTTTTGCATGAGAAAGAGATTGTTTTACTCTATCTATAGATGGTATCTTTGTTGAAGTATTATTTATTTTATGAACATCTTGATTGTTATTCACCTGTTGCTGATTACTCAAGTTTGACATGCTATTGCCTATAATTCTATTGATATCCCCCGACATCTCAGGCCTCCTTCTTTTCACTTTTTATTCATACTGTCAAACACCTGCTGCATATAGCTACTTTGACTTTTAAGACTTCCTATATATTCATCCATTTGAGAAAAAGTTAATGTTAACATGACTCTTTCCTGATCCAACTGTTTTTGTATAGTGTCTATCTGCGTATCCAAACTACTGATTCTATCGTTAATATAGCCCTTCTCCAACTCCAATTCACCGTTTGAACTCGTCATCTGATTAATATCTGAATGCATAATACTCAAAAAACCGTCTCCAGCACCTGTGGAGGTTTCTACAAGCATCTTCTTTACATCCTTAAAATTGGTATTTAGGGCATTTAAAAATGTGGATGAATCAAACTCCAAGCTACCATCTTTATTTAAAGTAATTCCAAGGTCCGCCAAAGATTTATACCGAGAATTAGACCCTCCATATGTACCAACGAATAAATTAGACAGTTTATTCTGGACATCTTCTATTGTTTCATTGCAAAAAAATGAATCTGCTATATTCTTTTGGTCATCATAACTATTATTTTGGCTTATATATTTAATTGCATCATTATAATCTTTTACTATATTTTGCATATCTTGGACCAACTTGGAGTAATCTGTTTGAATATAAACACTGAAAGACCCAGTTTTTTTGAGCGTCAAACTAATTCCAGGTATATAATCATCCAGTGTATTACTGTGTGATGTAACTGAGATTCCATCTATTGTTAAATCTGCATCTGATGATTCTTGCGCAGGTGTAGTATTGCCATTACCATCACCAAAAGTCAAAGTTGTATCGTTTTCAACTATAGTTAAATTATTGTTTGTCCCTTCTGGAGTTTTTAGAATAACTCTATAATCACTGCCATCATAAAGTACACTTGCCTGCAAACCAGAGCCATCGTTGTTTATTGCATTTACGAATTCTTCCAATGTTGTAGGTGTTGAAGACAATATGTTGTTATCCAAGTTTATTGTATATTCTTTATCTCCTATTTTGTAAGTGAAAGAACCGCTATTTTCAACAATGGAATCCGATTCAGAAGATATCCCTTGATTTGATATCCATGTTTGACCTTGAGCCAAAGAATTGACAGTTATATTATGAACTCCACTTATAGGTGAACCTGTTAAATTGGCCTCTGCCATGCTATCATCGCTTACGGAAACGCTTTGCATTGTAAAATCCGAAATCATTTGATTAGCGTCGTTTGAAAGCGTTAAAAGTTTATTTTCTAAAGTATTGAAGTTCTGCAGATATGTTTGATATTCCAATTTTTGTGCTTGAGCCATTATGAGGGGTTGGCTATCAGCTTTTACAAGTTTATCTATTATTCCTTGAAGATTCATACCGCTGCCAAGACCCAAAACGGTAAACTTACCTAAATCCATAATCCCCTCCTTTCATGTCTATAAGTCGGATTAAAAGAAATAAACTTTAACCTGTGGATTGATTCTTAAGTTTATAGACGTAAGCCAAAATCTCAGCAACAGCTTTATATAGTTCTTCAGGAATTTCTCTATCTAACGGAACCTTTTTATAAAGCTGTTGAGCTAATTCAGGTTTTTCAACTATAGGAATATCGCTCTCTTTTGCTATATTTTTTATTTTCTGAGCAATTAAATTAATCCCCTTCGCAACAACCTTAGGGGCATTCATGCTTGTAGTGTTATACTTTAAAGCAACTGCATAGTGAGTCGGGTTAGTAATCACAACATCAGCCTTTTTGACCTCTTCCATCATTCTACGACGCGCAATTTCCATCTGCATACTTCTAATCTTCTGCTTGACTTTAGGGTCACCTTCCATCTGTTTATATTCGTCTTTAACCTCCTGCTTAGTCATTCTAATACTTTTCTCAAAAGTGAATTTTTGGAAGAGATAATCCATTATTGCCACAAAGATAATAAAAATTATCATATAAATAACTATTAAAAATGTATCTCTCAGCAAAACCATAAATATCACGTTTTCTGGCTGTTGAGCTAAAGTTTGCCATTTATCGACATGATGCCTAACAAATACCCAAAGTATATATGCCATAACAAAAGCTTTTATAAACGATTTAACAAGTTCTCCGAATGATTTTAAGGAAAACATATTCTTCAAACCATTAACCGGGTTAATTTTGTCAAATTTTAGTTCCAGAACCTTTGGAGTAATCATAAATCCTACCTGAACAACATTAATCAAAAAAGCAGCAACAAATATAACCATAAAAAACGGGAGTAAGATAGAAAAAATAGTGTCGTTTACCGACCTAAATAAAAAATCAACAGAGTTCAAATTCAAATGAAAATTCCCAGCAAGTTCAATAAAGTAAACAAAGCTCTCTTTAAATTTTTCCCCCAAGCTGTAGGCTGTAAAATAGAAAAATATAGCAGTAATAAGAAGCAAAAAAGCTGTATTCAATTCTATAGATTTGGCTACTTTACCTTCTTCTCTCGCTTCTTGCCTACGTTTCGGGGTCGCCGGCTCGGTCTTATCTTCATCTGGCATATTAGCCCACCCTTATTATTGCAAACAAATATTTATATGCTTCATTGTAGTAGTGAATCAACGCATTTGACATAAATATAAACGATGAACCTAAAACAATAAAGCCGATAGCAATGCTTAAAGGAAAAGCAACAATCATTATATTTATCTGAGGCATTGTTCTTGCTATTAAACCAAAAACAACTTGGGTAATAAACAAAGCTAATATAGCAGGCGCTAAAATGCTAAAAGCTACGGTAAAAAGCATGGCTACTAAACGGTTGAATATATCAAAAATACCTTGATTTACAAAAAAAGCACCTACAGGCAAAACTTTAAAGCTATAAGCTATCGCTTTTATAAACATATAATGTCCATCTACCGCCAAAAAAACAAGGATAGCGAAAATACTTTCAAACTCACTGAGAACAGATATCTGTATATTTTCCTCTGGACTAAGTACATTTGCTATAGTAAAACCCATATTAAACCCAACAAGCTGAGCACCCAATTCTACACCGTTCCATACAAAATGCACTGTAAATGCTAGAAGTATTGCAAAAACCAACTCTCTAACTAAAACAGAAAGAAGCATAAGTGAATTTAGTGTTTCAACGTGTATATATTGTTTAACTACACTAAATAAAGCCAAAGAAAATACAAAGGCAAAACCTGCTTTTACTTGCGGTGGGATTGAAGCTGACGAAAATACTGGTGCAAATACAATTACAGATGAAACTCTTAAAAGCACAAATAAAAATATAATAAAATCGCCGTAGAAGTGTGAGCTATAAACGACTAACTCGTTCATTTAACTAGCATAGGAATGCTTGAATACAACTGAACAACATAATTTACCATCAATTTGGTCATCCAAGGTGCTAAAAATACTAAAGCCACAGCTGTAGCTATTATTTTTGGAATAAATGTAAGTGTCATCTCTTGAACCTGTGTCACTGCTTGAAAAATACTAACAACTAATCCTGCTATAAGGCTTACAATCAATAGCGGCATAGACAAAAGCATAGTTATTTTCATGGCTTCTTTTCCTATTGCAACAACAGTAGATACATCCATACGCTACCTCACAAAACTTTTAAATAATGACAGAACGACCAAATTCCAACCATCCGCAAGTACAAAAATTAATAATTTAAACGGTAAAGAAATCATTACTGGCGGAAGCATCATCATACCCATGCTCATCAGGATACTTGATACAATCATGTCTATAATTAAAAATGGGATATAAATTATAAACCCTATCTCGAAAGCTGTCTTTAGTTCACTTATTATAAACGCAGGGATTACTATACTCATAGATAAATCCTGGGGACTTTTGGGATTTTTCAAGTGTGCAATTCTCAAAAATAGAGCCAAATCTTTTTGACGGGTTTGCTTTAGCATAAACTCTTTCAGTGGCTTTGCAGCTCTATAGTATGCATCCTCAAGACCAATTTCGTTTTTTTCTAATGGCACATATGCGTTGTAATATATTGTCTTTATCTGTGGCGTCATGATAAAAATGGTTAAAAATAGGGCAATGCCTATTAGTATTTGATTTGGTGGCATCTGCTGTGTCCCTAAGGCTTGCCTTAAAATGGCAAGGACAACAATTATCCTTGTGAATGACGTCATCATAATAAGAACAGATGGAGCTAAAGCAAGAACCGTTAAGATAACTAAAAGTTTTATAGATTCTGCTACCGTTGTTGGATTGTTTGTGGCAGGAAGTGTAATATTCAAAGATGGCGTTACCACGTCTGCTCCAAAAGCAGTAAGTGGTATGAGAAGCAACAAAACAATTAAGCTAAGTTTCTTCATCATCTTCCAATTCCTTTAAAATTGTAACGTTTTCTCCAACACCAACAAGCATCTCTTCATTGTCAACTTCAATTATTGCCAGATAGTGCCTATTGTCCAAGTAAAGTTTACTCTTAAGTTTAATTCTTGCACTGCTGTATTTACCCATGCTATTCATCTTTTTTAAAACAAAGAAAAAAACAACTATCAGTCCTAAAACTAAAATTAAACTACCAAATGCTTTAAGTGTATAGCTCCAATATCCAATATTAGCTGCGTAGCTATAGTTAGGTAGGAGTAAAAAAAATAGAAGAAAGAAAATCATCTTACATTGAGTTCCATAAGGTCGTCTTTTGTAAATATTGTAGTTATACGTATAGCAAATTTATTATCAATTACAATGACTTCACCAGTTCCTAATGGTTTATCCTCCAGATTAATATTGATATATTCACCTGCCATCTTATTAGTTTCCACAACATCACCCTCTTTCCACTTAAGGAGGTCACGAACAGTCACTTTTGTGGAAGCCAAATCAAAAACCATTCTTAATGGTATGTCAAAGTACTTTTTAAATTCCTCCTTTATGGTTTTAGCGTCATTCATTGTATTATAAAGTCCAAAAAATATATTTTTCTAACTAAGTTTCTTTGCAATGCCTGGTTAATAGCTGCTATCAATTCATTCTTTAGCTCTTCTTTACCCGATACAGAAAGCAAATCATCCGAGGTTTTTGAAGATAGTACAGTTATTATTGTATCTCTAATAATAGCGTCTTGTAGTGATATACCTTCTTTTTCTCCTTCTTTTTTTCCCTTCTCTGCTGCTGATGGTATTTCCAAAAGTACAAGTTTTATCTTTAGATACCTATCACCACCTACATCTGCTAAGTTAACTATTAAAGGCCCTACAACTACAGGGGTTAAATTAGATTCGTTAACAGGAGCATAAGACGGTGCAGGTGCTGTAGGAGCTGACTCTTCCTGCGTTGCTTGTTGTTCTGTACTCTCCTTTTTTGTAACAGGTTTTTTCTTACCACCCAAAACAAACATTTTTACCGCTACGCCAGCTACAACCAAAATAAGCACAGCAACGATTATTACAAGAAATTTTCCTTTTCCTTTCTTCTTACCGCCTTCTTGATTTTTAACAGCAGCTTCTTTTTCCTTTGCCATAATAAGCTCCTTAGTTTCTTATTTAACTATCATAAAACTAAGTTAAAGTAAATAATTTTCTTCTTTCAAAGGCCTATTCATCAGTGTATCTAACGCCTCCATCGGATTTTTGCCTTTATATATCACCTCATAAACCTCTTTTGTTATCGGCAAATCAACATTATTCCTTAAAGAATACTCATAAACTGCTTTTGTCGTATTTACGCCTTCAGGCACCATGTTCATTTTAGATAAAATATCTTTAATAAGTTTCCCCTTAGCAATCTCTAAACCAACAGTTCTGTTTCTACTCAAATCTCCGGTGCACGTCAAAACAAGATCACCAATGCCTGAAAGCCCCATAAACGTTTCCTTTTTAGCACCAAATAACAACCCGAATCTAATTATCTCGCTTAATCCTCTTGTTATGAGACTTGCCCTTGCGTTCAACCCTAAATTAAGCCCATCACTTATACCCGACGCTATTGCCATAACATTTTTCATAGCTCCACATAACTCAACACCTCTAATATCGCTTGATGTGTAAACCCTAAATCTACTTGTCGAAAAAACTGTTTGTAGAAATTTTGCTGCTTCTTGGTTTTTAGAAGCTAAAACAGTGGCTGTCGGCAAATTTTTGGCAACCTCCAATGCGAAATTAGGCCCACTTAAAGCAGCAATTTTGGACTCTTCAATATTTAAAGTATCCCTTATAATCTCCGTGGCTGTTGAAAAAGTATCAGTCTCTATACCCTTAGACAAAGATATTACGTAAGATTCCATCTTATATTTCATTAGGCTCAACGTTTCTCTCAAAAAAACAACAGGGATAGCTATTGCCACAATATCTTTATCATCCACAGCTTTATT
>JALVTR010000106.1 GCA_027035885.1 Desulfurellales bacterium
CATATACTCTGACCCAAAATTTTCAAGCGGCGTTATTATGTCTTTTATGATGATTTCGTCAGGTATTAGCGGGATTATCGCTGGGAGAACTGTAGATAAACTGAAAATTAGGTCAAATTTGGGTGTTATTGCTTCTATTTTGGTGTTTTTAGGTTTTTTATTCTTATCTCAAACTCAAACAACCCTTATGTTAATAGATTCATTAATTATATTGGGTGTTGCTATTGGGGTTAATAATATAACACTTTTGAGTGTATTGGGCGATTTTTCACTTCTAAGCGTGCGTGGTAAAGCTGTTTCTATTTACCAGTTGTTTGGAGATATCGGTGGAACATTGGGTCCGATATTTGGCATTCAACTCGGCGTATCTTGTGGCTTCTCTAAAATGTATCTTTTTACAGGCATAATTTTCTCCTTGAATACCTTAGTATTTCTCTTCTTGCGTAAGAAAGAAATGGCTTTGTCTAAATGACGACTGTCATGTTCTTACCACTTCTTTTGCCTTTATATAGGGCTTGGTCAACTTTTTCTATATTCTTCTCTTCGTTTAGCGAACGGTCAAACAGAGCAACACCGCATGTTATTGTGATTCTGAATGATTTTTCTGAGCATTCAAAGTTTATAATTTCAATGTCTTTTCTAATTCTTTCGGCTGTCACGTAAGCTTTAATTCTGTTAGTTTCAGGCAAAATAACCAAGAATTCTTCACCTCCCCATCGCATTGCAATATCTGTTTGCCGAATGCATTTATTTATACTTTTAGCTACTTGCTTAAGTACATGATCACCGCATATGTGACCGTATGTATCGTTAACACGTTTAAAATCATCTAAATCCATCATTATCATTGATAAATTCCTTTTCATTCTTTTTGAATAATGTATTAGATATCTAAATCTATCCATTCCTTCTCTGCGGGTTAGAAGTTGGGTAAGGTAATCATGTTTTGAGAGTTCCTCGATCTTCTGTTTCTCTTTTTTGAATCTGTTTATTGAGTAGTAACCGACGCTTAAGAGTGCTGCGGCAGTTAAGATAAGAGCTATTGAGTAATTTACAAACTCCAGTTTTTCTCTTTTTTCATTGATTATATCACCGATTGAAAATGCTACCATTAGTATTAATGTCGAAATAACGAACACTAATCTTACCTTTCCATCGAATATGTATGTCGAGAAAGCCAAGATTAATAGAAATAAGAAAGATAACGATGTTTTTGTTATGCCTTTCTCGTGCCACAATATGGGGGATAAGAGAAATAAAAGGAATACAAAAACATATATAGCAACTGGTTGGAAGATTCTTTTGAATCGAGACAAATAATACATGAAACATGTAAAAAGACAGCTTGAGACCGAAATCATTGCATACTCTAAATTTCCCAATACGACATTTTCAAAAAATGAAAAGGAAAATGTTATTATGAGAATAACAAGCAAAAGGTTTAAAAAACGCTGCCTTGTACTGTAGAATACAGAAGATGAATGTGGACCTAATATATTTAACAAGAAGTTTGTAACTTTATCCATTATTGAATTTTATACAAATAATTGTTAATTTTCAACTTATATTTTGGCTTCTTTTTGAGAATAATCAGGGAACATTTTTTGCTAACTCTCTATCGGGAGGTGATATTATGTTTAGCGGTGTGTATGATGCTGCAGGTGGCATGATAATAGAAATGCAAAGGGTTAATAATATTTCAAATAACATAGCAAATTTAAACACTCCAGGATTTAAAAAGGAAAGAATTAATATTCAAACATGGTCACGCATATGGGGTGAAGCAAATGCTAGGTTACCTATACCACCAGACACAAAAGCCGCAGAGGACTTTATAAACGAAACCGTTGATTCTGTGCCTCACCTTGATACAGACTATGTGGATTTTTCGCAAGGACCACTTAAATACACAGGAAATAATCTGGATTTCGCACTGTCTGGAAAAGGTTTTTTTCTTGTGCTCACCCCTCAGGGTATTAGATATACACGAAATGGCCAGTTTGATATAAATGCAAACGGAATTTTGGTTCAAAGAGACACGGGATATCCTGTTGTGGGTGAAAACTATTTTAGAACGCATAAATTGATAAAAATAAAAGGCAAAAATTTACTCATAAGGTCTGATGGTGAAATTTACGTTGACGGAACAAGAGTTGATAAAATTGCCATTAGAGATTTTAGAAATTACATGAACTTAAAAAAAACGGCTAATACAGATTTCGTGCCAATAAACGGCGAAACGCCTATTCTACCACCAAAGGGCACATATATAAAAGAAGGTTATATTGAGCTAAGCAACGTAAGTGTGGTTAAGGAAATGATTAAGTTAATCGAAGCACAGAGGAGTTTTGACAGATACCAGAAAGTTATTGATTCGTTAGGTAACGAGCTCCTTGGTGATACTGTGAGAAATTTATCTAAAGTATGAAGTTGGAGGTTTAAGAAATGATTAGGTCTTTATGGACTGCAGCTACTGGAATGGAAGCGCAGCAGTTGAATGTTGATACTATAGCTAATAACCTTGCAAATGTGAACACCGTTGGATTTAAGCGTAGTAGAGCTGATTTTGAAGATTTACTGTATCAAATGGTTAGACAACCTGGTATGGAGTCAACAGCTAATACAGTTGAGCCTACTGGAATACAAATCGGTCTGGGTGTAAAACCTGCAGCTGTTGTTAAAAATTTTGCTCAAGGTAACTTTAAAGAAACGGGTAATCCATTGGATGTAGCAATAGCGGGTCATGGTTTTTTTCAAATTTTAATGCCAGATGGAACCATAGCTTACACAAGGAGCGGTGCATTTAAGATTGATAATAATGGAAGAATTGTTAATTCGGAAGGTTATCCTATAACACCGCAAATAACGATTCCCAATGATGCTGTAGCTATAAATATTGGAAATGATGGCACAGTCTCTGTTTTGGAGGCAGGTCAAACAACTCCAACTCAGATTGGTCAATTTCAGCTTGCCTATTTCGTTAATCCGGCCGGCCTAAAAGCATTGGGACATAATCTTTATCAAGAAACGCAATCTTCTGGTACGGCGACAGTTGGTAATCCAGGTACAAATGGGCTTGGTACCATTGAACAAGGCGTCCTTGAAATGAGTAATGTTAGTGTTGTTCAGGAAATGGTTGAAATGATAGCTGCCCAAAGGGCTTATGAAACTAACGCTAAAGCAATTCAGACAAGCGATGAGATGTTACAAACTGCTAATAATCTTAAGCGTTAGCCTTCTGTTTCTTTGGATTGACGCTTTTGGCTGCGATATAGTTTTAAAGAAGAGTGCATATGTAAGTGGAAGCGATATAGAACTAAAAGACATAGCTTCTGTCTATCCGAAAAAATTATCCCACTTTGTTTTAGGGGCTGCTCCATATTTGAATAACTCATTAACTTTTAGCCGTTTGTACATAAAATCACTGCTTCTCCAAAAGAAAATGCATTATACCATTTGTGGCGCAAAAGAGATTAAAATCACAAATAAAGGATATATACTTGACAAGGCTAAAATCTTTTCTATTTTAGGTATTAAAAATGGTAGTCTTATAATGAGAAAACCCATAATTTTACCGTTTGACAAGCATTATTCATTTTCATTTAAGCTTAAAAGGAGGGAAGGAAATCTTACGTTTTACGATATAGATGTTTTTAAGAACGGAATATTTTTTAAACTTATTCCTGTATCTGTTAAAATATCTGGAGGTTACGTACTTGCCCCGGTTGCAAGCCATGATATAAGTAGGGGGAAAAGAATTACTCTATCTGACATTATTTTTAAGAAGGTTAAGCATTTACCACCAAATTCGATTCTTAGTAAGTCGGTTATAGTCGGACGTGTAACTATTTCTTTTATAAAGAGTGGAACTCCGTTTACCCAATTTAATACGAAACAGTTTAAGCCCGTAAAAATGGGAGATATCGTAAATGTTAAGGTTGTTGAAGGCAATATTGTAATATATACAGTAGCAAAAGCCTTGCGAGGTGGATACAATGGAGATATAATCCCTGTGATGTATTTAAGTTCAAACAAAGTTATGCCAGCAAAAATTGTTGGTAATAAACTGGTGGTTATCCAATGAGAATAGCTGTTTGTATAAGCGGTGCCTCTGGTGCTCTGTATGCCAAAAGGTTGATAGAGTTTTTAAATGGTAAGGTTGAGCTGTTTGTTGTGGTGTCTGATGAAGCAAAAAAGATTTTTAAGAATGAAACAGGTGTTAGTATAGACAACTTTTTGAAGGATAAAGATGTTAAATATTATGATAATCGGGATTTTTATTCACCCCTTGCCTCTGGTTCGTTTATAGTTGATGCAGGTATTGTTATACCGTGCTCTGTAAAAAGTTTATCTGCAATAGCTAACGGTTTTGCTTCTAATATGATATATCGTTTTGCAGATGTTTGCATAAAAGAAAATAGAAAGCTTGTGCTGGTTGTTAGGGAAACACCGCTTTCTGCCATTCATTTAGAGAATATGTTAAAACTTGCACACCTTGGAGTTACAATTCTTCCGCCAATTCCAGCTTTTTATAGTAAACCTCAAACAATTGACGACATCGTAAATTTTGTTGTTGGTAAAGTGTTGGATTTAGTCGGTATTGATAACTCTATCTATAAAAGATGGCAATAAAGAAAATCGGAGCGTTCTCCGGATTTAAACGTTTTAATCAAATAGCTTATATAGTTACAAAATATGGACTTGGGGAATTGGCTGAGTTCACAAAGATAAAAAAACACTCTTTGGATGAATCAACTGCAGCCAAACGTTTTAAGAAAATGCTTGAAGAGTTAGGACCAACGTTTGTTAAGTTCGGACAGCTCTTGAGCACTCAGGAAGGTATCCTACCAGAGCCTTTTATAGAAGAATTAAAACAATTGCAGGATAGCGTTGAGCCTTTTGCTTTTGAAGATGTAGAAAAGATTATTGAGTCTGAATTTGGGAAGAGAATGGAAGACATATTCGAAGAATTTGAGAAGCAACCCGAAGCTTCAGCTTCTTTAGGCCAGGTTCACAAGGCCAAGTTAAAAAACGGTGAGTATGTAGCTGTAAAGATTCAAAGACCGCATATTGAAGATGTGATTGCGTCTGATATGTTTTTACTAAAGCGGCTCGGTATGCTTATTTCAAAAAGGGTTAAGCAATTTTTCCACTTTGATATAATGCCATTGATAGATGAGTTCGATAAAACTATAAGGCGTGAGATGGATTACGAGATAGAGGCACACTTTATAGAAGTTTTCAAAAAGAACCTCTTTAGGTTCAATTATGTTTATGTGCCATCTGTGTACTGGGAGTATACAACAAGGAAAATCATCACAATGGAATATATTTTTGGATTTAAAGCCACTAACAAGCAATCCATCATTGATGCTGGGTTTGATTTAAAACAGCTTGCGACAAAAGGCGCAAAGGTCTTTTGGTATCAAATATTTGATGTTGGCCTATTTCACGCGGACCCTCATCCCGGAAACATAATTATAATGGAAGATGGCAAAATTTGTTATATCGATTATGGAATGGTTGGGAAAATCACGGACGATGATAAAGTCAATCTGATTGAAATGATTTCTGGATTCATTGAGAAAGATTCTGTTAAGATAATGTATTCCATCGAAAATTTTGCCAGCGTGGGTGATGATGTAAAGGAAGATGAACTGACGTCGGATATTGACGAATTAATAGAGATGTATCACTCTCTGCCTCTTAAAAGGATGAATCTAACGAAAATATTGAGAGATGTATTTGCAATTCTTAGAAAGCATAAAATAATCATTAAGCGCAGTTCTTCAAGACTTTTACGTGCTATTATGATTGCAGACGGCGTTGGCAGAGATTTTCATCCTGATTTTAACTTTGTAGACGTTGCAGCTCCATATTTTAAAAGATTCGCAGAAAAGTATTACTCTCCGTTGAATGTTTTAAAATTATTCCTGAAACCTAACCCGGATTACCTTATCGCTGCAAGAAAATTACCATCTGCAACGAAACAGGTAGTTAGTTCCTTTCAAAAGGGTTCGTTTAGAATATCTACACAAGTTGATGAGTTCTCACGAATGATTAGTACTTTCAGATACGTTGCCCGACAAATTGGCATCAGTTTAATTATGAGTGCAGTAATTATTGGGATGTCTATAATGTTGGCATATAATGTTGGCCCAAAAATCCATTCAATTCCCTTAGTTCTTGTTATTTCTTTGATATTTTTGATATTATTAATTATTGGAATTATCGATTCTGAGAAAAAACTCTAAATCATAGTTCCGCTTATATTTATGTAAGGGTTGGCTGATAAATCTATTTCGAATGGTTCTATTCTCTTTTTTCTATGATTGAACATGACCCTAATCACTGGCTTCGATAAATTTTCCCTATTTATCTTTGATACAACCGCTATGTAGTTCTTGAATTTTCCTGTTGATATAATAACTGTTGTTCCAAGAGGATAGACTGGTATTACCTCAAACATCATTTTTAATACTTCTCTGTTAATGTGAGTACCCGCCATTCTTTTCATAATAAATAAAGCTTGATCTGGTGTATAGGCACTTCTGTAAACACGAGGTGATACCAGTGCATCATAGACGTTTGCAGCATAAACTATCTCCGCTAAAGGCATGATATAACCTTTTTTAATTTCCTTTCTTGGCAGAGGCATCGTGTTGTCACCTCTAAGTCCCCTTGGGTAGCCTTCTCCATTTTGTTGCTCATG
>JALVTR010000107.1 GCA_027035885.1 Desulfurellales bacterium
TTTTCATGCTCAGGCAATAACTCATATTGGGTTATATCCTTTTGTGGTTTATTAAAAAGCAGTCTTAACTCTTTACCGTCCTTGCCGTGATTGACCCAGATAAGCTTATTGCAGTAGGCTTGTATGAGACTCAAGCTGATCTTTTCTGTCCCATCCGACTCATCCGTTTTAGAAAAAGGTATCCCTTTGTCAAAAAAGGACACAGTAAAGTATTTTGGGTCTATTCTTGTTACGACTTTTATTGTTTCATTTTCTTTGTCATCTTTTAGTAGTCTTATAACATAGGAGAATGCCTCTTCGGCTATTAAGTAAAATCTATCTAAATTTTCTTTTTCAAAGCCAGAAACTTTGGCTGATTCTAATATAAAAGATTGAACGATTCTCAAAGAAATCAGACTGCTCGGAATAGATAACTCAAAGCTTATCATTGCAACCCCTATAAATATTTCTTGTGAAACATTTACATTATTAGATAATTCTACTATTTATACTTGAAAAAGTCAAAAGAAATAATTAAGGTTGAAGAGAGAAAAGTTAAGTAGCGTTTTAACTGAGTAATATATACAAAACCTAAAAAGTAATTTTATTTACTCTTATATTTTTAAAAAGATGAAGGTATACTACCAAAAGGGAGGAACTTATAAGCCATTCTTGGGGTTGGGGGAGGGTATTGTAGCTTTTACATGTTTTTTGACAAGTTTAACTCTTGACATATTAATTATTAATCTTTAAACTCTTTGAAAGGACTCCGAGTGTACAAACCTAAAGCCAGTCGTGCCATGGTTTGTACACCGATAGGGTGTAAATGGAAACATTTACGCCTCCCGAAACTTGGAAAGGAGGACCTAAAGATGTGTCCCTTTTTTCTGTTTTCTTTTTTCCTCTTCAATTCCATAGTACATGCATATTCTAACGGCATTTACGAATCTGTCGGACCTCCCTTAATCCTGCCAACATAATTTTTAGCTTTGCAATATTAATTTGTAATCTCAATAGTTAAGAGGGAGGTTGTTGTGTTTCTAAAACTAAAGGTAGTATTGATAGTTTTGGGTTTTGAATGGTTACTCATGGTTTTCGTGCAGGTTCCATCATTTGCAGGTCAGTTGGATGTCGAAAAACCACTCAAAACAACTATATATGGGTGGATTAGCTATAAATATTCGTATTACAAAAGAACAGGAATCAAGAGTAATACCTCTTATGTGTTGCCTAAGAATGGGGCTTCGAATGACAAATGGGAACAAAATTCAAGGGCATTCACAAGAATAGGCTTGAAAATCTTTAATCCTCTGACAAAAACAAAGGCCAATATTACCTTAGATTCATGGCCCAAAGATTTCAATTTGATGCTTGCCTTTGTTAGACAAGGGTTAGGAGATGGATTTTATATAACAGTAGGCAAAGATTGGTCACTGATAGAAGAACATACATTTTCTTCTTATTGTTTTTTGCCTTTTCCAGCAGGTTTTCAAGGAAGTAAGAGATTTGTTCAAATAAAGCTTTCGAAGAAGATTTTTTACAAT
>JALVTR010000108.1 GCA_027035885.1 Desulfurellales bacterium
CCCTTGAATTCCTCCAAACTTTCAAAATAACCTTTGTTTTCTAAAGCGTTGACCCTTTTAATTGTCTCCTTTTCGTCTTTGCATTCCAAATATATATTTCTAACTTTCTCTGCAAAATCACTATCTGGGTAAAATTTCTTTGCAGAAAGAGCGGACTTCATTTCGAATATGGGATAACCAACTTTAGCTGTCTTGCCTAAAGCAAACTCATAACTCCAATGAGCATCAGAAGGGTCTTTCCATATACCTATAACCCTATCACTTGAAAAAATCTTAACATGGACATCGGAATGGGAGCCAATGCTAAATACACCGCTTTCCTTCATAATCTTTAACTCATCCCAACTCAAAAACTCACCAAAATCTCCACGCAAAGAATCAAGCAGAGCTGTTTCTTCCCTCTTTGGTATAAATAGGCCTTCTTTACCATCTTTAGCCGTCTTTTCTGGGTTTCTATTTGTAATTTTAGATGTGATTACAAATACCAATGCCTTTAGTCTAAGCTCCTCTAAAATTGTGTAAGCATACACATAGTTATCCAAAAAACCGTCATCAAAAGTCAAAAGAACAGAACTTTTCTTAAGTTTAAATTTTCTCTTTAAATCAAACAAAACTTCAGGGTCTACAATGTCAAAATGCTTCTTTAAAAAGGACAACTGCCACCTAAATGTATCTATATCTATATCATAGTTTTTAAATGGTAATATCCTGTGATAGTAAAGGACAATTAATGGCTTCAATACTCTATTCTTGCAGCTGTTAGCCTATCAACTTCCAATATTCCCCTTATAAAACGATAAAGGAAGCTCGCCGGTAAACCAATTACAGATATTATATAATCATCATCCTTTCCAAATCCGACAAGTCTGCCTTTAACATCACCAGAAGACCAAACAAGCTTTAGCTTATCCCCATTTAATCTAAACATTTTTATGTTGTATCCCTGATAGTGTTGTTCGTTGATTGTTATATTGTGGGATAGGTAATTTCTCATAGCCAAAATTTCAAAACCACCCTTAGTTTTTAAAACCTTTATACTCTTAGGTATAATTACCGAATATTTTAAATTATATTCTGGTGTATAACCAGCTTTTCTCGCGTTGGCATTTATAGGCTCAGGATAACGTTCAATGACGCGCTCACCTCCACCAAATAGATATGGCGCTTTATAGGTTATTTTACCTTCGAGAGTGTTATAAACTTCAAGTTCTCTTGAAACATTAATGAACACTATATCGTTACCAACTTTATAGAAATTATAAAAGCTATTTGTATCTATAGGTAAATTATACTTTGTGGCAATGAATGTATTTGGATTAAGTTTATAGATTGGTCCATAGAACGGGCTTTTAATACTTGCTTTTTGCGCAATAAGTACAGGCTTTCCGGAAAACTTATCAAAAAACCTAACATTATAAGGCAAATCATCCTTAACTATATGGAACTTTCCATTTTTAATGTAACCTAAGGCGGATGACAAATTACCATATCTATTAAAGTTGCTTATGG
>JALVTR010000109.1 GCA_027035885.1 Desulfurellales bacterium
CGTTTGCAGCATAAACTATCTCCGCTAAAGGCATGATATAACCTTTTTTAATTTCCTTTCTTGGCAGAGGCATCGTGTTGTCACCTCTAAGTCCCCTTGGGTAGCCTTCTCCATTTTGTTGCTCATGATGCTGATAAACTATATGGGCTGCAATTATACCTACACCCGCTATATCTTTAAGCGTTAAATAGCCCAAAGTTGGATGGGTTCTTATAGTTTCAAACTCTTCTTTTGATAGTTTTCTCGGCTCTTCATATAAACTCTTATCTATCAATACTCTGCCTAAGTCGTGTAATAGGCATCCTTTTGCTAACTCAATAAGTTTGTTCTTGTCATACAAAAATTTATCCGCCAGTGCCACAGCTAAAACTGTTACGTCTACACAGTGTTTATAAGTAAAATCGCTATAACGCTTAAAGCTCACAAGCCCACTAAGTATTTTGTTGTCCAAAACTTCATCAACTATTTGGTATGATATAGCCCCTATATTCTTTAACACTTTTGAATCAGCTAATTTTTCCTTCATTCTGCCAGACTCTATACTCTTTTTTATATCATTTATGGTTGCCTTTTTTACATCCTTAAGTTCGCTTACAGGAATGCTAAATAGCGCCCTTATATGTTGAATAGCCTTTCTTCTTGTTCGTTCTTTTATATCATCTTCTAAAGATATGTCACTTGTGTCTGGGTCCTCAATGAATACTGTGTCATAACCCAATTTTTTGAGCTTAGCGATATAAAACTCTGTTAACTTTACACCTCTATTAAGTAAAACAGTACCCGTATCACTTATTATTGCTTTTCCAAGTACCATTCCGGGTTTTAAATAATCTACGCTGACTCTATACATTTATTTTTTTTGCTCTTCCTTAATCTTGTTATAAGCCTCTAAAAATGAATTTAAACTATCTTTTATGTTTGATAAAACTTGAGCCCATTCGTCCAAATTTTTCTTTCCTTTATCTGTTATTCTATAAATCCTTTTTGCTGCACCTTTTTCCTTTACGTTCCATCTGGAACTTAAAAACCCTTCTTTCTCCATATTTCTTAGGGTTTTATAGACATATCCAAATTCGTATGTCTCATATTTTACACCTATGTTTTTTAGCTTTTCTATTAGCTCGTATCCGTGTGTTTCACCTTCAGCCAGAAATAATAGGAGGAAAGCTCTTAAAAATCTCGGTGGTCTATCACCAGGATAATTTTTACACCAACCTTTAATTTTTACATCAACTTCTCCCATTTCTCTTACCCCCTTTATTTTTTATATAAAATACTCCCTTACTGATTTAAAGTCAATAATTAATTAACTTTTTTTCAAAATAAACATTATGTTTGTCATAGAATCGCTTTATATGAATAGTTTTTATTCTTCTTTTCTATGATGGCTATTGGAGTGGAGTTTATATCTATTAGGCGATAGTAGTGTTCTTTTAATTGTTTACAGTTTAGCATCTTGCATATATGTACACCATTTCTTATATTTGCTATAAGGTCTGTGTCGATAACTATTTCATTCATGAATTTTAATGTCTCTTGAACTGATAGTATTTTTGGGTTATCTATTGTGGAGGCTTCAGTTATTTTGAATGGGTATGCTTCTGTGCGCCTTAAACTTGTTACAATGCCACCACATCCTAATTCTTTTCCTATATCATGTGCCAAAGATCTGATATACGTGCCCTTAGAACACCTTATTTTGAACCTTGCCTTGTTTTTATTAATGTTTAATAGTCTAAAATCAAAAATTATCACTTTCCTTTTTGGAACTTCAACGATTTCTTTTTTTAATGCGTATTTATAAAGCCTCTTTCCATTAATTTTGACGTTGGAATAAGGCGGTGGCATCTGTTCTATCTCTCCGGTAAAATTCCCTATTATGCTTAAAAGTTTGCCTTTTTCTATCACCTCGATTTCTTTTTTATCTAAAATTTTCCCGTACAAATCATATGTATCTGTTGTTAATCCAAATGTAAATTCTGCTTCATAAACTTTATATCCATTTTCAAATATACTCAAAAGCTTGGTCGCCTTGCCTAAAGCTATGACTACGAGACCCATAGCCATTTTATCTAAAACACCAGCATGACCCATTTTTTTAACGCCTAATGTTTTTCTCAATTTCCTTATTATGTCAAAAGTTGTTATTCCTGCAGGTTTATCAATTAAAATTATACCATTTTCCATTTACTGTAAAAAATCAAATGCCTCTATTATTTTCTTCTTTGCTTCATTAAGTGGCGCTCTAATTGTGCCACCAGCTGCATTTTTATGTCCACCACCTTCAAATTCTGTGGCCACCTCACTGACATCCACATTCCCTTTACTCCTCATGCTAATTTTAAAAACGTTAGATTCATCTTCTCTTAATAAAACGCCAACCTCTACTCCCCTAATTCCCCTTGCATAGTTTACAAACCCTTCTGTATTATCTGCCGTAGTATTTGTTTTTTTAAACATATCTATGGTTACGTATTCTAAAGCTATCCTTCCATCGTAAAAGAATTCGAGTGTGTCGAGCACAAGAGACAAGAGTTTGTACGTTTCTGGTTTCTCCCTTTCATAAACGTTAGATGCAATATACCACGGTTCAACGCCTTTATCTAAAAGGTCTGCAGCAATCATGAAGGTTTTTGGTCCTGTCGAAGAATATCTAAATGAGCCTGTATCTGTTAGAATACTTAAATAAAGATACTCTGCTGTTTTTTTGTCTATTGGCAGATTACCTTCTTTAAGTATTTCCCAAACTATACATCCAACTGCAGCGGCTTCTGGCTCTACTATATTTATGTCTCCGTATAAAGGGTTAGTTTTGTGATGGTCTATATTAATCAGAATTTTTTCATTTACATAATCTTTTGTAAGTCCGCATCTTTGCATATCAGCACTGTCTAATGCTATTACAACTTCAACATCTTTAGAATTACTCGTAAGTTCTATATTTTTATAATCATCCAAGAAGTCGTATATATAAGCAGGTTTTGTTGGGATTTCCACATATACTGTTTTTTTCAGCCTTTTTAAAACATTGTAAAGTGCAAGAGATGCACCTATAGCATCTCCATCCGGGTTTTTGTGTGTTACTATAAGAAAAGAATTTGAATTTTTTATAATTCCACTAACTTTTCTTTTCATTTTACTTTTTTATCTCCTTTAAAATTCCATCTATTTTAAATCCATGATCAATAGAGTTGTCGTATTCAAACACCAATTTAGGCATGTATTTTAATCTAACCTTCTTCGCAAGATTTTTTTTGATAAATCCTGCGGCATTCCTTAATTCGTCTATTGTTGCCTCGTGACTAATACTACTTAAACTGGAACTCACATAAATTTTAGCAATTCTTAAGTCTTTTGTGATTTCCACATCCGTTAAAGTAACCATTTTTAGGTGCTCGTTTCCGCTTTCAACTTCTAAAATTTGGGACACAGCTTTCTTTATCTCGCTCGCAACTCTGTCTTTTCTTTTAAAACCACTACTCCTTCTCATAGTAGTTCCCTTCTTAAATCAACGATTTCTATGTTAAAATTGCTTTCCCAGAAATTTATTATTTTATCAAAGGTTTTATCCACAAACCTTGAAGTGCTTGAAACGAAGGATAATCCGAGTATAGCAAAGTTTAATATGTCATTACTCCCTACCTCTGCAATTGACACATTGAAATTGTTTTTGGTTCTGTCAATCAAACTTTTGACTACCTTCCTTTTATCCTTTAAAGAGCGACTATCTCCAATTTTAAGCTCTACTTCCATTACGCCTACAATCACAGCTCTCTTTGTATTTTAACTATTTTATATGCTTCTATTGCATCACCCTCTTTTACATCGTTAAAACTATCAATACCTACCCCACATTCATAGCCTTGCTGAACCTCTGCAACATCGTCTTTAAACCTTTTGAGCGATGATATATTCCCTTCGTGTATAATTACACCGTTTCTTAAAATTCTAATTTTAGCATTCCTTTCTATTTTACCATATGTTACATAACATCCAGCTATAACTCCAACCTTTGGTACCTTAAACGTTTGCCTTACTTCCACTCTACCAAGAATTTCTTCTTTTTCCTCAGGTGTAAGCAACCCAGATAATGATTTCTTAATGTCATCTATAATGTCATAAATTATTTTGTAGGTTCTTATATCCACTTTTAAGTCATTTGAAAGCTTTAGTGCTTCCTGTGTCGGTCTAACGTTAAAACCTATGATTATAGCACCACTGGCTTTTGCTAAGTTAATATCCGTTTTAGAAATTGCACCAACTGCAGAGTGAATTACTTTTACAGTTACTTCATCTGTGGATAGTTTTGCTAATGAATTAGATATAGCTTCTACTGACCCATACACATCTGTTTTAAGAATTATTGGCAGTTCTTTGAGCTCTCCACCTTCTATTTGCTCAAATATATTTTCAAGGTTGACTGCTTTTTGGCTTAACGTTGCCTGCTTTAACCCATCTTGGCGTTTCTCTGATATTTCTTTGGCCTTTCTTTCATCGCCTACAACAATTAGTGTATCTCCTGGTTCTGGAACACCATGTAAACCCAAAATCTCAGCCGCAAATGATGGTTTCACCTCTTTTATTTTTCTACCTCTATCATCCACTAAAGCCCTAACTTTTCCGTATTGAACCCCAACGATAAAAGCATCTCCTTGTCTTAGCGTGCCTTCTTTTACTGCCACAGTGGCCACAGGTCCCCTGTTTTTGTCGAGTTTTGCTTCTATAACAACAGCTTTTGCTCTTTTATTAGGGTTGGCTTTTAGCTCCATCATTTCGGCTTGTAATAAAATGGTATCTAATAGGTCTTCAATACCTATTCTCTTCTTCGCACTAACGTTGACGAACAGGTTATTGCCTCCCCATTCTTCTGAGACAATACCGTAATTCGCAAGCTCTTGTTTTACCCTATCTGGACTTGCATTTGGTTTATCAATTTTATTTATAGCAACGACTATTGGAACGTTAGCCGCCTTTGAGTGATTTATTGCTTCAATTGTCTGAGGCATAACTCCGTCGTCAGCTGCAACAACTAAAACTACAATATCTGTAACTTGAGCTCCTCTTGCTCTCATTTCAGTGAAAGCTTCATGTCCTGGTGTGTCTAAAAATGTTATGTATTTATTGTTTACTTTAACTGTATAAGCTGCTATATGCTGAGTAATTCCTCCTGCTTCTCTTTCTGCAATATTCGTTTTCTTTATAGCATCTAAAATTGATGTTTTCCCGTGATCAACATGCCCCATTACAGTAACAATCGGAGGTCTTTCAATAAGATCTTCTAATTTATCTTCTGTGTCTGCAAGTTCATCCTCTAATAATTTGGAAATCTCCTCTTCTGCCAGCTCAAAACCATATTCTTCAGCTATAATTTTTGCAGCGTCTTCTCCCATAATATCGTTTTTACGTGCTAATATACCTAATTCGAAAAGTTTAGATAAAACATCCGAAAAATCAACTTCTATTTCTTGGGCAAATTCAAATACAGTCATAGAAGAGCTATACTTGATTATTTTCCTTTCCTCTTCCATCTGCGATTCTTCTTTAGATGTTTTTTTGTATTTTTTCCTTTTCTTGAATTTTTTCGGCAAGGACTCTTCTAAAAATTCCCTTTTCTTGAATTTTGAATGTTTCTCAAGCTTTGGTTTTTTAAGCTCTATTTTTTTCTTTTCATCATTTTCTTCCTTTTTATCTTTTTTCTTTTCTCCCTTTTTCTTTTCTTTGGCCTCTTTTATCGCTTGTTTTTTTACTTTATTCCATTCATCTATAAATTTCTTGGCATCCTTTTCTTCCACTCCGCTAAAATTGCTTTTTACAGGTATACCCATGTCATTAAGTTTTTTTATAACAACGTTACTTTTTGTGTTGAGTTTTCTCGCTATTTCATAAACTCTTATTTTCTTTGGTTTTTTATTTTCTTCTTTATTTTTCGCCATTGCTACCTCCATTCTCCTCATGAGAACTCTCAGAAGAGTCCTCCTTTTCGCTTATTTTGAGTATGTCTATATTGTAGCCCGTTAATCTTGCAGCTAATTTAGCATTTACACCGCCCTTTCCTATAGCCATCGAATAATTAGACTCATCCACATATACTTTAGCTTTTTTTAACTCTTCGTCTATTTCTACGGAAATCACCTTTGCAGGTGACATGGCGTTTCTTATGTAAATGGAAGAATCAGCACTCCACTTTACAACATCAATTTTTTCATCTCCTAACTCTCTGACAATAGCTGCTATTCTAACACCTTTAGACCCCACGCACGTTCCTATTGGATCGATTCTTGAATCTTTAGAGTAAACTGCAACTTTCGTGCGTCTTGAAGGTTCTCTTGCAACTGCTTTTATTTCAACAGATCCTTCCCTAACTTCCGGCACTTCTTTTCTAAATAATTCCTTAACAAACCCAGGGTGCGTTCTTGACAATATTAGTCTTACATTTTTAGTATCTTCTACAACGTCTAAAACATATGCTCTTACAATTTCTCCTACAACGTATTTATCGTTTATACCTTGTTCTCTCTTTGGTAGTATACCTATTGAGTTTTTAAAGTCTATTATTACATTATTATTTGCACCTATGCTCCAAACTTCCCCTGCTATAATTTCCCCTATTTTTTTTCTGTATTCTTCATATGCCTTATGCTTTTCTACATCCCTTAATAGTTTTGTGATAACATTTTTTATAGTGGTAACCGCTATCCTTCCCAGACTCTTTGCATCGACCTTTTCTTCAATATAATCTCCTAATTTTGCATTTTCCTTTATTTCCTTAGCTTCCTCAAGACTCATTTCATTATCCCTTATTGGGTTTTTTACTACTTTTTTCTTTACGAATACATCAAATGTGTTTTTGTTTACATCTTTCTCTATTCTAACTTCTGCTTCATCACCGAATTTTTTTGTAATTGCCACCTTTAAAGCATCAGACAAATAATCTGCTACTATTCCTAAGTCTATGTCGTGTTCTTCGGAAATTTTTTTTGCAACATCCAATATATCGCTCACATTGAGCCTCCTTATACTTCATCAATTCTTGCTTTTTTAACATTATCTAACTCTATTTTTGTTTCCCCTATCACTATATCCTTGTCCGTACATGTTTTTAACACACCCTTAAACACATTTCTATTGTCAATTGGAAAGTAGGTATGTATTAAACATTTCTTTCCAATAGCTGCCGAAAAATGGTCTTTTGTTTTTAACTTTCTATTTATACCTGGGCTTGAAACCTCCAACGTATAGCTTGACGGAAACGGGTCCTTAACATCTAATAAAACCGATATGTTTTTACTAACTGTTTCACAATCATTTATTGTAACTCCACCTTTCTTATCTATATAGATTGTAATTTTTTTTCTTGTCATTTCTATGTCGTAGACACTTAATCCCAATGACTCTACAATCATAAAAATATCATCTTTTAAACTATTATCGAGCATTTCTCCCATCCTTTATTTTGTTAGAAATGTAGTATTATTGTTCTTTCAACTTGACAGATTGCAAGGTATTGTAGAGGAGCATGGCAATAGTCATTGGACCTACACCACCGGGAACCGGCGTTATATGTGAAACTTTCTGTGATACGTTTTCAAAATCAATATCTCCAACCACTTTGCCTTCTACCCTGCTTATTCCAACGTCAATAACTACAGCTCCCTCTTTAACCATATCTTCTTTTATTAACCCAGGTTTTCCTACAGCGCTAATTAATATATCAGCCACTTTCGTTTTTTCCTTTAGATTTCGTGTGTGTATGTGACATATTTGAACAGTTGCCCCGGCATTTGTTAGCATTAATGCCATCGGTTTTCCAGTAATATTCCCAGCACCAACCATCACTACATCTTTTCCTTTTACATCAATAGAGTATTTCTCTAATAGTTTCATGATTCCAAGTGGGGTACATGAGCTAAACAATGGATTTCCCCTTGCCAATCTACCCATGTTGTATGGATGAAACCCGTCTATGTCTTTTTTGTAATCTATAGCTTCAATTATTTTCTCCTCATCTATATGTTCTGGCAGTGGCAATTGGACAAGTATCCCATGAACCATAGGGTTATCGTTTAACATTTTTATAACATCGACTAACTCTTTCTCGTTTATCTCCTTTGGCATTCTATGATTTATTGAGTAAATGCCAACCTCTTCGCAGGCCTTTGTTTTCATATTGACATAAACCTGGCTTGCTGGATTGTCACCTACAAGAATAAATGCCAATCCAGGGATAATACCCTTTTCTTTAAATTGGTTAACTTCTTTTTTTATAGATAACCTTATTTTTTTAGCCAGCGTTTTTCCATCCAGTATTACCATTTAGCTCACCTTTTCTATGCGTGTTACGATAGAGCCATTTTTAAATATTGTTACATCTCCTGTAGATTCTGATACTACTATACTTATTGCTTTTGTTATAGCTGTAATAGAAGCTGCGGCTATATGTCGTGCACCTAGCCCTTTAGGTAGGTCTTCTGTTGATGTAGCAGATACAGATATATATGCTCCGGCTGTTTCTATTACGCCATTGCAGTCTATTACAGTGGCCCCATCCAAAAGACTGTATTCTTTTAAGGTGTCATCCAAATTAGCTTTTAAGATATTCCTTTCATCCGGGTCGTAACCCTTAAATGGGTTAAATATCATCTGTTTTATATTTTCCATTACGCTTTCTTTATCTCCAAGTATAAAGATCGTGCCAACACTTTTGCCTTCTCTTCCCTGGTTTGCTATTTCTAAAGCGATTCTTAAAACCTTTTCAAAAACCTCTGGCTTTACGGATTTTTCCAAGTCTATATCACCTTTAAAACTTAAGAGTTCTTTCTCTTTTGATATATCTAAAAGTAAAGCGGTGTCAAGTTGATTGCCTGAACCGCTTAAAGCCAAAACGTCATCATCTTTTGATAGTATTCCAGATGATGTGCATATCATTAAAGCTATTTTTATCTTATTTATTCTATCGTACTTTATGTTCGGTACTTTGACTATTTCTCCTATTTTCTTTAGATAGTCAATAATATCACTATTCTCCTCAAACTCGTTTTCTTTCATTACTATAATTTTCTTAGCGCTGTTGTTTTTTAAAAATTCCTCATTGTTTAAATATGGAGATATATCGCCATAATAAGCAAGCAACGTTATATTATCTTGAGATTTTACAATTTCTAAAGCTTTGTCAAGTATAAGCTTACTTGTTTCTAATGCTATCATTTTTTTCTTTATCCTTTTGCTTTCTTTTTAGAGTTAAATCAAACGTAAAATCTGGACAATGAAGAGCAAAACTGTCACCGTGCATAAAACGCTTTTTACAAGTTTCTCTCCATGCACAGACACTACAAGATACTTTTTTATCTTCCATTTTACATTTTCATTAAAGCTTTATTGATAGCATCAAGGTAAGCTTTTGCACTTGCTTCTATAATGTCCGTAGATACACCTCTGCCTATTACTGTATCATTTATCTCTGAGAAGTAAACTTTTACTACCACCTCACCTATTGCATCTTTTCCTTCTGTTAAAGCTTGTATATCGTAGCTTTTTAGTTTGCCTCTTATATATGTTATACGCTCGAGCGCTTTGAACACAGCATCTACAGGGCCATCACCCATTGCTGCATCTTCAAATTCTTCACCGTTTTTAATAAGCTTTATTGTGGCTGTTGGGCTTGCTGCATTGCCAGCAACTACTTGTAATGATATAAGTTCGTATATTTGCGGGGTTAGTTTATACTTATCTTCAACAATAGCCCTTATATCCTCATCAAATACCTCTTTTTTCTTATCGGCTAACTTTTTAAATACTTCAAATATTTCATCAATTTGTTCTTTTGTTAGGTTATATCCTAATTCCTTAAGCCTTTCCTCTAATCCATGTCTACCAGAATGTTTACCCAATACTAATGTGCTTGTATCTATTCCAACATCTTCCGGTTTCATTATTTCGTATGTGCTTTTTTCTTTAATTACACCGTCTTGATGTATACCTGCCTCATGGGCAAACGCATTCATTCCAACAATGGCTTTATTCCTTTGGACTTTTAATCCTGTAATTTTCCTAACCAGTCTACTCGTTGGATATATCTCTTTTGTATTTATCCCAGTGTAGCAATCTTTGTAAAAATCTGATCTAACCTTTATTGCCATAACTATTTCTTCCATTGCTGCGTTCCCTGCCCTTTCGCCTATGCCATTTATAGTGCACTCAACCTGTGTGGCACCTGCTAATATAGCACTTAACGAATTAGCCACTGCCATACCTAAGTCGTTATGACAGTGGGCACTTATAACTGCTTTATCAATGTTTGGAACTTTGTTCATGATGTATTTAATTAACTCATAATATTCTTGTGGCATTGTATACCCTACTGTGTCAGGAAGATTTATCGTTGTTGCCCCTGCGTCTATTACTTTCTCAAAAATTTCGCATAAATAATCCCAGTCGCTTCTTGTTGCATCTTCAGCGGAAAATTCAATGTCGTCCGTAAAATTCCTTGCGTATTTTACGGCTTCAACCGCAGCTTCAATAACTCCTTCATATGTCATACCCAATTTCTTTTCGACATGGATTGGGCTTGTTGCAATAAATGTGTGTATCCTTTTCCTTTTTGCATCTTTCAACGCTTCTGCAGCAGCCTCTATGTCTTTTTTTACAGCCCTTGCAAGAGAAGTTATGACTGGTTTTTCTAACTGTTTTGACACTTCTCTTATCGATTCTAAATCTCCTGGACTCGCCGCAGCAAAACCTGCTTCTATCACATCAACGCCCAATTTTTCTAATTGCTTTGCTATAGCTACCTTTTCACGTAAATTCATGCTTGCTCCGGGTGACTGCTCTCCATCTCTTAACGTAGTATCAAATATTATTATCTTCTTGCTCATATGACACCCCCCTATTTTTTCTCCTTACTATTTTTAAAGCTTTGAGAATGTATTCTGTTGGCCCCGATAGCATATAGACAAAAGCTATTGCAGGAATAAAGATGTATGGTTTAAATACAATCAACGATAAAACAAGCACAAGTAAAGCAAAAATTCTTATAGAAATTGACTTACTCGTGCTGGCCTTTTTAAAGCTTCTGTATCTTATAGGACTTATCATTAAAAATGCTAAAATATACATTATTATTAGGAATAATATGTGAGAATTTATACTATATTTTTGGAAAAGTAGCGTTATTGATGACACAACAGCCGCTCCACCAGGTATCGGCAAACCGGTAAAGAACTCTTTTTGTGCAGTTTGTACATTAAAACGGGCGAGTCTGAGCGCTCCACATATGAGAAACAAAAACGACGCAATTATACCCAAACGCCCAAAATCTTTTAAAGCAAATGTATACACTAAAAACGCCGGTGCAACACCAAAACTTACTAAGTCACTTAAAGAGTCGTATTCTACTCCAAATTGGCTTTCTGTATGAGTTAGACGAGCAACTTTTCCATCTAAGTTGTCAAACAAAACTGCGAGCATGATGACCCATGCTGCATACAACCACTTACCAGATTGTGCCAAAAGTATACTATAAAAACCTGCCGCTAAATTTACAGTGGTGAATAGATTAGGTAATATATAAACGGTTTTTCTTCTATTCATTTTAATAGTCCTAAAACAGTCTCTCCGGCTTTCACCCTTTCGTTTAAGTGTACAGTTTCTTCAAAGTCCCCATCTACGTACACATCAACTCGTGACCCAAACCTGATTATGCCCAAGATTTCACCCCTTTTCATCTCATAGCCAATTTCTGGGTACGTCTCTATTCTCCTTGCAATTAACCCCGCTATCTGAACAAGTACAATGTCTTTGCCATCTTTTGTTTTTATATGAATAGCGCACTGCTCGTTTTCCAATGATGCTTTTTCTCTGTTTGCCGCAACAAATCTACCCTTGTTGTACACTTTTCCTGCAACTGTTCCATCTACGGGACTTCTGTTTACGTGCACGTCTAAAAGTGACATGAAAACGCTTATTTTCTTTGTGTATTTCTTTAAGAAGTACCTTTCGTAAGATTTCCCCACGTATACAATTTTCCCATCAGCACCGCTAACAAGGCTATTTTTAAGCGGTGGTATTTTCCTTTTTGGATTTCTAAAAAAATATAAACTAAAAAGACCTACGCTGCCAAACACATAGGATAGGGGTTTCAATTTTGTATTATAAAAGGCCAAGGCGGGTAGAGCCCCGCCTAATATGATTGGATATCCTTCTTTAGCTAAGATATCTCCTTCTTTAGTTTTTAGATTCATCAATAGCTTTGTTCTCCTCTATCCACGGCATCATTTTTCTTAATTTTTCTCCAACTTTTTCAACTGGATGGTCTTCGTCTTTCTTTAGGAGTGCATTGAATACAGTCCTGTTACTTTTGTTTTCAAGAACCCACTCCCTTGCAAATGTCCCATCCTGTATTTCTTTTAATATCTCTTTCATCCTCTGTTTTACACTTTCATCTACTACTCTTGGACCTCTTGTAACATCGCCATATTTTGCCGTATTAGATATGGAGTATCTCATGCCTTGGATGCCACTTTCATACATTAAATCAACAATCAACTTGAGCTCGTGGTATGTTTCAAAGTATGCCATCTCTTCAGGATAGCCAGCCTCTACCAATGTTTCAAAACCAGCTTTAACCAAAGATGTAACACCTCCGCACAAAACTGTTTGCTCGCCAAATAAATCAGTTTCTGTTTCGTCTTTAAACGTTGTTTCAATAACACCAGCCCTTGCTCCACCAATAGCAGCTGCGTAACTCAAAGCAAGCTCTTTTGTGTTTCCCGAATAATCATGGGCTACGGCTATAAGCATAGGAACGCCCCTACCCTTCTCATACTCCCTTCTTACAAGATGCCCAGGGCCTTTAGGAGCTATCATCATAACGTTTATTGTTGGTTTTGGGATTACCTGTCCATAATGAATATTAAACCCGTGCCCAAAGCCTATTGTGTCACCATCTTTTAAAACTGGTTCAATGGATTCTTTGTATATCTCTGGCTGCAGTTCATCTGGTGCAAGAATCATGATTACGTTTGCCCACTCTGCCGCCTCTTTTGTTTCCATTACTTTAAGTCCCGCTTTTAAAGCCTTTTCCCACGATTTAGAATCTTTTCTTAAACCCACAACTACGTCGCAACCTGAATCCTTAAGGTTATTTGAATGAGCATAACCTTGAGAACCGTAACCAATTATCGCAACCTTCTTTGATTTTATTAATGAAAGATCTGCGTCCTTTTCATAATATACATTTAATGCCATTCCTTTGTCCTCCTTTACCTTTTTTTCTCTCTTATCATAGCTACTTTTCCAGTTCTTGCAAGTTCTTTTATACCGAGTGGCTCAAGTAGGCTTAAAATTGCATCTATTTTTGTTGAATCACCCGTAACTTCTATTGTATAGGAATCATGAGAAACATCAACCACTTTGCCCCTAAATATATCAACAATTCTCAAAACTTCTGCCCTTGTGTTTCTGTCTGTATGCATTTTTATTAAAGCCATTTCTCGTTCAACATAAGGTTCATCTCCGAACTGGATTACTTTTATTACATCTATAAGTTTGTTTAGTTGTTTTCCTATTTGCTCAAGCACCTGCTCATTTCCATCTGTCACGATAGTCATTCTTGATAATCCTTCTTCATCTATAGGAGCAACGCTTAAAGATTCAATATTGTAACCACGAGCAGAAAAAAGATTAGCTACCCTTGATAAGACACCCGATTCATTTTCCACGATTATTGAATAAATTCTTTTCATTGTTTTTTCTCCTTTCTAAGTTAGAAGCATATTGTCTAAAGATGCTCCAGCGGGAACCATAGGATATACATTTTCTTCTTTTGCAATTACAACGTCCAATAAATAAGGGTTTTTATATGCAACAAGTTCTTTTAAAGCCTCTGCAACCTCACTCTTTTTTCTTATTCTGCGTGCTTTTATACCGTAGCTCTCGGCCAATTTGACAAAATCAGGTTGAACTTCTAAAACTGTGTTTGAATATCTTCTACCGTAGAATAACTGCTGCCACTGTCTGACCATTCCAAGGTATCCGTTATTCATGATGATTATTTTTACAGATTTATTGTAAGCAGCAATTGTAGATAGCTCCTGGACATTCATTTGGAAACTTCCATCCCCAGCAATTATATAAACTTGCTTATTATCAAAGCCAAATTTTGCCCCTATACCTGCTGGAAAACCATATCCCATTGTTCCAAGCCCACCGGAGGTTAGGAGTCTCCTTGGCTTTTTGAACGTATAAAATTGGGCAACCCACATTTGATGTTGACCAACCTCTGTTGAGATTATTGGGTCCTCTGATTTAGTAAGTTCATTCAATTTTTCTATTACGTATTGAGGAACTATTTCTTCTGTTTCTTTATTATAAGCTAATTTATGCTCATTTTTCCATTTGTTTATTTGGTCTAACCAGGGTTTTCTCACCTCTTTCCAATTAATAGTTGAATATCCATCAAACAAAGGCGACATGTCTTTTAGAACAAGTTTTGCATCACCGACTAAAGGATAATCTACCTCGATGTTTTTGCTTATACTTGTAGGGTCAATATCAATATGAACTATTTTTGCATAAGGTGCGAATTCGGATACCTTTCCAGTTACCCTATCGTCAAACCTTGCCCCTACGGATATTAGCATATCACAGTATTGGATTGCCATATTTGCTCTAAACGTTCCATGCATTCCAGCCATTCCAAGACTAAGTTCATCATCTTCAGGAAACGCTCCAATTCCCATAAGTGTCGTAAATACAGGTATTTGTAACTTTTTAGCTAAATTGTATATTTCATTGTGTGCTTCAGAGATAACAGCCCCTCCACCTACATACAACAAAGGTTTTTTAGAGTTTGCTATAGCTTTTACTACCTTTTTAATTTGCTTTGGATTCCCATGATACGTTGGGTTGTATCCCCTTATGTGTATAGTATCAGGATATTTAAATTCTGTTTTTGAAACTTGTATATCCTTCGGAAAATCTATCAAAACTGGTCCTGGCCTACCTGTTGTTGCTATATAAAATGCTTTTTTTATTGTTTTTGATAGCTCGTTTACATCTTTCACTAAAAAGTTGTATTTTGTGCATGGTCTTGACATGCCAACTATGTCTGCTTCTTGAAATGCATCATTTCCTATCAATGGAGTTGGCACTTGTCCTGTAAAAACTACGATCGGTACGGAATCCATATATGCAGTTGCTAATCCTGTAATGGTATTCGTAGCGCCAGGTCCACTTGTTACTAAGGCTACTCCTGGCTTTCCTGTTGACCTTGCATATCCGTCGGCCATATGTACAGCTGCCTGCTCATGTCTTGTTAAGATAAACTTTATGTTGTCTTGTTTGTATAAGGCATCATGTAGGTCAATTACAGCACCACCTGGAATGCCAAATAGATATTCAACACCTTCCCTCTTTAGGCTTTCTATAAAGATTTCTGCACCAGTTAGTTTCATTGCTCCTCCTTGAAAAAAGAGTTATAAGTTTCAGAATTTCTATCCCCCCTCAAGTTTGGAAGTCCATTATATAAAAAAAGATATATTGTTCAAGAAAAAAATTGCTTTTTCTTAGTAAATGTGTGATAATTACAAATCAAGTTTTTGGAGGATTTTGATGAAGGTTGAGAAGGGTAAGACAGTAAAGATGCACTACAAAGGAATGTTGGAAGATGGGACTGTGTTTGACACATCTGATGGAAAGGAGCCGCTAGAGTTCGTTTACGGTGAAGGTAGTATAATCCCGGCTTTGGAAAATCAGCTTGAAGGTATGGAAGAAGGGGAAAAAAAGCAAGTAATGGTTAAAGCGGAAAATGCCTACGGTGAAGTTGATCCAGCAGCTATACAACAAGTGCCAAGAAATCAATTACCAAACAACATAGACCCTAAAGTTGGGATGCAACTTTTAGCCCAGACTGAAAATGCAAGCATTCCAGTTACAATTATCGACGTTGAAGACGAGACGGTTACTATTGATTTTAACCATCCTTTAGCAGGGAAAAACCTGATATTTGACGTTGAAATTGTAAGCGTTAGTTAGAAACTGTTATCCTGGGCTGGTGAAAATCAGCCCAGGTTGTGCAGAAACACCTCGTTCGTAGTTATCTGATTATCTTCAGTCAATACAACTGCCCTTTCTATAACGTTCTGTAATTCCCTGATGTTTCCAGGCCATGGGTAATTTATAAGTAATTCAAGGGCATTGTCTGTTATACCTTCAACATTTTTATTAAATTTGCTTGAAAATTTCTTTAGAAAAGAAATAGCAAGTTCTGAAATTTCTTCTTTTCTTTCTCTCAATGGTGGTATTTTTATTGGAAAAACACTGATTCTATAGTACAAATCTTCCCTAAAATTTCCCTTTTTTACCTCTTGCTCTATGTTTTTGTTTGTTGTGCATATAATCCTAACATCCACACTTATTGGTTCTGTTCCGCCAACTCTATCAATTATTTTTTCTTGTATAACTCTAAGCAGTTTAGCTTGGAGTTCAAGTGGCATCTCACTTATTTCATCGAGTAACAATGTTCCATGATTTGCCTGTTCGAACTTCCCACGATGACATTTTGTTGCTCCGCTAAATGCTCCTTTCTCATACCCAAACATTTCGCTTTCCAATAGATTAGAAGGTATAGCTGCACAGTTTACAGCCACAAAGTTACCCCTTGCTCTTTTACTCTTCTCATGTATAAATCTTGCCAAAACTTCTTTTCCTGTGCCACTTTCACCTATCAACAAAACTGTTGTATCTGTATCTGCCACTTTTTTTGCGAGTTCTATAATCTTTTTCATAGTTTGACTTGTGAAGATGAAATTATCATTATCCGTTTTCTCTTTCTCGCTTTCCCTTGAAAGATTTGAATGCGATATAGCTAAATCTATAATCTTTTTAAGTGACTCTTGAGAGAATGGTTTCAAGATGAAGTCGAAAGAACCGAGTTTCATCGATTCAACCGCAGTTTTAACATCACCAAAAGCTGTTATCATTATAAAAGGTGTTTTTGGTGTTACCTTTTTGACCTCCCTCAAAAACTCCACACCATCGATCTTCGGCATTTTTAGGTCACTTACGATTACATCGAACTGCTCCTTCTTTAAAAATTTCAACGCTTCTCTTGCATCTTTGGCCACCTTTGGTTCAAAGTTCAAGTGTTTCAGTGTGGCAGAAAGCGCCACCCTCATTTGCTCATCATCGTCAACTACCAGTATTTTATACATTTTGTTTTACCAATCTTACAGCTTCTATAGCATCCTTTGCGTATATATCCGCACCAATTTTTTTTGCAAACTCTTCGGTTACAGCAGCACCACCAACCATTATCTTCACTTTCAATCCCTTCATTTTGATTTTATCTATAACATTTTTCATGTTAATCATAGTTGTAGTCATCAGAGCCGACAATCCTACAGCATCCGCATGGTATTTTTCTATTGCCTTTATAATTGTTTCATCGTCAACGTTTTTACCCAAATCTACTACTTCAAAACCATTCGTCTCAAATAAAAGAGATACTATATTTTTACCTATATCGTGTATATCGCCCTTTACCGTTGCCATTACAATTGTTTTGTCTGTCTTCTGTTTTGTTGCTCTTTGCTTTATAACCTCTTTGAGAAGGTTAAAAGCCTTTTTCATTGCATTTGCCGATTTTATCATCTGCGGCAGGAAGTATATGCCCTTATCGTATAATTTTCCTACAATATCCAACGCGGGAATTAAAATGTTATTGCTTATGTCTAACGGTTCATACTTTTTTAAAGCTTCTTTTGTAAAATTAACTATTTCTTCTTCATTACCCTCAACTACACACATAAATAGTTTATCTTCAAGTGATTCTTTCTCAAACTGAGATTCAACAATTTCTTCTTTTCTTGTAGCTTGTGTTTTATTCTGAAGTGTTATATCTGAGGAGTTGTTTATATAAATTGAGGCATCTTTGTCCCTGTCAACAATCAGGTCGCTTGCAAACTTTATTTGCCATAAAAGATTATCGTAAGGATTGATAATTGCACTGTCTAAACCGTTGTATATGGCCATCGCAAGGTAAGATGCGTTTATGATTTTTCTATTTGGTAGACCGAACGAAACATTGCTTAGACCGAGAATCGTTGTTATATTGTACTTCTCTTTTATTAATTTAATGGTTTTTAGGCTTTCTATTGCCCTGATTTTGTCACTTCCAACTGTTAATGCCAATGCGTCTGCAATAATGTTCTCTTTACCAATCCCAAATTCACTTGCCCTTTTTACAATCCTATCCAAAACAATCAGCCTCTCTTCTGCTGTATTTGGAATGCCAGTTTCATCCAGAAGCAGGGCAAGTATTGCCGCACCATATTTTTTAGCAAGCGGCAAGATTACATCCATGCTCTCTTTAGACCCGTTAACCGAGTTTATTAAAACCTTGCCATTTGCCGCTTTTAGGCCTTCATCAATGGCTTCAGGATTAGATGAGTCAATCACAAGCGGCACGTTTACAACGCTCTGTACTGCAAGTACACACTTTTTCATTATTAAAGGCTCGTCAATCATCGGAACACCAACATTTATATCCAAAGCCTTTGCACCATGTTCTACCTGTTCAATTGCCTCTTTTCTATAAAGGCCAGTTTTCCCCTCTCTTAACTGTTCTTTGAGATGTCTCTTTCCGGTCGGATTTAACCTTTCTCCTATAAATACAACAGGATTTCCATATCCAACATGGATTAGCTCAGTTCTACTTGTGAGAACTGTAGATTTCTCTATTGTTCTCTTCTTAACCGGCTTACCTTTTAACTTTTTTGCTAAAAGCTTGATGTGATCAGGTGAAGTTCCGCAGCAACCAGCAACAATAGCAGCGTATTCTTTAAAATCATCGGCGTACGATGCAAACTCTTCAGGTCCTACGGGAAATATTGTCTTTCCATCAACCAGTCTTGGGATGCCAGCATTTGGCTGGATGATGAGCGGCTTATCAGTTGCATTTGCCATTCTCTTTACGAACTCGTTTAATAGATTAGGTCCTACAGAACAGTTTGCTCCGATTACATTTACATCCATAACCTCTACAGTTCTCGCAAATACCTCCGGCGATGTTCCAAGTATAGTTCTGCCATCTTCCGCAAAGGTCATCATTGCTATGATGGGCTTATCTGTCAGTTCTCGAATTGCAACGATGGCTGCTTTTAGTTCTTTGATATCCATGAACGTCTCAAGTGAAAACAGATCGACTCCTGCATCAATCGCCGGCTTAACTTGTTTTTTAAAGACATCATTCATATAGTCGAAACTAACATCTCCTACAGGCTCAATGAACTTTCCTGTTGGTCCTACAGATAAAGACACAAAGCCCTTATCTTTTACGACGCTCTTTGCTATTTTAACGGCTTGAAAGTTTATTTCATAAACTTTGTCCTCTAATCCGAACTCACTCAATTTAATTGGGTTTGCGCCGAATGTATTTGTCACTATAATATCTGCCCCTGCATTTAAATATGACTTGTGTATTTCTGAGATTTCTTTGGGATGTGTAACGTTTAAATAATCTGGACAATCGCCGGTTTTTAGAACGCCCTTTTCCTGCAGTTGAGTTCCCATTGCACCATCTAAAATCAGTATACTTTCACCTATTTCTTCACTAAAGTTTCTCATCTATTTCACCCCAAAAATGCTAAATGGTAACATAATTGTTCTTTTTACAACACCCAAAACACCTTTTGCAAGACTTTTAAATGGAACGGGCTTTATTGTTGGATTGTTAGTGCTTCCATAGACATGGAAGCTAAAGCCCGTAAAGCTTTTACTTTTTCCTGTTATAATCCACCCAACAATGGGTATATGGGATACGATTTTGTTAACTACAGAAAATGTAATAAAGGTCACGTATGCGTCGATCTTTGACTTAAATATATCGTACTTACCGTAAGCAAATATGTCTATGCTCTTGCCTTTAACAATTGCAGCGTCATTCTCTTTTGTTCTTAGGATGCCTTTGTTCAATTTTAGATGGGCTTGAATCTTGTCGTATTGAATACCTTTTGATAGATTTATCCCTTTCAAAAACATTGAAAATGGGTTCAAGAGAGCGAAGAGTTTTATTGAAGCTGGTGCATTTGGTATACACCCGTTTTTTGCGGTAAACTTAACAGACCCATAAAGGTCCTTTAATGATATAACACCCTTCTTTTTGTAATGCAGGTTCGCATACAAATCTATTTTATTTTTTTTGTTTTTACAATCTGTTAAAAATAACCATATGGCTTTGTCATTTAAAGCAATCTTTATTATCTTATTAGGTTTTTTTATTGTCACTTTCCATTTTAAAAATGGTGATTTAAGATTTATAATGGTAGATTTAGAATTATTGATAAATCTTACTACCGTAGTTTTCAGGTTTTTCATTTTCTCTTTATGACTTAAAATCAAATCAACTGTTTTTAATTCGATCTGCATATTTTGATTGGGTAAATAAACAGTTATATTCTTGTCTTGTTTTTCTAATTTTTTCCTAAAGATTTTGTCTGTGTCAAATGTAAACCTCTGGGAAAACAAGTTAAGTTTTATTGAGTGGCTGATGAGGTTGTATTCTCCTGTTGCAATTAAATGGTTATTCAAAAAATTAAACGAAGCATCGCTAAGTTTGAGTGCACCACCATCAGATTTAATATCTGCATTTATGTTACTGATTCCATAAACTGCACCGTTTTTTACAGTTATATAGGCTTTTTTTATGTATGGTTTTTGAGTTATCGAGAAAGTAGCTTCACCGCTTAAGATACCTGATACAGGAATAGACAATAGATTTTTGATATCGGAAATTTTTAGATTGTTTGCTTTCGCTGTTAGATTAATGATTTTTTTCTGTTTAACATTTATAACACCAGAAAGATAGAGATTGCCAATGCCTTTAGCCGATAGTTTTTTGATTGTAAGAATACCACTTGAATATGTGCCAGATACGTTTGTATTCAAGGCAATATTTTTAAAGGTTATAGGTACAATTAAGTTTGTGGAAAATGTAAAGTTATTTATTACTCCGTCTATGTTTCCATTTACTTTTACCCAATTTAACTTGAGTTTATCCGTTTCCTTTGCTATTGCGTATTCTATATTATTTAGTTCATCCCTTGAGATTTTTGCATATATGTATCCGTAAAGTCCCAATTTTGGTTTTATTGTTATTTTTAGTTTGCTTGTTTTAAACTGTGATTCTTTTGTTTGTGCTGAAAAGTTCTTAAAAAGCAAATATAGAGAAACTATCTTGCCATTTTTTGTTAATCTATTTATCTCAACGTATCCCGATGTTTTTATCCAATGGTTTGGTATGTTTGGGTTTACAAATTCTATATTATTTGGGTATAGTTTCAACGCAAAATCAAAGTACGGTTTTGGTTTGAACCTATAGCTGTAGACATCTATTTGTGCCTTAATTTTTCCTTTTAAGTTTTTCGATCTTCCAAGAAGCTTTAGATCACTTTTAGACAGTATGTTTTCTTCTATGAATAACCTAGTAAGATCTGTTACCGTGCCGTAAAGATTTAGGTGCAGGTCACTTCTGAAACCGTTTTTTCTGTAAAGTATAAAGGTTGAGCTTTTGGTTTTGACTTTATCGAATATTCCTGATGCTATTGCTACGATTTTATCTTCAGTTATTCTTATTTTTCCTTCATTTAGCTTAAAAAATGGGTTAGTGGGGTTAATTCTAAATTTTACATCCCTAATCAGCATAAAACCTTGTTTTACAAAGGACAATGACGGATGATTTGCAAATTTCACACTCCTTAGAGAAATGACGCAAGATCCAATATAAGGTTTTACACTTTTTGGTAGAAGATAGAAAAATCTTGACATATCAATGAATGGCGTGGAAATTGAACCTGAGAGTGTAGATTTTATTGGATGCTTTGTGTTTAAAATGCCGCTGAGCTCTAAAAAAAAGCCATTTTTGCTCTTTAAACACATATCCTCTATTTTCAGTAAATTCTCATCCACCCTACCTTTGAATTTGGTTGATAAGTTTACCAATAATATGGACTTGAATTTAAATAATGATATTTTTGAATGGATCGATAAACCGAGGTTTTTGTTTAACATTCCTTCTAATCTAAAGTTTTTTGCTATAACACCAAATTTTTCTACATTGGGTATTTCTGCATCAAATGCTAATTTATCCTTATGGCTCTTTAAAACCAAGTCAAGTGGTACATTGCATATTTTACCCTTAAAGTCTAAAGAATTACTTCTTGCCAGTAAGTTTGCAGCTAAGTTTAACTGCCCATCTATGGTAATTCTATTTATTTTAATGTTTATCTCTGGTATATGAAGGTCTATAGGTATGTATGGAATTTTTGGAAAAGTGAGCTTTTTATTTTTTAACTTTGATTCTGATTGCGTTACTTTTACATAGACTTTATCAACACTAATTTTGCCGAAGTAGTTTTTACCGGCAATTTTTGCAAAGGCAAGCTTAATCATATTTAAATTAATATGCGGATTAGCTGCTGATAACTCGAGTTCTTGGGATTTTATAGATAAGTTTTTAATGGTAATTGAAAGGTTTGGGAATTGCTTTTTAATGTTTATTTTATCAATTAAAACAACTATCCTTTTTGTCTTAGACAAACTTAGTTGTTTATTTAAAATAGCTCTTATTCTATCTGGTGTTATGGAATGCCATATAAAAAAAATAGCCGCTGCAACCAAAATGATTAAGGTGGCAACGGCTATTGATGCGTACTTAAGGGTTTTTTTCATTTTTTGTTCTTAATATACTTCGATATATCTTGCAATCCTAAAATCACGTAGCCTTGATTCTTTCCAGTTTTGATTATCATAGCAGGTGTTCCGTTTATACCATGTTCAAATGCTATTCTTAAAATCTTGTCAAGTAAAGGTTTGTATTCCTTGTAAATCTTATTCATATCTTTTTGATTTTTTACAGCTTCTGATACTTTTGAGAAATCAGCTCCTTCAATTTTGTCGATTGCTTCGTTTAAACCTTCGTTCTTTTCGATATTCAAAAACAGAGCACTTGCTTTCGCCGCCCTTTCCCCATGAACATCGAACGGGATTATGTGTAATTTTATTTTTCCCTCTTTTGCCAATTTTAAGAGTCTGGGCAACTCTCTTTTACAGAACGGGCAATACGGATCTGAGAACATATAAACATCTATGCCTTTTCCTACAGATTGTTTCGTGTTTTTTGGTAGGGAATCCAATATTTCATTAAACCAACTTATATCTGCTTCTGATTGTTCCACAGATATTTTGGGTTCAACTCTTGTTACCCTTCCGTTTTCATATTTCAAAACTATTGGTATTATGATTTGTTTGTTTTTAGAAACCCAAAGATATCTATGAAATATTGTACCAGTGTTTTTGTTTTTTATAGATACATTGAGTTGAGTAAAATTTTTAAGTTGGCTATTTTTTTCTACTTTTATTGTATAGGGTGTATTGGGCGGTACCATTTTACTTAAGATGTCTCTGTATACAGTTTTATTTCCACTTGCAATTGCAGGTACGCACATTCCTAATGCTAAAATTGCACCTAACGCGGCTTTCTCTAATTTCATCTTTCACCTCCATTTATTCATATCTTGAAAATTATATATTTTTTCTTAAAAATTACAATACCAGATTTTCTAAGTAGTTGACAATGTTATCTACATACTTTACAATTCAAAATTACAGGAGGCGCTATGTTGAGGAAATTGTTTTTAATAATAATTGGGAGTTTTTTTCTATATTCCTGTGGATTCGATAGCTCTCTTGTAATAAAGAGAATAGATTTTCTACAACAGCAGGTAAACCTTAACTCTCAAAGGATTACTGAAAACTCAACGCGCATTAACAATATTGAACAAAGAATAGAGAAAATTAAGGAGAGACTTGCAAAAGAAAGAACTGAAGATAATTTTCTTGCACAAATTCCTCCGGCGGCAGTAATTGACAACGTATCAACTAATAGTATGGGTAAAGTTGCTACTTTTAGAAAAGATAACAATACAGAAAATATAAATAACATTGGTGCTTCTGATAATAAAACAAAGGCTTCTTATGTAAACAACGTTAGAGCGCATAAAAAACTAACAGTTATAAAAAAAGTCACTTTAAAAAAAGCAAAACTTTTAAAAAAGGTTTTTGCTGACAAAAGTAAACAAAGGCTTGTATCTGATAAGTTGTACAAGAAAGCTTTATCACTTTATTTTTCTAGGAAATATGACAAAGCTAAAAAATTATTTAAAAAGTTTTTAAGTAGTTTCAACAAATCTAATTCTCTGTATGATAATGCCATGTTCTGGCTTGCCTATTGTTATATTCATGAAAACAATACAATAAAAGCCGTTAACCTATTTAAAAAACTTATAAATGAATTCCCCTATGAGGCATTGAAACATGGTGGTAAAACAGATGAGGCGATTTATACATTAATAAAAATTTATAAGAAAGAGGGCAAGGTTAGCAAAATTGTTAAGTATAAGAAATTGCTATTAAAACGCTTTCCTAATAGTAAGTACTCTGATTATATTAGAAAGGGGGAGAGAGGGTGAAAAAAATACTATTAGCACTTTTTTTAGTTCTTTTTAGTTATAATGCCTACGCTATCGGAGAGCTTTACATTGTCAAACCGAAAGATACGCTTTGGGATATATCCAAAAAGTTTTATAAAAACCCATTTTTGTGGGGTAAAATTTGGAAAAATAACACTTATATAAACAATCCAAACTTAATATTTCCCGGTGAAATATTGAAAGTTAGTAAAAATGGTCTTAAGATTTATAGTCCTAAAAAGAAAGTAAAATCTTATGTTTTGAATAACAGAAACAAAACTCTCAAGAAAAAATATATTGTCGCAATTTGGTTTGATGGTAATAAGTATTATTCAGCGTGTGGAAAAGGCTACTGTATATGGAATAAAAGGAATTTTCAGTTAGCAAAGATAAGCTTTGATACGTATAATAACATAGTAGTTACCACAGGAAACACAGTTTATTTACATACAAGTAGAGGAAGTTTGCCTAAAAAGTTGTATGTTTACAGGGAGTATCAGGATTTTTTAGATACATCACTTTATTCGGGTGAGGATAGTGTTTTTTTGCCCTTAGGAGAAATTGAGGTTGTAGAGAAAGTAAAGGATGGTGTTTTTGAAGGTAAGATTGTAAAGGCTGTTACAGAAATTTCAAAAAATGATGTAGTATCTGGAATTTACCCATACGAAACGGTTGAGAAACCAGCTTTGGTAAGGATTGGAAATGTAAAGGTTAAGCAGATATTGGTGGAACAAAGTGAAATGCAAAGCGAATTAGGTTTTATGTTCTTTTTTAAAGCTTCAAAAGATTTACCTATATTGGCGGGTAAAGAGGTGCAACTTGCAAGGATAAATAAAGGTTCACCAATCCCCGTTACAATAGCCAAAGGCGTTGTTATTAGCCAATATAAAAGGTTTATCGGTATTTATTTCCCTTCCATCAACGGTTTAAAAGAAATCCCAGATAGGACACAAAAATACGTTTTGAGGTGATAAGGTATGTTAAAAATTTATAACACAGCCTCGAGAAAAATAGAGGAATTTAAGCCTTTAAACAGTAAAAAAGTTGGAATGTACGTATGTGGCGTTACGGTGTATGATTACTGTCATATTGGACATGGAAGGAGTGCGGTAGCGTTTGATATTATATATAGATACTTGAAGCATAAAGGGTACAATGTTATATTTGTAAAAAATTTCACTGATGTAGATGATAAAATTATTAATAGAGCAAATAATGAGGATAAAAATTGTAGAGAAATATCTGAAAAATACATAGAAGAATATTATAGAGACATGAAAAAACTAAACATAGAAAAGCCTACTTATGAGCCAAGGGCAACGGAGCACATAAATGATATTATAGGATTAGTAAAGAGATTGATTGACAAAGATTTTGCTTATGATATTGACGGTGATGTGTATTACAGCGTTGAGAAATTTAAAGATTATGGCAAACTTTCCCATAAAAATATAGATGAGTTAAAGAGCGGAGCAAGGGTTGAAATAAACGAAAAAAAGAAAAACCCTTTAGATTTTGCTTTGTGGAAAAAATCTAAAGAGGGAGAGCCATGGTGGGAATCTCCATGGGGTAAAGGTAGGCCTGGTTGGCATATTGAGTGTTCTGCAATGAGTATGAAATACTTAGGTGAATCCTTTGATATTCACGGTGGCGGAGAAGACTTAATTTTTCTGCATCATGAAAATGAAATAGCCCAAAGCGAGGCAGCTACAGGTAAACCTTTTGCCAGATATTGGATACACAACGGATTTGTAAGGATAGATAAGGAAAAAATGAGCAAGTCATTGGGGAACTTCTTTACCCTTAGAGACGTGCTTAAAAAATACAACGGTGAGACGCTAAGGTATTTTTTACTTTTAACGCACTACAGAAGTCCTATAGATTTTTCATTTGAAGGGTTGGATGCAGCAAAGGAAGCATTGAACAGATTTTATAATTTTATACAGAGGCTTGAAGAAACAGAGTTTTTCAAGGATGGTGAGAGAGATAATGATTTTGAGTGTGCTTTAAATTCTTTGATTGAACTTTTTGAGTCAGCTATGGATGATGATTTTAACGCTCCAAAGGCTATCGGCGAAGTTTTTGCGACTATTAGATTGTTCAACCAATATCTGGATAATGTAGAAAAAAATAGCAAAAAACCGTTTAAGGGATATAAAGAAAAATTCTTAGATGATGTTAATAAAATCTCTAACGTCTTGGGCGTATTTGATACTTCATCTGCAAATTGGTTTATACCGGATAATATAGATATAAGCTGGGTTAAAAGAAAGATAGAGGAGCGTGCAATTGCGAGAAAAAATAAAAATTATGAAACTGCCGATAAAATTAGAAATGAACTTGCAAAATATGGGGTTATTCTTGAAGATTCAAGGAATTACACTAGATGGAAAGTAAAAAGATAGAAGAGGTAAAAAATTTTCAACTTGAAGAGGATATAGATGCTTTAGAAAGTAGTGCCTTGTCTAATTATCTAAAGGAAATATCGAAAATACCTGTTTTACCCCAAGAGGAGGAGAAAAAACTTGGTTATAAGATAAAAAAGGGTGACAGAGAAGCAATTAAAGAACTCGTTAAACACAATTTAAGATTTGTTGTAAGTTTAGCTAAAAGATATAAAGGTTTAGGAGTTCCATTAATGGATCTTATAAACGAAGGGAACTTAGGCTTAATCAAAGCAGCAGAAAAGTTTGACCCAGATAAAGATGTTAAATTCATATCCTATGCCGCTTGGTGGATTAAACAATCTATCATGAAATATATAACAGAACAAAGTGTGCCAATAAAAATACCACTTAAAGCTAAAAACAGGCTTCAAAAATTAGATAGTTTAAAGGATGAATACAAAAAGGTGTTTAATGAAGAACCTTCGGAAGAAGAATTAATGGTAATCTCAGATTTGAGTGAAAGGGAATTGAAGAATGCTGAACTTACACGTTTTAGGTTTGAATCTTTGGATAACTACGTTGGGGATAACAATGATATATCTTTAGGGGATTTGATTAGTTTGGAGGAAGAATCTGTAGAGGAAAAGCACATTAAAGAGTCTTTGATAGAGGAAGTCAGCGAATTTTTGGAAGAGTTGCCAGAAAGAGAAAAAGACATAATTAAGTTAAGGTATGGTTTATACGACGGTAGGCCAAGAACTCTTAGGGAGATAGGGGAAAAGTATAGCATTAGCAAAGAACGCGTAAGACAGCTTGAGAACAACATTTTAAACAAACTTAAAAGGAGATTTAAGGGATATAAGTGAACCCTTATGAAGTTTTAGGTATTGATTACAATATATCCGAGGAGCAGTTGAGGGAAGCATTTATTGTGCTCGCTAAAAAATTTCATCCGGATACTGCATGTAGCGATGAGGATAGAAAGGAAAAAGAACAACGTTTTAAAGAGATAGCTCTTGCCTATAATCTTCTTAAAGGAAATTTAGGCAGGAATTTGGATAAAGATGAAAAAGAAAACAAAAAAAGAAACGATGTTAATGTTATAAAGAAAAAAGCCCATGTGTTCATAAACAACGGTGATTATAATTCTGCAATAGATATTTTAAAATCTATCGATGAGGATGATTATGAAGTTAATATGCTCATGGGTCTGGCTTTGTTTAAAAAGAAAAGATACCATGGGGCGGTTAGGCACTTTAAAAAAGCAATAGAATTAAACCCATGGAAATCAGAGGCTTATGCTTATCTTGGTGAAACGTACTTAACTGTAAAGTTGAAAAAATCCGCTATTCATTATTTTAAAGAGGCTTTAAAAATAGATCCTAACGATACTGTAGCTTCCAAAGGAATTGAGAAATTGAATCGGGATGGGTTTTCCATAAAATCTCTGTTTAAAAAAGGTTAAGTTTGCATATTGTAAACTACAAAAAGATTTTAAAAAAACTATTATCTTTAGATGATTCTCCACATAAAACAGCTTTATCTTTTGCTGTAGGAGTTTATATTTCTATCTCTCCATTTTTTGGTTTTCATACTATTTTAGCCATTGTGTTATCTTTTCTCTTTAGGCTTAATAAAATAGCTACTATTACGGGCTCTTGGATGAACAATCCTTGGACTTTGGCTCCTGTGTATTATGCCGACTTTAAGCTGGGTTCATTTATACTTAATAGTGATGCAACTTTTAACATAAGGCCATTCACTTTGGAACATTACTTAAATAGCGGTAGAGACGTGTTTTTTGATATATTTGTAGGTAGTGTATTTATAGGTTTGGCTGCATCAACTCTGTCTTATTTTGCACTTAAATTTGTTTTAGAAAAAGGAAAAAAGCATGTTTCCCATAAAAGATGATATTCCATCTGATTCAAAGCCTATTGTAAATTATATGCTTATTTTAATAAATGTGTTGATATTTTTCTATGAATTAAGTAGACCCAACTTCATGCTTTTTATATATAGACACGCATTTATACCATACCTTATATTCGATGAACATATGTTTTTTGATTCTTTTATCAGAGCATTTAATTCATTGTTTATGCACGGCGGGTTCTTTCATATATTAGGAAACATGTGGTTTTTGTGGATTTTTGGAGACAATGTAGAGGATAAAATGGGTCATGTTAATTACCTGCTTTTTTATATTATTGGTGGGTTAATTTCTATATTTGCTCAAGGTTTTGTTACTCCACATTCTCACATTCCATTGATTGGTGCAAGTGGAGCAATATCGGCTGTTATGGGGGCTTATTTAATGTTCTTCCCAAGGGCTAGAATTTTAACTCTTGTCATTATATTCTTTTTTTTAACTTTCCTTAAAATTCCAGCTTGGTTTTTTATTGTAACGTGGTTTTTTATACAATACCTTAATGGAATATTGTGGATGGGTTCCGCTTCTATGGGCGGTATTGCTTGGTTTGCCCATATTGGCGGGTTTATTTTTGGAGTTGTTTTTGGAAGAATTTTTATTGTAAAGCAAAGGCTATGAGATGTCTTTTTCTCTCTGATGCTCACTACCCAATCTCAAAACGGGTTATAGATTTTTTACTTGACAAATATACCGAGTTTGACGCTATTTATATTCTAGGCGATTTATTTGAGTTTTACTTTGGATATAATAACTTCATTTATCCCCATCATTTACCACTCATAAACGCGTTAAAATTTATATCTAATAGGGTTAAACTAATATTATTTGAAGGTAATCATGAATATAAGCTTGAGAAAATATGTGATTACATAGATATTAGAGTTATAAAAGACGGTTTAATAGAAAAGATGGGTAACTACAATGTATTTATGGCTCACGGCGATACTATAGATAAGCAAGATATTGCTTATCGTATATTTAGGTCAATGTTAAAGAATAAATTCGTGCTTACATTTATAAACACAATCCCGCCTGATAGGCTCCTATGTTTATCTAAGTTGGCGTCTAAAGTCAGTAAGGAGAACTTAAAGTCAAAACATTATAGGGGAAC
>JALVTR010000110.1 GCA_027035885.1 Desulfurellales bacterium
AAAAGTTCGTTGTGGATGCCATAGTGAAAGCCCCAGAGATGGGTATAATTCCTATAGATTCAAAATTTCCCCTTGAAAATTACGTTCGGCTGACACAGGCTCAGGATGCGGATAGAACGCGCTACGAAAATGCATTTAAGGCAGATTTGAAAAAGCACATAGACAACATAGCAAACAAATACATTGTAAAGGGTGAAACTGCACAAATGGCCATTTTGTTTTTACCAGCTGAAGCAATTTTTGCTTTTGTTAACGCATATTGTGGTGATATAATAGATTATGCACGCAGAAAAAACATTTGGATTGCCTCACCCACAACGTTAATGGCTCTTTTAACCACAGTTCAGGTTATTGTCAGGGATATTAAAACTAAAAAGCAAGCAAAAAGGATTCAAGAGGAATTGATTAAGCTCTCGAAGAACTTTTCTCTATATAGACAGCGATGGGAAAAGCTTATTAAAGACATTGAACGTTTACATGATGATGCGGGCAAAGTCCATGTTACGACAAAGAAGATTTCTGACCAGTTTGAAAAAATAGAGAAGGTAGAATTGGAAGAAGAATCGCCCAAGCTTGAAAATTAACTTGATTATTTTGAACATTTGTTTATAATAAATTATATGGAGAAGACGAAATTGACTCCATCCATAGAAGATTATATGAAGGCTATTTATAATATTTCCCAAGCAAGTAAAGTTGTAAGAGTTAGGGACCTTGCAAAATATTTAAACGTAAAAATGCCTTCTGTGGTAAATGCGGTAAGAAATTTGGAGAATAAAGGTTTAGTTATCCATGAAAACTATGGATACATAGAGATTACGGAGTTGGGAGAAAGTGTGGGGAGACAGCTTAAAAATCGTCACGAGATTCTAACTGAATTTTTGGCAAAAGTTTTACAGGTTGATGACTCAGTAGCAATTGATGATGCATGTTCTATAGAGCACTATCTGAACCCTATAACAATTCAACGTGTAGTTGACCTTCTTGAATTCTTAAAGTATGACCCAAATAATACTAAGTGGATAGAAAAGTTTAGAGAGTTTCTATCTGAAAAAGGAGCTGTAAACAGTAGATAAAAGCTCTATAAAATCATCTTTATCATCGAAACAACTGACTTTAATCAAATTCGTGTGAAGTTTTAATGCCTTTTTTTTGTAAATTTTATCAATTTCAAAGATTGTTTCAGTATTTTCAGCTGTAAAACTTATAGGAACAGCAATTATGTTGTCAAAACCTCTCGATAATTTTTCAATCATTTCCTCTGTTGTTGGTTTGAGCCATTCTATAGGTCCCAATTTAGATTGGAATGACAAAAAAACAGGTTTTTTAAGCCTTTTTCTTAAATAATTCAAAAACACATCTATGTCGTGTTTGTAAGGGTCTTTTCGTGAAGTTAATAGTTTTAAAGGCAATGAGTGGGCGGAAAGTAATATAGCACAGTTTCCTAAGCAGTATTTTTGTGTCGATTTTATGGAGTTTTCGATTAAATCAAAGAATTCTGGAT
>JALVTR010000111.1 GCA_027035885.1 Desulfurellales bacterium
GATTTAACATTTCCAACATCGAAAATTATATTACCGCTTTCATCTTTTTGCAAGCGCATAAGGGAATAACCAACCGCCAATCCAACCATATTGCGCACCATGCCCCTTAAAAAACCGCTTGCGCGCAGGTGAAATATAACAAAATCCTTATAACGCTTAACCCTAAAAAAATACACTTCTCGAATGCAATTTTTATCCTTAGGCTCATTGGCAAACGATGAAAAATCCATTTTACCCACGAATCCACATAGAAATTCCCTAATCCTCTCAACATCAAGCTTTAAAGGTACATGCCATACGTAGTCTTTTAAAAACGGCGACAACACCCTGCCGTTAAAGATAAAATACATATACTCCCTAAATTTCGCAGAATATCTGCTGTGAAAATCGCCACCTACATTAAACACCCCCAAAATCCTTATATCTTCAGGTAAAATAGAGTTTAAACCTTTAAAAAGAGCGTTTTGATTTATTGGAAAAGGCGGTGAAAAATCGATAACCTGTCTAAAGGCATGAACACCCGCATCCGTTCTACCAGCATAATTAATTTTCATAGGAACTTTAAATATTTTAGATAGTGACTTCTCTAAAACTTCTTGAATGGTCAAGCAGTTAGGCTGAATTTGAAAACCGCAGTAGTTCGTTCCACTGTACGATACAAATGCAGCATACCTTATAGCGTGCTACCTCCAACCATAATAGATGGTATTCTCAAAGTCGGTTCGCCATCCGTCACAGGAACACCCTGGCCACCCTTACCACATGTTCCAACCTCTACGCCAAAGTCACTGCCTACCATATCAATTTCCTCTAACACTTTAGGTCCATTTCCTATAAGCGTTGCACCCCTAACCATGCATCCAATCTTTCCATTCTTTATTGTGTAACCCTCAGCTACCTCAAAGACAAAATCACCTGTAGTTGGATTAACCTGGCCACCACCCATCCTAACAACAAATAAACCGTCATCCACAGAGGCAATTATGTCTTCAGGGTTATCATTGCCCGGCAAAATGTACGTATTAGACATCCTCACAATAGGTGGAAATCTAAAAGACTCCCTACGGGCATTACCGGTAGACTCTTTGCCTGCAAACTTGGCATACATCTTGTCGAACATATACCCCTTTAAAATCCCATTTTCAATTAGAAATGTGTTTTGGGACCTTGTTCCTTCATCATCAAAGTAAAACGAACCCCTCATCTTGGGTCTTGTGGAGTCATCAACAACGGTTATCTTTTCATTTGCAACTTTATGTCCCAATTTACCCTTGTAAACACTCATGGATTCATAAACAAGATCTGCCTCAAGTCCATGTCCAACAGCCTCATGTATCATTGTACCGCCTGCATTGCTTGACAAAACTATCGTCATCTTTTGGGCCTTCAAAGGCGGCGCATGCAAAAGCTCGATCAACTTCTCACTCGTCTCTGTAGCCAATTTCTTGAAATCTATGTTTTTAAAACACTCAAAGCCACCGAGATAACTAAAAGGCCTCCTAAATGTCTGATAATTATCCTTATCAACCGCAGTTACCTCGAAGTATAAAACCGTATATATCCTTTTTTCCTTCAGACGCTCACCTGTCTCGTTAATTATTTCTACATTTTTCAATCTATCTGAAAAGGTCATACTGACCTGCTTTATTTCCTTCTTTTTATACGCAATACCACAGAAATCATCGTAAATGCTTTTAATCTTCTCAATAGGAGGTTTGTACTCATTGCACATATCTACGCTCTTCTCTTTATCTTCAGATAAAACAAGCACACCGCTGCTGGAACTTGAAACACTCGTCAAAAACTTGCTCATCTTATACACGTTCTCTCCACTTGTATCAAACGATGATGAATATAAAACGCTCAAACCCTTTACAGTCCTTATGCCTACACCCCTATCGTGGCTAATTTTAACATTTTCAATCTTACCACTCTTTGCCTCAACAAGTCTCACAAAAGAATCTTCTAAATATATGTCAAAAAAATCACAATTGGAATTTTTCAAAATTGCAAAGGCATCCTCATACATGCACTACCTCCAAAAGTAAAAAAGGAGGCTTGAAAGCCTCCCGCTCTATCTTCCAAGTTTCTCTTCAAGTTTTTTTATATTTACAATCGTGGTCATAACACTATCTGGATTTAAGCTCATAGAATCAATGCCTTGCTTAACCAAAAACTCGGCAAAATCGGGTAAATCGCTTGGACCTTGGCCGCATATACCAACAGGCTTGCCATGTTTATGTGCTTTTTCAATTAGCATAGATATCATCCTCTTCACCGCTATATGACGCTCATCAAAGAGGTGCGCCACAAGGCCAGAATCCCTGTCAATACCCAACGTAAGCTGTGTCAAGTCGTTTGATCCTATTGAGAAACCATCAAAAATTTCGGCAAACTCATCAGCACACATCACATTGCTTGGGATTTCTGCCATGACATATACTTGAAGTCCATTTTCACCTTGGACAAGTCCATTTTTCTTCATTTCCTCTATAACTTTCTTGCCTTCCTCAGATGTTCTGCAGAACGGTATCATCAAAGCAACGTTGGTTAAACCAAACTCATCCCTGACCTTCTTCATTGCTTCACATTCAAGGGCAAACCCCTCTCTATAGGCATCTGAATAGTACCTTGAAGCACCTCTGAAGCCTATCATAGGATTTTCTTCTTTTGGCTCAAATTCTTCTCCACCTATAAGGTTAGCATACTCGTTGGTTTTAAAATCACTCATCCTAACAAGAATCTGATTTGGATAAACACTTGCGGCAAGCATGGCAACACCATATGCAAGTTTATCTATAAAGTATTCTGGCTTTTCTTTATAACCCTTAGTAAGTTCTTCAATGATCTCTTTTGTTTTCTTGTTCTCTAATTCATCAAAATGTATTAAAGCAAGTGGGTGAACCTGGATAAATGAGCTTATTATAAACTCCATTCTTGCAAGTCCTATACCGTCATTCGGAACACCTGCCGTTTGGAAAGCTATTGCAGGGTTACCTAAGTTCATTTTTATCTGAGTCTTCGGTTTCTTAACCTTAGAAAGATCAATTACCTCAATCTCATAGTCGAGTTTCCCATTATAAATATAACCCACTTCGCCTTCCGCACAAGATATTGTTATCTCTTGACCATCTTGCAATTTTTCAGTTGCATCTACGCATCCAACAATGGCTGGAACGCCCAATTCCCTTGATATAATAGCTGCATGGCAAGTCCTTCCACCCCTGTTTGTAATAATTGCCGCAGCCTTTTTCATTATTGGCTCCCAATCTGGGTCTGTCATATCAGTAACTAAAATCTCACCATCTTTAAATTCATCCATCTTTTCAGGCGTGTCTATTATCCTAACGGGTCCTGAAGCAATCTTGCTTCCAACGGCTATACCTTCTGCAATCTCTTCACCCTTCTCTTTGAGTTTGTACGTTTCAAGAACGCTTAAGCTCTTTCTCGATTGAACTGTTTCCGGCCTTGCCTGAACAACAAACAACTGCCCAGTTTTGCCGTCTTTTGCCCACTCTATGTCCATGGGCGTATATTTTCCATTCCTCTTTGTATAATGGCTCTCTATACCAACTGCCCATTTAGCAAGAGTTAGGATATCGTCATCGTTTAAACAAAATCTATTTCTATCTTCATCCGTGGTATCAATATCCTTTATGCCGCCGTTTTCATCGTAAACTGCCTTTGTAAGTTTAGAACCCAATTTTTTATTGATTATAGCCTTATAGCCTTTCTCTAATGTTGGTTTAAATACAATAAACTCATCTGGATTAACCTTACCAGAAACAACATTCTCACCAAGACCGTAACTTGCATTAATTACAACAGCTTTATCAAAACCACTTTCTGGGTCTAACGAAAACATAACACCACTTGCCGCCAAATCACTACGTGCCATTTTTTGAACACAAATAGACAAACCTACGTTAAAATGGTCAAAGTTTTTATCCTGTCTATAAGACGTGGCTCTGTCAGTAAATATGGAAGCATAACAACTTTTCACATAATGAATAACATTATCAACACCTTTCACATTTAAGTATGTGTCTTGCTGGCCTGCAAATGAAGCATCTGGGATATCTTCAATCGTAGCTGAACTCCTAACGGCAACATCACTTTCATCCTCTCCGTAATACTCACTAAGCTTCTTATAAGCTTCAACAATCTCATTCCTTAGATCATCGGGTAATTTGGCTTTAAAAATTAATTCTCTCGCTTTTTTTGTTTTTTCTTTAAGGTCGTTAATATCATGAGTATTTAAGCCTTTTAAAGCTTCATAGATCTTCTCACGCAAATTATTTGAATCAACAAGATACCAATAAGAATCTGCCGTCAAAGCAAAGCCGTAGGGGACATTGACTCCTTCTGCCTTTAACTCTCTAATCATCTCGCCCAAAGATGCATTTTTACCACCGACCTTATGGACATCATCAGCCGTAACTTCGTCTAACCACTCAACATACTTCACTGACACACCCCCATTTTAAATAAATTAATATTTCACTCCTACCCTGCTGCATTGCTATTCTAACAAATGAAAACGACATTTTCAATAAATCAAAACATAAAGATACATTATTGAACGAACATATAGAAAAATTAAAAATTCACGTTGATGTATCTAAGATAAATTCAAAACCTTTTAAATACAAAGCTAAGTGTAGGCAAAATACAAGGAAGCTACAAAAATCAGTAAAGTTTCCGAAACCTCCATTGAAAAACCCAGAATATCACCAGTGACAACACCCAATTTATGCTTAAAATACTCATACACCAAAAAACCAAAAGCAAAAAACACAACATTCACAAATACAGACAAATACAGGGGTAAAACAAAAAAGGAAACAACAATAACAGCGTATCCAATCAAGAAATCAGTAAATTTAAACTCCTTAAAAAACACCTTTGCTGTTCCATTTTGTCTTCCATACGGAAGTTTTTTCATTAAATACAAAGCCAAAAATCTACTGCTTGGGGGTATAAAAATTAAAACTAAGGTGTCTTTAACAAAAAATAGTGAAACAAATTTAACTAAAATATCCAAAATCAAAGCCAAGACACCAAACGTACCTATCCTTGAGTCCTTCATTATTTCAAGCATCCTTTTCCTTGATTTACAACTAAAAATAGCATCTGACGTATCTGCCAAGCCATCCAGATGTAAACCACCTGTGATAAAGACAAACCATAAAATAGAGATAATCTGAAAAAACGGGCTTTTTAAAAAACTAAAAAGGTATAGAAAACCACCTATAAAAACACCAACAAGAGGAAAATACTTAACCGCGCCTTCTGGGTCAAATTCACAGCGAAAACGTATTATAGTAAGAAAAGAAAAAGCAGAACATATACCCTGCATACGTTTATTTTACAAATTTTTATTAAAATTGAAATAGTAGTTTAGATTTAATATAATGTGATGTTATGTGGGAAAGAGTTATAGATTTACTTAAAAACAGCGTAGAAACGCAGGATATAGAAAAGCTATTCTTAATAGAACCTTTAGATGTATCACCCGTCAAAATCAGCTTGATTATTCCCAATGACTCAGTTAAAAAACTATTAAAAGAAAAATACAAAGATGAATTTAAAAAAAGCCTAAAAACCGTATTTGGTAAACTACCAAAAATAGAACTTGTTATAAAAAGTAACGAAAAAGACAATCTTAACATAAAATACGCATTTGAAAACTTTGTTGTAGGACCAAGCAACCAACTGGCCTATGCTGCAAGTGTAGCTGTAAGCGAAAACCCTGCCAAAGCTTATAACCCTTTATTTATATACGGTGGCGTAGGATTAGGCAAAACGCACCTATTACACGCAATTGGCAACGCCGTCAAAAGAAACAAACCAAACTCAAAAGTCCTGTACATATCCTCTGAGGAATTCACAAATGAACTCATAAACTCAATACAGCACAAACAAATGGCACAATTTAGAAACAAATATAGAAATTTAGACTGCCTACTAATTGATGATATACAGTTCATATCAAAAAAAGAAAGGACTGAAGAAGAGTTTTTTCACACGTTCAATTCTCTATACGAAAGCCAAAAACAAATAGTTATAACAAGCGATAAACCACCAAGCGAAATACAGGATATAGAAAATAGGCTAAAATCACGATTTAGTTGGGGACTAATAGTTGACATACAACCCCCAGAGCTTGAAACCCGTATTGCCATTATACAAAAAAAAGCAGAACTGTTTAACCTAAAACTATCACCGGAAATTGTAGAGTTTATAGCACAAAACATAAGCTCAAACGTCAGAGAAATAGAAGGTGCACTTATAAAAATTTCAGCGTTCAAATCCATAATGCGAAGATCCGTAACACTATCCTTAGTTAAAACAACACTCCAAGACATAGTTATGAGAAAAGAAAAAATGCTCACAGCAGAAAATATACAAAAAACCGTAGCAAGACACTTTGAAATCAGCATTGAAGAACTAAAATCATCAAAAAGAAACAAGGAAATACTCATACCAAGAGAAATAGCAATGTATTTAACGCGAAAAATAACAAAAAACTCACTTCCTGAAATCAAAGCCAAATTCGGAGTCAAAAGTCATGCAACAATAATAAACGCCTGTAAAAAAATAGAAAAAGAGATAGAAAAAAACCCCGAATTAAGGGAAAAAATCAAAGAAATAGAAAAAGAGATAACAAATGTCTAAAACATATAAAAAAGTTGTCAAAAAAAACAAAATTTTAAACAAAGAAAAAGAAACAAACAATAAAACTAACAATAAAAAGACAAAAATTAACAAGGTAAAAGAAAATAAAAAACCAAACAAAACAAACAAAACCCACAAATTGACAAAATGATAAGCTCTATTACTTTTACTCTATTAAATAAACAAATAGAATAGGAGGGTAAAATAATGTTAATAAAAACAAAGGAGCTAAGAGAAGCTATAATAAATGCATCTTTCTCAATATCTAAAGATAAGGAAAGTAGTCTATACAACGTCTTAATCGAAACCAGAAACAACAAAATGGAAATAAAATCCCAAAATAACATAACAAAACTCACCCAAACACTAAACACAGACCAAGAAGAAAACCTAAAAATACTCACAGACCCGCAAAAGATAACAAACATACTAAAAGAAATAAAAGACGAAACCATTGAAATAAAAAAGGAGGACAACATACTAAAAATATCCTCCGGAAACTTTAAGACAAAACTCAAAACACTAAATCCAGAATTATTTTCAGAAACCAAAAAAGATACAAATAAAAACAAAATCTGCAATATTGAAGCAGAAAAACTAAAAAAACTCATAAAAGAAACCATATTTTGTCCAGATAAAAACGACATAGCAAGGGAATACACAGGAATATATTTAGAAATAAAAAATAAAGTAACAAAAGCAACAGCAACAGATCACTACAGATTAATTAATGTAAGTACTGAAAACAAAACTGAAATAGAAACAGAATTCATAATAGAAAATAGTGGAGCCAATCTTATCAACAAAATTCCCATAGAAGGAATAACTGAAATCTACTCAAGCGAAAAAGAAATATATATAAAATGCGGTAATATAAGTATCTATTCCAAAATTATCAAAGGTAACTTTCCAGACTATAACCAAATTCTATTGGATAAAGAAACATCAAATATTATAGAACTAGACAGAGAAGAACTAAAAGAAGCAGTCAAAAGAAGTTCTGTACTCAGCGAAAACAGAGAAATTTCTATAAACATAAACGCAAACGAAAAAGAATTACTAATATCAAGCCAAAATCAAGAAGGAGAAATAGCAGAAGACAAAATAAACTTTAGCACAATAAAAGCTAATGACAATCTAATAATAAAATTGGACTCAAAATTCGTATTGGACTTCATAAACCAAATAACACCAAAAACAGTTACATTGCTATACAGAACATCAGAAGAACCAATAATGTTCGAAGCTAGCGAAGATAATTTTTTATACAAGTACATAATGACACCAATTATAGAATGATAAAAAAAATTATACTGTCAAATTTTAGAAACTTCTCATTTTTCCAAAGCGAGTTTGAAAAGATAAATATAATAAAAGGCAAAAACGGAACAGGAAAAACAAATCTAATAGAAGCAATATACTTTTGCTTAAATGGACACCCTTTCTTTAAAAATCTCAACAGAGTAAAAAAAGATTTAAACAAACCTACATATTTAAATGCCAATTTAATAAACAACACAGTTCACATAACAATCAACGAAGAAAATATAAAAAAAATAAAGCTAAATGGCAAATTAGCCAAGATTATTGACCTAAAAAAACAATTTCCATGCATTGACTATTCAATCAATTCATTTATATCCTTTAAAAATAAAAATTATATGTTCTCTCTTATTGACAGAGGGGTATTTGCTCAAGACAAAACCATAATAGACAAAGTTATAGAGTACAAAAAACTTATAAAAACAAAGAAGAGTCTAATAAAAGAAAACAATATAAACAAAAAGGCTATCAAAATACTAAATGAAAAGCTAACTGAAACAATAAAAGAAATCTCAAAAAAAAGGGTTAAATTAGTAGAATCAATAAAAAACGATGTGTATAATTGTTTTAACAAATTTCATAAAAAAAAACTCAATATATCTTATTTTGAAGGAAAAATTAGAGAATCTACACTTAAAGAAGAATTATTAAAAAGAAAGATGTTTGTTTCCCTAAAAAAGGACACACTAAAAATTACAATAGACAACATGAATATGTTTTACTATTCATCAGTGGGTGAAAAAAAAATTACCCTCTTATGTATTGTATTGGCAATACTAAAAATGTATAATTCACGCGGGCTTTTGCCTATTTTTTTAATTGATGACCTGGAGGGAGATTTAGACATAGATGTTCAAGAAATGGCTTTTGAAATCATAAAATCTTTACCAAATCAAATATTTGTTACTACATTGGGTTTATATAATGGCTATAATGTAATAAATCTTACGGAGGAGTTACAAAGTTGAAGCAATACACAGCAGAAGATATAAAGGTTCTAAAGGGATTAGAAGCTGTAAGAAAAAGACCTGCTATGTACATTGGTGGAACATCTGTGGAGGGTCTGCATCACTTAGTCTATGAAGTAGTAGATAACTCAATAGATGAAGCTATGGCAGGTTTCTGTGATACAATTAACGTTTATATAAACGAAGATAACTCAATTACTGTTGAGGATAATGGCCGCGGTATACCTGTTGATATACACCCAGAAGAGAAAGTACCAGCTGTAACACTGGTTCTAACAACACTCCATGCAGGTGGTAAATTCGATAGTAAGAGCTATAAAGTCTCAGGTGGTCTGCACGGTGTTGGAATAAGCGTTGTTAATGCTCTTTCTGAATCCTTGATAGTTGAGGTCAAAAGGGATAGAAAAGTATTTAGGCAGCAGTTTGCAAGGGGTATATCTAAAAGTGATTTAGAGATTGTAGGAGAAACCAAAGAAACAGGAACAATAATAACGTTCTTACCTGACAAGGAGATATTTGAAACAACAGATTTTAGTTTTGAAATATTGTCCAAAAGGTTTAGAGAACTTGCCTTTTTAAATAGAAATGTGAAGATAACTTTGATAGATAGAAGAACCGATAAATCTGAAACTTTTCACTATACAAAAGGTATAGTTGAATTTATAAATTACCTTTCTAAAACAAAAAGGAAATTATTTGAAGAACCAATATATTTCAATATTCAAGATGACAATATAAATGTAGAGGTGGCTTTTGTTTACACAGATGTATATTCTTCAATCATTCTAACATTCGCAAACTCAATCAACACTGTGGAAGGTGGCGTTCATCTATCTGCATTCAAATCTGTTTTAACAAAAACAATAAACAAATATGCAAAAAGTTCTGGTCTTGTAAAAAATAATATTGTTTTTTCTGGAGACGATGTTAGAGAAGGTATAGCTGCGGTACTATCGGTAAGATTACCAAATCCACAATTTGAGGGACAAACAAAAACAAAACTTGTTAATACTGAGATACAAAATGTTATACAAACTAATCTATATGAGAGAATTAATGAATATTTTGATGAACATCCAACTTTAGCAAAAGTTATAATTGAAAAAGTTTTAAGGGCGTATAATGCACGTGAGGCAGCAAAGAAAGCAAAAGAGCTTGTTAGAAGGAAAACAGTTTTTGAATCCAAAGGTTTACCGGGTAAATTGGCTGATTGCCAAGAGAAAAATCCATTAAAGGCAGAATTGTTTCTTGTTGAAGGTGACTCAGCTGGTGGTAGTGCTAAACAAGCTCGTGATAGGGTGTATCAAGCTATTTTGCCACTTAAAGGTAAGATTTTGAACACAGAGAAATCAAACCTTAAAAAAGTTTTAGAGAGTGAGGAAATTAAAAATATAATTACGGCAATAGGAGCAGGTATTAATGAATCATTTAATATAGACGATGTCAGATATCATAAAATCATTATAATGACCGATGCAGATGTTGACGGAAGCCATATTCAAACGTTAATTTTAACGTTGTTCTTTAGGTATTTTAGAGAACTTATAGAAAATGGTTACATTTATATAGCGCAGCCTCCACTTTATAGGTGTAAAATTGGAAAGAAGGAGTTTTACGTTAAAGATGAGAAACAGATGAAGGAATTTTTAGTTAATAAAGGAATTGAGGGTTTTATTCCTATTGTTAATGAAAGAGAAATTTCTAAAGAAGATTTTAGAAAGATTCTAAATAAACTTCTCGTTTATGAAGGCATGGTTGAAAAACTCTCAAAAAAGTATCCATCTGAGGAAATAATTAGATGTTTGTCTATAATAAATGTTGATTTGAGCAATTTAAGTAATCTTAAAAATGCACTAAATGATTGTTTAAAAGAAAATTCGGATATTGTCTTAAAAGAAGTTAAATCAGAGGGAGATTCTTTGATTTTTAGGTATGAAATTGACAATGAGGAAAAAGAGATTTTTATGAATAAGGATTTCTTTAATGCCCATGAGTATAAATTAGTTAGTCAATACGCTCCGAGTAAAAATTTATTGGGAGAGCCACCATTTAAGGTAAAGGTTAATGATGAGATTTTGGAGTTTAAAATTGTTAAAGATATGTTAAGTTTTATAGAAGAAAGAGCCAAAAAAGGACTTGAAATACAGCGATATAAGGGCTTGGGTGAAATGAACCCAGAGCAGCTTTGGGAGACTACTATGGATCCTGCACGTAGGAATTTACTACAAGTAACAGTGTCTGATGCTGCAGAAGCCGACAAGGTTTTTGATATGCTTATGGGAAACAATCCCCAGCTGAGAAAGGATTTTATTGAAAAGAATGCAAAGTTTGTAAAACATTTGGATATTTGAGGTTGATATATGAAGGATTTATTTGCAGACTCAAACGTAATACCTATTGATATAAAAGATACTATGCAGCAATCTTACCTTGATTACTCAATGAGCGTTATTGTTGGTAGAGCAATCCCTGATGCAAGGGATGGGTTAAAACCCGTTCACCGTAGGATTCTCTATGCCATGAAAGAGTTAAGTTTAGAGCATAATAAACCTTACAAAAAGAGTGCGCGAGTTGTCGGTGATGTTATAGGTAAATACCATCCGCACGGTGATATGGCGGTTTACGATGCTTTGGTTAGAATGAGTCAGGATTTCTCTATGCGATACCCATTGATTAACGGTCAGGGTAACTTTGGCTCAATTGATGGAGATAGCCCAGCTGCAATGAGATACACAGAAATTAGGTTAACAAAATTAGCAGAAGAAATGCTTAAGGATTTAGATAAAAACAGTGTTGATTTCGTTCCTAACTATGATGATTCACTAAAAGAACCTGCCATTTTACCCACATTTATACCAAATCTTTTAATGAACGGCTCTGATGGTATAGCAGTAGGTTTTGCAACAAAAATACCGCCGCACAATTTAGCCGAAGTGATAGATGCGTGTATAGCTTTCTTGGATAAGGAAGGTAATATCTCCATTGATGAAATCTTAAATTACATTAAAGGACCAGATTTTCCAACGGGTGGCAATTGTTTTGATACTGATTCTATAAGGGATGCTTACAGAAAAGGAATTGGTAGAATTCAGGTTAGGGCACGTGTAAAAGAAGAGAAAATTAAGAATAGAAAGGCTTTAATAGTTTATGAGTTGCCGTATCAGGTTAATAAGGCACTGCTTTTGCAAAGTATCGCTCAGCTTGTTAAGGATAAGAAAATTGATGGAATATCTGATTTAAGAGATGAGTCAAATAAAGAGGGCATTAGAATTGTAATTGAATTAAAGAAAGATGAGCAGTCAGAGATTGTTTTAAATAAACTGTTTAAATACACAAATCTACAAACGACTTTTGGCATAAATATGATGGCTTTGGTTGATAATACACCAAGATTGTTAAATATAAAGGATGCAATAGAGGTATTTATTAGGCATAGGATAGATGTTGTGAAACGTAGAACCTCATATCTTTTAACCAAAGCCAAAGACAGGGCACACATACTTGAAGGTTTGTTGACTACACTTGATAATATAGACGAGGTTGTGGCTATAATAAAATCATCTCAGTCAACCAAAGAAGCTAGAGATAAGTTAAAAATTAGATTTAAACTCAGTGATAGACAAACACAGGCTATACTTGATATGAAGCTTGCACGTCTTGTTGCTTTAGAGAAACAGAAGATTGTTGATGAACACAGACAGGTTTTGGAGGATATATCGTATTATGAAAGTATCTTGAAGGATAAAAGTGTTCTTAAAAAGGTTATAAGGGGTGAACTGTTATATGTTAAACAGACATATGCTGATGAAAGAAGAACCCAAATTTTGGATAGAATTGAGGATATTACGGTTGAAGATATTATAAAAGATGAACAGCTTATAGTAACATTTTCAAAGAAGGGCTATATAAAAGCTGTACCTTTGGATACCTATTCTACGCAAAATAGAGGTGGAAAGGGTAGAATTGCAGCTACATTTTCAGATAATGACTATATAACTGATATATTTTTAACGAATAGTTTGAATACGCTGTTATGTTTTACTAATTTCGGTAGGGTTTATGCAATCAAAGCTTACAATATACCAAAACAGTCTCCATCTTCTAAAGGTAGACCTATTGTCAATTTTATTAAATTACAACCACAAGAAACAATAAAAACGATTGTTCCAATTAGTGAAACGGATAGTTTGTTCTTTGCCACAAAATCTGGGACAGTTAAACGTTCCTCATTTAAGCATTTTGAGAAAATACTATCGAATGGTAAAATTGCCATTAAATTGGATGAGCAGGATTCGCTTGTAAGTGTATTCGACGTTAAAGAAAATGATGAAGTTGTTATTGTAACTGAAACTGGTATATGTATAAAATTTAATGTAGATGAGATAAGGGATATGGGACGTACGGCTTCGGGTGTTAGAGGTATAAGACTTACGGAGAATGATAAGGTTGTAAGTGCGGATAGGTTTAGAAAAGAGGAACATACAAAGATTATAATTGTTACAAGGGATGGAATTGGCAAGCTTTTAAGGATAGAGGATATAAGAAAAATTAAACGTGGTGGAAAGGGTGTTAAATGTATAAAACTCAAAAATAGTGATAGGGTAATTGAAAGCCTTTCTTTAAACGATTCGGATGATGTGATAGTAATTACCAAAAACGGTAAAATGATAAAAATGGATGCTGTAAATATTAGTGTTTTAAGTAGGCATGCACGTGGAGTTAAACTAATTAATTTAGACAGTGGTGATGAAGTTGTGAGTATTTCTATAGTAAAGGAGAGTAATGGATATTAAACTTAAATCAGATATAAAATCAGATATTGGTAGGGTTGATGAGAAATTAAAGGAAGTAGTAAAACCTGTAAGTAAACTGCTATTTGATGTTTATAGGCAGGTGATTGATAGTGGAAAAAGATTGAGACCATTACTTGTGCTTTATACGTCAAAGGCTCTGGGTTTTAATAGAGATAATGATGCATTGGTTGTTGGAAGTGTTATTGAGCTTGTGCACACAGCAAGCCTTTTGCATGACGATATAATCGATGAGGCGCTGTTCAGGAGAGGTAGGCCTTCTGCTAACAGTATCTTCGGTATTAAACCTGCCGTTTTAGGGGGGGATTACCTATTCTCTTTGGCTTATAATGTCGTTTTGAGGTACGATAAAGAGATAGCAAAGCGGATTTCTGAAGCTGCCTATACCTTGACAGAAGGAGAAGTATTGGAAATTGAAAGGGCATATAATATTGATATTTCTTACGATAATTATTTGGAAGTAATTTATAAAAAAACTGCTATTTTGGTTGAAGTGAGTTGTGTCTGTGGTGGGTTGCTTGCAGGAAGTAATTATTTGGATGTTTTATCAAATTATGGGAAAAACCTTGGCTTGGCTTTTCAGATTAAAGACGATTGTCTTGATTATATGGGTGATGCAAGAAAGGTTGGAAAAGATTTAGGAATAGACTTAAAAGAAGGTAAAATTACACTGCCTGTCTTAAATGCTATAGAGAATAAAAATGACTTAAAATGGAAATTGGAGGAGTTCTTTAAGTCTAAGAATAACCAAATGCTAAATGAAATTATCCCTGAGGTTAAAGAATATGGATTAGATAGTGCTTTAAAAGAAGCGCAAAGATACGCAAATTTAGCTAAATATGCAATTGGTAATCTTCCTGATTCTAAATTTAAAGATTATCTTTTGGCAATAGCTGACTATTCTGTAGAAAGGGCAAGATGAGCGAAATAGTTGTTGCAGGTACAAATTATAACATCTCTCCTTTGGATATTAGAGAAAAACTATCATTTGATAACTCTAAGCTGGATAGATATCTCCTTAAATTGAAATCTTTAGATGGTTTGGATGAAGTTATGATACTTTCCACTTGTAACAGGGTTGAGGTTCTTTATGTATCAAAATACGATATTGTTGATAAAATTTTGGAATATTTGAGCCACCATTCTGGTATAGAATTAGGTAAACTAAAGGAGTATCTGTACATAAAAAAGGATATCGATGCTGTCAGGCATGTGTTTAGGGTTGCGGCATCTTTAGATTCTATGATTATTGGAGAACCACAGATTTTAGGTCAGATAAAAGAGTCCTATAAATGGTCCGTTGAATTTTATACAAGTGGTGTAACAATAAACAGGATAATGAGACGTGCATTCCATGCTGCCAAAGTGGTAAAGACAAAAACAGATATTTCAAAGGGTGCGATTAGCGTTGCCTATGCTGGATTTTTAAAGGTTAATGAGTTGATGAAGATAAAAGGAAAGAAGATTTTAAGTATAGGTAACTCTGAGATGAATAGATTGTCTTGCGAACATTTTTCAGATCACGGTGCCATCATTAAAGCAATAGCAAACAGGACCGTTGAAAATGTTTTGGATCTTGCAGAAAAGTACAATGCGCGTATTTTTGGTCTTGATAATCTCAAGGATGCTTTTGATGGTATAGATATTGTTGTTACGTCTACAGCCTCAAAAGAGTCCATTATAAAGCCCAATTTTATACCTAAGGGCAGGGATGTCGTTATTGTTGACCTTGCGGTTCCTCAAGATACGGATCAAAGTGTTGAAAAGTTGTATAATGTTAAGGTTATACATATCGATGATTTGAAGAATATAGTTGATCAATCGTTGGAATATAGAAAAAAACAGGCAGAATTGGCTGAAAGAATTATTAATGAGGAGATTGAGGCTTACAAAGAATACGTTAAGTCATTGGATTATGATGATGTGATTAAAGAGATAAGATTGATGGCTGAAAGGATAAGGAAGTTAGAGATTTACAAATTTAAGAAAATATATAAGAGTAGGGTTGATGATGAACTACTTGAGGGTATTGATAAATTAACTAAATCTCTACTATCAAAAATACTCCATGAGCCTACAGTGAACATTAAGGGATTTTTGAATCACCCAGAGGGCGATCTGTATGTTGAGCTGTTAAGAAGATTGTTTGATATAAGTAAATCAAAAAAGGATGTAAGATGTTTCTTCTCAGAAAACAATTAAGGATTGGGACAAGGGCGTCAAAGCTTGCAATGTGGCAGGTGAATTTTGTAAGAGAGAAGCTTGAGCAGTTGGGTTTTGAATGCGAGATTGTACCTATAAAGACTGAAGGGGATAAAATAGATAAACCCCTCTATAGTTTAGGTGGAAAGGGGTTGTTTATTAAGAAGATAGAAAAGACTTTATTTGACAAGAAGGTTGATGTTGCCGTCCATTCTCTAAAAGACATGAGTGTTTATGATAGCGATGATTTTGAGTTTGTAGTTTTTCAAAGAGATTTTTACCAAGACACGTTTGTGTCTTTAAAGGGTAACCTGTTAGAACTTGAAAGTGGTGTAATAATAGGAACAACATCGTTGCGCAGAAGGGCAGAAATCTTGCGTGTAAAGAGGGATGTTGAGTTTGTTGATTTGCGTGGTAATCTGGATACGAGGCTAAAAAAGTTAAAGGAAGGTGTTGTTGATGGCATTGTTGTGTCAAAAAGTGGCCTTGTAAGGTTGGGTTTTTACGATGATAGTTATATGCATGACCTTGAATTTATGATTCCAGCTGCAGGACAGGGTGTTGTGGCGGTTGAGTTTTTAAAGGGTTTTGAATTTAAAAGGGAAATTAAGGGGTTTGAGGATAAAAAGACTAGGGTATGTATTGATGCAGAGAGGGCCTTTGTAAGGCAGCTGAATGCGTCGTGTAACTATCCCATTGGTGCGCATGCTTACTTTGATGGTGATGAATTCTGTATGAGTGTGATGTATGGTTGTCCAAAGGATTTGAGTAAAACCATAAGGTATACATGTTGCGATAGCAGTGTAATGTTTGTAATTGCAAACGTTATAGATTACGTTGAGAAGAAAAAGAATGAAAAGAATTTCTGTCAGTAAGTCTCTTCCACTTAAATTTTTTCCCACTATAGAGGATAACGTTTGGTTTGAAAATGATTTTGAGCGTAAATACTTACTTAAGTGTAGTAACATTGATGAAAATAGTTATAATTTTTTCCTAACGCACTCTTTAGAAGGCGATATAGAATTTTTGAACAGGGATGTTAAAAATGAAAAACCGAAGGTTTTGTTTAGTGCAAATAAGAGTGATTTAATAAAATACACTGAGATTTACGATAATTCTTTGGACATATTTCCTACAGAATCAATGGAATTCAAAGGTGTTGATTTTATTATAGACAACAAAGCCGATTGGGTTGTTTTTACAAGCAAAAGGGCAGTTGAGTTTTTCTTTAAAAAGATTTCAGTTAGATTTTTATGTGACAAAAAAGTTGCAGCTGTTGGTGATAAAACGGCGTATGCATTGATAGAAAAGGGCTTTAAGTTGGATTATGTCCCGGAAGAATTTTATGGCTCATCACTTGTTGAGTTTTTGAAGGATAAGGGTAAACTCCTTGTTATAACAGCAGTAAAGTATAACAAGCTCTACGATGAGCTGGATAATGTTGCCGTTGTTCCTGTGTATGAGAATGTGATACCTGAAAGAGCTAAATACTTTGAGCCTAAGGGGGAATTTGATTTTGGATTGTTTTCAAGTCCATCGGCGTTCTGGCATATAAAAGAGGCTTTTGGAAGTTATCAATTTGTAAAAAATATTAAGAATATAGTCGCTATAGGTAGAACAACAAAGTCTTATATTGAATCGTGTGGTTTTGAAGCTGTTATGCCAAATAAAGCAACAATTGATGACATGTTTAAGTACGTTTTGGACTTGATTTAAAAAAGGGGGAGTGTATGGAGGATTTCGGAGGGCTTGAACATATAGCAAAGGAAATTAGAAAAGATGTGCTTGTTATGTTAAATAAGGCTAAAAGTGGTCACTCAGGCGGATCGTTGAGTGTTGTTGATATATTGGTTGCATTATATTTTGGTGGCATAATGAGTTACAATCCGAAAAGTCCCTCATGGGAAGATAGAGATAGAGTCGTTTTATCAAAGGGACATGCATGCCCTGCACTGTATGCTATTTTAGCAAAAGCCGGTTTTTATGAAAAAGACCTTTTGTGGACATTGAGAAAATTAGGGTCGCCACTTCAGGGTCATCCGGATGCAAGGAAATTGCCGGGCGTTGATGCATCGACAGGATCTTTAGGCAACGGTATAACCCAGGCTGTAGGAATGGCTCTTGCAGCGAGAGTTCTGAAAAAGAAATATAAGGTTTTTTGCATTATGGGTGATGGGGAACTTCAGGAAGGTATCACTTGGGAAGCGTTTATGGCTGCTTCACACTACAAGCTTTCTAATCTTATTGTAATTGTAGATTTCAATGGTCTTCAGATAGATGGTAAGGTGATGGATATAATGAATATATCGCCCTTAAAGGAAAAGTTTGAGGCGTTTGGCTTTAGGACGTATGAAATTGGGGGCCATGTGTATAAGAACTTGATTGACACGTTAATTACAGCAAAGCGTAACGTTGTTAGTCCCACAGCAATCATTGCAAGAACAGTTAAAGGATATGGTGTTTCATTTATGGCAAACAGAGTAGAATATCACGGTGTTCCGCCTTCAAATCAAGAATTAGAAAAGGCACTAAAGGAGTTGGACAATGGAGTTTAGGGCAACAAGAGAGGCGTACGGTATGGCTTTGGTTGATTTGGGCAAAAAAGACGATAGGGTTGTGGTACTGGATGCCGATTTGAGTGGATCTACAAAGTCCAAAGAGTTCCAAAAACAATTTCCCAATAGGTTTTTCAATATGGGTATAGCAGAAGCCAACATGACAGGTGTGGCCGCTGGTATGGCTTTGACTGGCTTGAAGCCCTATGCATCGTCATTTGCTGTATTTATTACGGGAAGGGCGTTTGAAATCATAAGGCAATCAATTTGCTATCAGAATTTGCACGTTGTCCTGTGCGGCTCACATTCGGGCATTAGCGTTGGTGAGGACGGTGGATCTCATCAGGCTATAGCGGATATTTCCTTAATGAGGTCTTTGCCCAATATGAAGGTTATCGTTCCTGCGGATTATAACGAGACCTATTTGGCAGTTTTGGAATCGGCTAATATAGAAGGCCCGGTGTATATTAGAACTTCAAGGGCAAAGTCACCCGTTTTTATTGAAAAAAATAAATTTGAACTGGGTAAGGCGGATGTTTTAAGGCATGGAAACAACGTTACAGTAGTTGCTTGCGGTATGATGGTTAGTCTTGTTTTGGATGCTGCTAAACTTTTGGAGAAAGAAGGTATAAGTGTAGAGGTTGTAAATGCATCTTCTGTCAAACCTATAGATCGAGGGACAATTGTTGAATCTGCTAAAAAAACGGGCAGGGTAATTACAATCGAAGAGCACACAATTATTGGTGGTTTGGGAAGTGCTGTTAGTGAAGTATTAATGAAAGAATACCCTACGCGCGTGTTGAGAATTGGTATAGAGGATGTGTTTGGTGAGTCTGGGACAAAGGAGGATCTTTTCTGTAAATTCGGCTTCACAAAAGAGGTCATAGCCAAAAAAATAGAAGAATTTCTGAATGGTTGAGTTTATAGAGGTAACAAAGAGCTATAAAAAAAGACCTATATTTGTAAATTTGAGTTTTCATGTGGTGCCAAATAGAATAAACCAGATTATTTTGCCTCAGTCAACGGGTAAAAGCACAATTCTAAAGATGATTTACGGTGCAGAAAAGCCGGACAGTGGCTTTGTTAGGGTGTTTGATTTTAACGTAACGGACTTGAATTATTCTGGTATTTTACTTTTAAGACGGTATTTAGGCATTATTTTTGAAGATATAAGGCTTATTTCTAATATGACTGTTAAAGATAATTTGAAAGCCATAACCAAATTAACAAAGAGAAATCTCTATCTGTCTGAAGAGATATTCGATATGTTATCAATCGGACACTTGCTTGATAAATACCCCCATGAGCTTTCCATAAGCGAGCAATCGCTTATTAACATTGCGAGGGGCGTAATATACAATTTTCCATTGGTTTTGGCCGATGAGCCATTGAGGTATCTGTCTTTGGATTATAAAATCAAAGTGATTCGTTTGTTTAGATACTTAAACGAGAAAAAAAGTATAACATTTCTTATTGCTACATTGAATCCTATAGATGAGAATTTTTATACCATAGATTTGAGATATGAAAAGGGATAATATAAAAATAGCATTGTTTTTTATATTTGTGTCTTTTGTGTTAACAATGAGTGTTATAATGGGTGTGTTTTTAGCAATGAATAGTTATGTTCAGCAAAAAAAGAGTAATGTTCCCTTATATATTTTTTTGAAAACAGACATTACCCAAAGTGCCTTAAGGGATTTTGTAAGTACGGTTAAACAATTAAACGGTGTGAAGAGTGTTAAGCTTATCAACAAAAAAAAGGCATTGGATCAGATGGTAAAAAAATTTCATATTGACCCAAATATCTTTGTAGGTAACCCATTTCCTGATTCTTTAGAGGTGTTTTTTTATTCAAGATACACAAATGAAAATTACTTTAAAAGGTTTAAAGTGGATATAACAAATCCCATTGTTGAAAGTGTAGCCTACCCGAAAGATGTTTTGGGAGAAATAGAATCTATTCATTCAAAGTTTATTTATTTTTCAGAGATAGTTATATCTGTACTTTATTTCGTTGAATTCATAGTGTTTTTATCCATAATGACCATATTTTATTCTAACAGGAAGTTTGATTACGATACACTAAAGTTTTTTGGTATTAAAAGGTTTACTATTTTCAGGCTGTTTTTAAAAGAGACAATAGTTCCTTCTTTTTATGGTTTTCTATTCTCAGTTGTTTTAATTTTTGCTTTATATTTTGCATATGGAAGCTACGGAAAATTGCCATTTATTAGTATTGAATTGTTTAAAAGTGTTCAAAGGGATACGTTTATTGTAAATATAATCGTAGGTTTTGGTTTTACATTTTTATCCTCTGTTTTAGTTTTCTTGATAAACGATGAAAAGATTTAGCATAGTATTATTGATTTTTCTCCTTTTGGCCCTACCCTCTTTTTCAGCTAATAAAAAAATTATAGAAAAACAGCTTGAAACCCTAAACAAAACCCTAAAAAGAACAAAAATAAATTATGAAAAAATAAGACAACAATATCAAGATTTGATGATTCAGATAAAAAATACAGACAAAAGAATTGTATATCTGGAAAAAAGGATAAATACTACAGAAAAAAGTTTAAACGCTTTAAATAAAAGAATAAAGAATTTAAATTTTGAAATAGGAAAGGTTTCTGCTAAATTGGTAGTTCAAAAGAAGTTGCTTCAAAGGGAGTTGAGAAGTTATTATAAATATTCTTTTGTTAGTCGCTATTACAACAAAGGCGTTTGGTTTAACTATATGAACGGTTATGTTGCAGAATATATGCAAAGTAGAATTAAAAATTATATTAACCAAAGGGGCTATTTAAGATATAGAATTGAAAAGTTGAATAAGTATAAACTTATGAAACAGGAAATTATTAATGACATAGAGAATCAACAAGCAGCATTGAACAAACAAAAGTCCCAACTAAAAGCTCTGGCTTTGCAAGCGACAAATAAGAAGGTGCAATACTTAAATAGAATTCAACAGATAACAAAACAGCAAGAATCCCTTAAAGAGTTACTTAAAAGAATCATTAAAGAGGAAGAAGAAAAAAGAAAAAAAGAGCTTCTCGAGGAGAGGAGAAAGAACAGAAGAAATATAATTACGATTAACCCTAAGCTTGTTTCAAGAGAATTTTCTGCTTTGGCGAAGAGGATTCCTCCGCCAGTTAGAGGAAAAATTATAAGTTATTTTGGCAGGAAATACGATCCGCTTTTTAAGGTTTATACGAGGAACGATGGGATTGATATAAGGGCTAAGAAAGGGAGTTGTGTAAGATCAATTGCTTATGGAAAGATAGATTTTGTAGGAAATTTGCCAGGTTACGGCGGAGTTGTTATAATAAATCACTTGAACGGTTATTATACCGTTTATGGAGGTGTTAGGTGTTTGTATGGGGTAGGCAAAATAGTCAAAGCTTATCAATGTATAGGTAGAATGACTTCTAATAAATTGCATTTTGAAATTAGGCGTCACGCTACACCTTTGAACCCACTAAATTATTTAAACAGGAGGTTGTTAAAATGAAAAGGGTTTTAGCCCTCGCTTTAGTGTTTGTTTTTATTAGTTATTCAGCTTTGGCAGAGACACCAAAATATGAGAAGCTTAAGATTTTTGCAAAAGTTATGGCGATAATTGAGCACGATTATGTAGACAACGTAAGTGAAGTTAAATTAATCAATAATGCTATTAAGGGTATGGTAAGTTCCCTCGATCCTCATTCATCTTATATGACAAAGAGCGAATACAAAGAGTTGAAAATTATGACAACAGGTGAGTTCGGTGGTTTGGGTATGGTTGTTACGATGAAGGATGGTGTGCTCACGGTTGTTTCACCCATTGAAGATACACCCGCCTACAAATCTGGTATTAAAGCTGGTGATATAATTATAAAGATTAATAGAGAAAGCACGATAGGTATGACATTGGATCAAGCAGTAAAAGAACTCAGAGGAAAGCCAGGGACAAAAGTTGAGCTAACCGTTTTAAGAGAAGGAGCTGCAAAACCAATAAAATTTACTATAACTCGAGCAATCATTCATGTTAAAAGTGTAAAGTATAAAAAGTATGGTAATATTGGCTATGTTAGGATAACCCAATTCCAAGATGGAACTACGAAGGAACTAAGAAAAGCGCTTAATAAATTAGGTAAAATTGGTGGATTGGTGTTGGATTTGAGAAATAATCCAGGCGGATTGTTAAAAGAAGCAGTAGGTGTATGTGATTTGTTTATTAAAAGAGGGGTCATAGTTTCGATTAGAGGAAGGAATAAAAATGATGTGCAATATTTTTATGCTCATGATGATGGTGATGAGCCAACCTATCCAATGGTCGTTTTGATAAATGCTGGAACTGCGTCTGCTGCAGAGATTGTCTCTGGCTGTCTTAAGGATCATAAGAGAGCAATAGTAATGGGTGTTAGAAGCTTTGGTAAAGGCTCAGTTCAATCTATAATTCCTTTGGGTGATGGTTCTGCTTTGAGGCTCACAACAGCTTTGTATTACACGCCAAACGGAAAAAGTATACAAGCCATTGGCATACGACCAAATATAGTTGTCCATCAAGCTAAAATTATACCGGAGAATAGTGGTGTGAGTATAAGGGAAAGTAATCTATTGCATCATTTTAATAATCCAGAAATCAAAAAACTGTTGAGTAAAAAGAGTAAAAAACAGATAAATTTGCAAAAAGAGCTTAAAAATGATTATCAATTGTTAAGGGCTATAGAGCTTATTAAAGCAGAGGATATAATATGCTCAAGAAAATCGGGTTAACACTATTAGCCCTCTTTTTTTCCATTCATTGTTTTGGCGCAAGCTCACTTTATCTGCTTAAGAAAAAGAAGCTTGCAATAGTAATTGACGATATGGGATACAATGTTGAGCTTGCGCACAAATTTGAAGATTTAGGGTTGCCACTTGCCTTTTCCTTTCTTCCATATGCACCGTATACTCGTAGTTTATCTATTGAAGCATCAAAGAAGGGGTTTGTTGTGATGATTCACATGCCAAGTCAACCCGAAGATTATCCAAAGGATAATCCTGGCAGTGATGCTATTTTTCTTTGGACACCAAAAAATGAGACATTCAAACACTTAGAGGAAGCATACAAAATAATTCCAACTGCTTTGGGTTTGAACAACCATATGGGCTCTGCCATATTAAGGGACTCTAAACATCTTGACTATATAATGGAATTTTTGAAAGAACACAATCTATTTTTCGTTGATTCGGTAACTGTAAAGGATAGTTTGGGATGTGTTGAGGCAGAAAAGTTTAATGTTCCTTGTGCAAGGAGAAGGGTTTTTTTGGATGATATTAAACAGGTTGGGTATATAAAAGGTCAGATTGAGGTAGCTTTAAGAATGTTAAAAAGATACAATGATATTTTAGCTATAGGTCATTGCAATGAAAAAACTTATGAAGCCTTGCATGAAATGAGTGGCGTATTGAAAAAATACATGGTTCCTGTGATATTTGTGTTGAAATGATTTTGGCTTTTGACACGTCTTGCGACGATACGTCCGTTGCATTTTATAAAAGCAATAAAATTTACAGTAACGTTGTGTCTTCCCAGAATGATATACACTCAAAATTCGGTGGTGTAATACCAGAACTCGCAGCAAGGAAACATGCAGAAGTTATAGCTTATCTGACGGAGGAGGCTCTTAATAAGGTAGGTGCTAATATTGGCAGCGTTGATTATGTTGCTGTTACAGTTGGTCCGGGACTTTTGCCAAGCTTACTTGTGGGTGTGTCTTTTGCAAAGGCTTTGGCCTATGCTAACAACCTGCCTATAATTCCTATAAATCACATAGAAGGACACATATTCGCACCATTTTTTAACAGGAATATTAAATACCCTTTTCTTTCACTAGTTGTTTCCGGAGGCCATACCCATCTATTTTATGTCAAGAATTTTGGTAATTATGAACTTATAGGGAAAACTTTAGATGATGCTGTTGGTGAGGCGTTTGATAAAGTAGCAAGGGTTTTAGGACTGGAATATCCTGGTGGACCAGTTATAGACAAATTGTCAAAAAATGGAGATCCTTACAAGTTCAATATTCCAAAGGGACTGAGAAATGACAGGAGTTTTAATTTTAGCTTTAGTGGCGTAAAAACACATGTTAAAAATCTTGTTAAAAAATTGGGTAGCCTGTCAAAAACTCAGATTGTAGATATAGCAGCCTCTTTTCAGAAGGTATCTATAGATGTATTGGCTGAAAAGACCATTGGAGCGGCAAAAAATCTAAATGTCAAAACCATATCGGTTTCGGGGGGTGTGTCTGCAAACTCATATTTACGTGAAAAATTCTCTCAAGTCTGCTCACAAAATGGCATAAAACTCATTATACCATCTAAGGAAATGACAACAGACAACGCACTTATGATTGCATTTGTCGCGTCACTTGATATGAACAAGGCTACACAAGAATATTTCAAAATAGAAGCAAATCCTTCTGTGCGCTTATTCTAACCCTTCTATATCATAGCTTTTTATATACTTTTCAATTTTCTTAAGCTCTTCAGCCTCCTTTTTTCTCTCTCTGTCTATAGCCTCAGGTTTTCCTTCTTTTAATGCTGAAATTTCTTTTTCTAACTCTTCTATTCTGTGAAGCAGGTATCTTATTACTTTACCTTCTACATCAGGAAGTTTTGTATGTTCTAAATCAAGCTTTTTCTCTGTATTTTCTTTTTCAATTGTTTTTGCAGGCACTCCGACTACCGTAGAATTTCTTGGTACATCTCTTATAACAACACTTCCAGAGCCTATTTTTGAATTATCTCCTATTTTGAGTGCGCCGAGCACCTTTGCACCACTTCCTATTACAACATTGTTTCCAACGGTAGGATGTCTTTTAACTTTTTTTAGACTTGTGCCACCCAATGTTACACCTTGATACAATGTTACATTATTACCAATTTCTGCTGTTTCACCTATAACTATACCCATACCGTGGTCTATAAAGAACTTCCTTCCTATTTTTGCATTAGGATGCATCTCTATACCTGTTAAGAATCTTGATATGTGGGACAAGAGTCTTCCGGCAAACTTAAAATTTCGTTCCCAGAGAAAGTGCGAAACTCTATGAAACCATAAAGCATGTAATCCAGGATAACAAAATATTACTTCTGGGATACTCCGCGCAGCAGGGTCTCTCTCAAATACCGTTTCTATATCTTCCTTTAGTGTTTCCAGCGTACCCGACCTTTTTAAAGCTACATATATCGATGTGCTTAAAACAGCGAACGTGAATATTCTTGAAGATAATTTTCTCATTTTCCCACCCTTTTATTTGATATAAATTCTTTAACTAAATTTTTCTGTATTGCAATCATATTATTGAATTTTTCTATTGTTTCATGCGTGTACCCTATAAGATGTAAAAAACCATGTGCTACTATAAAAAGCGTGTATTCAAATACATTTTCATTTTGTTTCTCCGCTTCTTTTTCTAAAGTTTCGACAGATATTACTATATCACCCAATATGCTACCATCGTAGCCATAAAAACTCAGTACATTTGTTGGTGAGTCTTTTTGCCTAAACTCTCTGTTTAGCTTTTGTATATCATGGTCTGTTGTAAAAACTATGTTTAATTCTTTCTTTTTGTTTACAGAGAATTTATTTATTAAAAATTGCACAAAGTCTTTGATGGTTTCTGTATTTTCAAAATCAGTTTTATTTATTATCGTTAGATTCATTGTTCTTTTGGTTTTCTTCTGGATATTCAATTCTATGATGGAAAATGCCAACTAAAACCTTTACAAAGCTATCCACAATCTTATTTAGGTCTTTTAATGTTAATTCGCACTCGTCTAATTGCCCGTCTAAGAATATTTTGTTTGTTATTTCTCTTACAAAATCTCTAAGATGGGATACTGTAGGGTTTGATAATGTTTTCGACGCAGCTTCGACTTCATCTGCAATCATAACTATTCCTGCCTCCTTTGTTTGCGGCTTAGGTCCTGGGTACCTAAAATCCTCTTCTTTGGGATCAAGGCCATTTTCTTTGGCTTTATTGTAGAAATACTTGATTAAGCTTGTTCCATGATGTTGCTGAATTATATCTATTATGTAGTTGCCGAGCCTGCTTTTTTTAGCTATTTCAACACCATATTTTACATGGTTTTTTATGATGAGAGCGCTGATAGATGGTTTTAACTTGTCATGTGGGTTTTTACCATCAGTTTGGTTTTCTACAAAATACATGGGTTTTCTAATTTTTCCTATATCGTGGTAGTAAGAGCCAACTTTAACAATTAGTGGATTAGCACCTATTTCACTTGCAGCAGCTTCTGCTAAACTTGATACGACGATGCTGTGGTGATATGTTCCCGGTGCCTTTATGGCCAATTCTTTTAGTAATTGGTTATTTAAATTACCGAGTTCCAATAACTTAATATCGGTAGTTACATTAAAGGAAAATTCGAACACGGGAAGTAGCCCACTCACGATTATAGAGGACAGAATACCGCTTGCGACACCGAAGGTGAGGTCTATTAATGTGGTTTTTGTGATATCATTATTTCTTAATAGATAGAGAAGTGCTATGAAGACGATATTGCTTAAAGATACATACAATCCGGCTTTTATTATGCCTGTTCTCGTTTTTTCTTTTTTTATCCCGAATATTCCGATGACGTTGCCCAAAAAAACGTAAATACCAATATATGATGCCATTTCCGGCGAGGTTGAAAGCCAGGATGTTATTCCGAATAATATAGAAACTAAAAACGCAAATTCGAAATCTATTATTATGGCAGTAATCATAGAAGCTACAGCAAATGGCATTCCTAAAAGTATAGCACTTTGGGTTATATCTACGTTAGAGAAGCTTATAACGTTGGATAGATAAGTGAATAATTTAAAAATAAGCAGCTGTATTATTATCAAGGTTTCAACAATTGCTAATGTTTTAGCTACAGCTATCCATTTATTCTTTTTGACTTTTGTGGTCTCATAAATTTTAAATAGGACTATCGATATGATAATGAAAATCAACATATTTGCTATGAATTTCAAGTATGTGTTCTGTTTTTGTTTTAGAGAATTAAGAGCATTAAGCTTTAAATAGTCTGATTTTGTTATAACGTCACCGCTTCTTACTATAATTTCTCCTTTGGATATTTTAAAAAATACCTTATTAACCTTTTTTGCTGCTTCCTCTTTTTTCTGCTGAGTTGCCAAAGAATTGAATGTTAAATTTGGTGAAATGAGTTGGGATATTAAATCCCAAATGGTGTTTCTCAATATTACATTGTCAACTGTGTCTCTAAGATTGTTGTATGCAATTATTTTTGCTCTCATTACATCTATAACGTCATCTTTATTAAGTAAGCGTTCCTCCTTGGGGTTTTTTATGTCCCTTATCATAATTTTATCTGTAGAAAATTTATATAGGTTTCTAACAGAATCTACTATATAATAGCTTTGTAGTGTTTCTAAAGCATTTTGCGCAGGCTTGAATATATACTCAGGTTTAAAACGGACAATTCTTTTATATAGAGATACGTTTGGCTTGAGTTTTAATATTAAGAAGAAATTTTTTTCCGATGTTTCCATGTTTTTTTTGTTTATAGAGAAGAGAGCCTTTTTTAAAAGAGATACAGTGTTTGAAAAGAGTTGAGAATTGTAGTCAAAGACAGGAGATACATTATTCATTGCTTCTTCTATACGATGTTTGGTCGCCTCTTTATCTTCGACTAACATATTTACTGTGGCCCTAATGGTTTTTGGTGCTATATCACCTATTTGTAGGTTGTATATGGTAGTTGAAGATTTTGGTAGGTTTAAAATAATGACTAAGATGAAAAATATAGTACTTATAGTGTATTTATTAAAAACTTTGCTTAATTTTTCTTCAACTTTCTTCAATAAGTTCCCCATTCTTTCTTTTATGCTCATTCTATTCCCATTCAATTGTTGCCGGTGGTTTGGATGAAATATCGTAAACCACCCTGTTTACAGATTTAACCTCGTTTATGATTCTGTTAGATATTCTGCTTAGAATATCATAGGATAAATGAGTCCAATCAGCTGTCATTCCGTCTACGCTGTTTACAACCCTTACGGCCACAACGTTTTCGTATGTTCTTTTGTCTCCCATTACGCCAACGCTGTTTATGGGTAAAAGTACGGCAAATGCCTGCCACACTCCGTTGTATAAATTGGCTTTTTTTATTTCCTCTATAACAATTTCGTCTGCTTCCTTTAAAATGTTTAATTTTTCTTCTGTAACTTCACCTATAACTCTGATTGCCAGTCCTGGGCCAGGGAAGGGGTGTCTATTTATGTAATCGTCGCTTAAGCCCAACTCTTTTCCCAGTTTTCTTACCTCGTCTTTAAAGAGATTTCTTAACGGTTCTATGAGTTTAAAGTTCAGGTCTTTAGGTAAGCCTCCGACGTTGTGATGACTCTTTATTGTTGCGGATGGCCCTTTAACAGATACACTCTCGATTACATCAGGGTAGAGTGTGCCTTGAGCCAAAAATTCAGCGTCCTTGTATTCTTTGGCAATATTACTGAATACTTCAATAAACGTGTGGCCTATTATTTTTCTCTTTTCTTCAGGTTCTGTAATACCCTTTAGCTTTTGTAGGAATAGATTGCTTGCATCGACGTATCTCAGATTCACACCCAACCTTTTAAGAGAATTTACAACATATTCAGGCTCATTTTTTCTCAAAAGGCCGTTGTTTACAAAAACACCTTTAAACCTATCTCCTATAGCCTTTTTCATTAAAACGGCAACAACGCTTGAGTCTACACCACCGGATATAGCACCTATAACTGTCTTGTCCATAACTTCTTGTTTTATTTTTCCAATGAGCTTTTCTGCCAAATTTTCCATGTTCCAATTGGCTTTCATTCCACATATGTCAAAGACGAAATTTGAGAGTATTTTTTTTCCTCTTTCTGTGTGGTGCACCTCTGGGTGAAATTGAACAGCCCAAATTTTTCTTTCTTTATTCTCTATAGCAGCATAAGGAGAATTGTCCGTTTTAGCTATTGAGATAAAACCCTCTGGTAATTTTTTTAGCCTATCCCCATGGCTCATCCATACAACACTACTATCGATTCCATTGTCCATTAAATCGTTGTCTTTTGTAACGGTGATTTTTGCAAAGCCATACTCTCTTTTTTTAGCCTCTATAACTTCACCTTTGAAAAAG
>JALVTR010000112.1 GCA_027035885.1 Desulfurellales bacterium
GCCAAATATTGCGTATAGAACTATGTCAAAAACAAATATAAATAAAAACCAGAAAAGAACACTTCTTACAAATTTAGGAGAGCCTTTTTTTAGTGAAAAGATACTAAGCAGAAGTAGTACAGGCGTTAAATATCCTACTATTCCAAAACGATTGAGGAGAAAATAAGATATATACACACCGAGCATGCCTATAAAGTTTGATACATGTTGATGGGGATAAAAGACATCATTGAAACTATAGGAAATCAAAGACAGCAAAACTATTAGAGCCATAAAGATTAAAAACAGACCAAGCCCACCTATTTTTTTCATCAAATCTCCATAATTATTGGTAAAACAAGCGGACTTCTCATGAGTTTCTTAAATAAAAATTTGTTCATGGCTTTACTGATTTTTCTTTTTATCTCGTAAGAGTCTGTACGCAAATCGATATTGGATTGATTGATTAAGTTTTTTACCATCATCGTTGCCTCGTGCAATAGCTTTTGGTGTTTTTCCTCATACAACAGCCCTTTTGTTATAATTTCTGGGTTGTTTAGAAGTTCTCCAGTTGTGCTGCTTATGGTGACAATAATTACCACAAAGCCATCTGTTGAAAGCTTCATTCTATCTCTTATTACTATGTCTTCGATGTCACCAACGCCTTTTCCGTCAACAAATACACGTCCGGTTCTTATTTTTCCAATTATTTTTGCCGATTCTTCTGTTAACTCAAGCACCTCTCCATTGTCTATTGTGAATATGTTTTCTGGTTTAATACCTAAATTCATGGCTATTTTTGCGTGTTGGCGCCTCATCATGTATTCTCCGTGAATCGGAATGAAGTATTGCGGTCTTACCATGTTAATCATAAGTTTCAACTCTTCTTGGGATGCGTGTCCGGAAACATGAACGTTGGAGTTGCCTTCATAATACACATCAGCACCTTTTCTTGACAGTGTGTTGATTATTTTCAAAATAGCCCTTTCGTTTCCGGGTATAGCCTTTGCAGATATAACCACTGTGTCTGTTGGCTTTATTTGGATTTTTTTGTGTTCTCCCAAAGCTATCCTAGAAAGTCCACTCATAGGCTCACCTTGCGAGCCTGTAGTAACAATAACAATTTTATTATCTGGGTATTTGTATAGTTCATCTTCTGTTATCAAGACACAGTTGGATGCATTTAGGTATCCAAGTTCTAATGCTATTGATGCGTTCTGCACCATGCTTTTACCTGTTACACAAACCTTTTTACCAGTTTCTACAGCTGTGTTTATTACCTGCTGTAATCTGTGTATATTTGAAGCGAATGTAACGAGTAGGATTCTACCTTTAACATTTGAAAATATATTGAAAAATCCTTTTTTTATTTCCATTTCTGAGCCGGTAAACCCCTCTGAGCCAGCGTTAGTACTGTCACTCAGCAACAGTCTCACACCCTTAGAACCGTACTCCGAAAATTTTAGTAAATCAAATGGCTTTCCATCTACGGGTGTTTGATCGATTTTAAAATCCCCCGTGTGTATAATTGTCCCTACATCGGTATTTATAGCCAGCCCCACTCCATCTACGATTGAGTGTGTAGTTCTTATGGGTTCTATTTCAAAATCTCCAATAGTAAATCTTTTTGATGGTTTTATCTCTATAAGTTCAGCTTTTTCAAGCCCGAATTCCCTAAGCTTTGTTTTGATTAACCCAAGTGTTAACTTAGTTCCGTATATAGGCATCTTTGCGTTTTGTAAGAGATAAGGTATCGCGCCCACGTGATCCTCATGCGCGTGTGTAACAATTAAAGCCTTAAATTTATCCTTATTTTCATACACATAGCTAAAATCTGGTATAACTATATCAACACCTAACATATCCTCTTCTGGAAACATCAAACCTGCATCAATCATTATTAAATCTTTATCAGTTTCGAAAATAGTTGAATTGATTCCAATTTCGTCTAATCCACCTAAAGCTGCAATCCTTACTGAGTTTGCCATTTTGCTCTCCAAATTGTATAGATTTCATCAATTGTAAGGTCTGATGGCCTTTTATTGGATATATTATTGTCCAAATCGATTTTTAAATTGTTCTTTACCTTCTTTCTTGGATGGGAGAACAGCCTTTCCAAAAAATCAAAAAAACTTTTGTCAACCCCATTTACATTCGTTTTTCTTTTAAACTCTACTACACTTGATTCAACTTTCGGTCTTGGTGAAAATGAGCCTGGTTTTAAGTCAAAGACCTTTCTTGTATTGTAGTACATTTGGCAGAGTACGCTAAATTTGTTGAATGTTCTTTTTCCACTTTTTGAGGTTATAGTTTCTGCAACTTCCTTTTGAACCATAAAAACCATTTTATCTATATATTCCTTTTGTAAAATAAAATTTTTTATTATATTTTTTGCCATATTATAAGGTAAATTACCGCACACTGAACAATTTTTCCTTACTTTTATTTCCCTTCCATCCCCTTTTATCAAATAAAAACCCCTATCTTTTCCAAATATATTTTCTAAAAATACAACCATATCACTATCTATTTCAATAACCAAAACCTTTGGTTTTCTTAAGGTAAGTAACTTTTTTGTTAAAGCTCCTCTACCTCCCCCTATTTCGATGACACACTTTTCATTTTTAAAAAACGACGCAATGCGTTCGGCTGCGATAGTGTTTATTAAAAAATGTTGCCCTAAGCTTTTCTTTGCTTCCATCGAGCCATTCTATAGGCTTGTCTCACAGCTTCTGTAAAACTCCTATGATTTGCCATAAACTTACCTGCAATATCAAACGCTGTTCCATGATCTGGAGATGTTCTTATTACGGGAATGCCTAAAGTTATATTAACACTTGTGTCAAAGTATAAAGCTTTCAATACAGACAGTCCCTGATCGTGATACATTGTAACAAAACAGTCATATTTGCTACGTTTATCTTTAACAAATATTGTATCTGCAGAAAAAGTTCCTTCAACATCTATGCCTTCATTCCTTGCCTGTTTTATTGCTGGTATGATGTGTTTTTCTTCCTCATCGCCCATCAATCCTCCTTCTGAATTATGTGGATTTAGGCTGGCAACAGCGATTTTGGGTTTTTCTATACCAAACCATCTTTTTAGGTCATTATTTGTGATTCTTATAGTTTTTAACACCCTTTGCTTAGTTATCAACTTCGGCACTTCCCTTAGGGATATATGTGTTGTTACTAACGCTATTCTAAAGCGCTTCGCCACAAGCATCATAACGTAGTTTTTGGTGTTTGTCTTTTCGGCCAAGATTTCCGTGTGGCCTGAGTATTTATGTCCTGATAGATTAACAGCTTCTTTGTTGAATGGTGCTGTAACTATAGCACAGATATGGTCTTTTTTTGCAGCATCTATTGCTTTAATAAAACTTTTGAATGCTATATCTCCACATTTGGCATTAACCTTACCAACTGTTAGGTCTTTAATGTTAAAATTACCTGCAGCTACAATATTTAGTTCACCATCTTTGTAACTTTTACTAATGTTTTCTTGGGAATCTATATAATTTATTTGCATGGCAAGGTTGAACCTTTCAAGGTAGTATTCAAATATATTTGGTGAGCCGAATACGACAAGTTTATGCTTAGACGATGGTTCATAAATCAAATGTTTTAAAATCACCTCAGGACCAATGCCTGCAGGATCTCCCATACTGATACCAATAAATGGTCTATTCATAATACTCCTCACCTATCATGGTATAGTAATTAGAAGCTTCACTTTTTTTTGTTCCTTTTTTAGGTATATTATCTATCATATATTTTATTTTTTTGTGCTTAAAATATATTTCAACTTCATCCCCTGCCTTTATATTATAGGCAGCCTTCGTTTTTTTTGAGTTTACAAACACATATCCGCCATCGCACATCTGCTTTGCTAAGGTTCTACGCTTTATTATCCTCGATTCTTTAAGGAATTGATCCAATCTCATTTAAGAAATAGTTCTATATCAGATCTGGCTCTAATCATTTTGAGCCAGCTTTTAAGCTTTTTTTCGATTTGCTGCCCTATTAGAATATTCGTTATTTGTGTATCGATATTATTTTCTCCTTTTATGCTCAAAAGCTTTACTATGTAAAACTTGCCATCCGATTCAATTATATTTGTGAATTCACCCTCTTTCAAGCTAAGAATTGTTTTTTGTAGGTATGGATTGAGGGCAGCTATAGGTATTGCTCTTTTAAGTCTTTTGTTTAAGGAATATTTTTCCAACATTTTTTTAAAATCTGCCCCATTTTTGAGTTTGTTGTAAACGGTTTGAGCCGTTTTTAAGTTATCAAGAGAAATTATGCTGAGTATAACAATTTTATTGGTGTTTTTAAACAAGTTTCTGTGTAGATTGTAATAACGTTTTATATCTTTTTTTGTTACAGATACACTTGGCAAGAAAACCCTTCTGGCAAATGTGTATCTGTATAGCAACATTTTTATTCCTTTCTTATATTCGTCGATATTTATACCAGATTTTCTTAGCCTGTCTAAAAATTCACTGATAGTTAAATTATTTCTTGATGCAACATTACTTAAATATTGATTAATACGCTCATTGCTTATAGTTATTCCTATATTCTTTGAATATTGTTCTATTATTGTATCGTCTATAACTTTTTTTAAAAGTTGTTTTACCGATTTTGCCCCATAGAGTGGAGCTATATTTTTGAGCTCATATAAGGTTATAGGTGTTCCGTTGACTGTTGCAACTATCTTATCGACAAGTTTACTCCCAAGTGCATTAACTGACAAAATCAGTGAAAAACCTATTGCAAAAATTAATAACTTCTTTAGCATTTCTAACTCCTACATAAAAATACGCATACCATAATCATGATAACTATACAAAAAAAAGATTTTTTGGCAAGAAGTTTCTTGAAAAGCTAATGTGATTTATATAATCTTTACTCTATAATTTGTAGGGGGTAGGAGATGTATGACTGTATAGATGCTATAAAGAAGAAAAAACTCAAAAAAATAGATAAAGAAACGTTTTTAGTATCAGAAAAGCATATACTAAAGGCAAGGAATGGTGATGAGTATGTTGGGCTTAAGCTAAAAGATAGAAGCGGTGTTATAGATGCCAAAATATGGAACAATTTGATTTATCTTAAGGATAAATTTGAAGCAGGTGATTTTGTTGAAATTACGGGTGAAAGCAATTATTACAACGATAATTGGCAGGTTATTATAAAAGACTTGGAAAAGCTGGAGGAAAAGAATGTAGATAGAAAGGCATTTCTCCCGTCCACACAAAAAGACATTGAGGGGCTGCAGGTCGAGCTTTTAAGCTTAATTGATAGTGTAAAGCATGCAGGGTTGAGAAAACTGTTAGAAGAGATATTTACAGATGAAAAATTTTACAGTGCATTTATACATGCCCCAGCTGCTAAGTCTATGCATCATGCGTATGTTGGAGGCTTGATTGAGCATACTGTTTCTGTTGCAAAGATTGCTAATATAGTTTCAAAAAACTATAGCGATGTAGACAGGGACCTTCTTGTTACTGCAGCACTTTTGCATGATATAGGTAAAGTTTATGAGCTTGACTCCGTTACTTTCAATTATACTACAGAAGGTAAGCTCTTGGGCCATATAATAATCGGATATACAATTATACAAAATAAAATAGAAAAGCTAAATTTACTTAAGGAAGAGACAAAGTTAAACCTTTTGCATTGTATATTGAGCCATCACGGTGAATATGAATATGGGTCTCCAAAAAAACCAAAAACAAAGGAAGCTGTTTTTCTGCATTTGATTGATATGCTTGATTCAAGGATGCAACCCGTTGCAGATGCAAAGGTAGACGAAAACACGGGTTGGAGTGACATGATTAAAATAATAGGGAAGGCTATTTATGCTCCCAAAAAAACAAAAGAACTTATTTAGATATATTGCTTTTGAGGGCATAGATGGATGTGGCAAAACAACACAAGCACAATTTTTTGTCAACTACCTTAAGAGGGAAGGTTTTTGCGTTTATTTCACAAAAGAACCTGGAGGCGTAAATAATAAAATTAGGAATTTGCTTTTGGAGGAAAAGTGGCCAAGTAAAACAGAACTATTTTTATTTTTAGCCGACAGGGCTTTGAATATTGTAAATGTTAAAAGGGAAATAGAAAAAGATTGCATTGTTGTAGGCGATAGAAGCATATATTCCACAATGGCTTATCAAGGGTATGGTGGAGGGTTAGATTTAGAATTTTTGGAGAAACTGAATTTGTTTTCTACTGAAGGCTTAAGACCTGATGTTGTGTTTTATTTCGATATAGACTTGAAAACCATGAAAAACAGAGTTAAAAAGCATGATGCCATTGAATCTAAAGGAGACAGTTTTTTTATGCGTGTAAGAAAGGGTTATGTGGAGCTTTTAAAAAAGGAAAAGAACTTTTTTCTGATAAATGGGGAGAAAAGCAAGGAGGAAGTGTTTAGAAGTGTTTTAAAAATATGGAAGAGCCTTTTGGGTGATTAATGGACTCTAAGAACGCGTTTGCTAAATTCTCAACATTTATTTTTGAAAATGCCGACAGGAATCAGGTTTCAGAGTTTATTTTAAGTTTGGGTGTGGCTAAAGAAAATATTTTTGTCTACAATTCTTTAAAGATTGATGATGTTAGAAGGATAAAAGATGAAGCAGAAGTAGAAAAGGATAAAAAGATTGCCTTTGTTATTGGGGATTTAAGCTTCGATGCTCAAAATGCTCTTCTTAAGTTGACCGAAGAAACCAATGATGACGTGTATTTTGCTTTTTACAAAACCGAAAACCTGTTGGATACTATTTATTCAAGAGCTCAGGTTATATCTTTAGATAAAAAATTTTATGTAGATGAGCTGTTTGTTAGAGCCTTAGATGAGAGTGACAAAGCCTCAATTATTAAGTTTCTATTTTCTTTATCTGACAAAACTGATATACTGGACTTGTTGGGATTTTTGATTAACTATTATTCTAAAAGGGCCCAATTTGAGAAAGCTAAAAAACTTATGGAATTTTTTAAGAATGCGAAGGAGTACAATTTAAATGAGCGATTACTTGTTGCAAATATTTTTTCTGTAATAGAGGATTGAAATGGAGATAGCAATAGTAGAATTTATGCGTGTCGGGCAATTTTACCCATATAGGTTTAATTGTGAACTTAAAGAGGGCGATGGTGTGGTTGCCGAATATGAGCGTGGACTTGGATTGGGTAGAGTTGTGAAAATTGAGGATGTTGAAACTTCAGATGATATTCCTTTTATTGTAAGGAAAGCTACAGAAGAAGATTTAAAGGTGTACGAAGAGAATAAAGAGTTTGAAAAAGGAGCGTTTGATATTTGTAAAAAGGAAATACAGTTATTTGAATTAAATATGAAGCTGGTAAAAGTTGAGTATATGATGGATAGAAAAAAAATCGTTTTTTACTTTACTTCCCCAACGAGGGTGGATTTTAGGGCATTGGTAAAGAAGCTTGCATCGATTTTTAAAGTTAGAATAGAAATGAGGCAAATTGGTGTTAGAGATGAGGCACGCATAATCGGTGGATTGGGTTTATGTGGTGATGAATTATGCTGCTCACGTTTTTTGAGAACCTTTAATCCTGTATCAATGAAGATGACAAAACAGCAGAATTTAAATATAAACGTTAAAAAGATTTCAGGCGCTTGTGGCAGGCTTATGTGTTGTTTGTGGTTTGAACATGAACTGTATGAGGAGTTTCTGAATACTGCCCCGCCTATGGATTCATTGGCTAAAACTGGGGATGTAGAGGGAAGGGTTGTCTATATTAATCCCATAAAGAAAACAGTCATTTTAAGAACAGGAGAAGGCTTAATGGTTGAGGTTTCTGTGTCAGACGTTGAAGTTTTGAGTTTACCAGAAGAAGAAAAACAAGAAGAGGTGGCAGGATGAAAAAGTACTACATAACTACGCCGATTTACTATGTGAATGATGTTCCTCATATCGGACACTCTTATACGACCTTGGCGGCAGATACATTGGCAAGGTATAAAAGATTATTAGGCGAGAAGGTATTTTTTTTAACGGGGACAGATGAGCATGGTCAAAAGATTCAAAAGGCTGCAAGAAGTGTAAATTTGACTCCTCAGGAACTTGCAGACAAAGTTGTTGAGAATTTCAAAAGGCTTTGGAAAAAGCTTGATATAACAAACGATTTTTTCGTAAGGACAACAGATGATTATCACATAAAATGCGTTCAAGAGGCATTTGAGTATATTTACAAAAAAGGCGATATTTATAAAGGCGAGTACGAAGGGTGGTATTGTATACCTTGTGAAAGTTATTATTCAGAGGTGGAGATAGGAAAAGATAAAGTTTGCCCTGTGTGCGGTAGAAAACTGGATTTAGTTAAGGAAGAGAGCTACTTTTTTAGGCTGTCTGCCTATGAAGATAAGTTGCTTAAGTTTTATGAAAAACATCAAGATTTTGTTATTCCTAAAACAAGATACAATGAAATAATAAGCTTTGTTAAGGGAGGGTTAAAAGATTTAAGCATAACAAGAACGTCGTTCGATTGGGGAATACCCGTTCCCTTTGACAATAAGCATGTGATTTATGTTTGGTTTGATGCGCTACTCAATTATTTAAGTGCAATTGGTTGTAAAAATGGAAGCTTTGAAGAGATTTGGCCTGCTGATGTGCACTTCGTTGGAAAGGATATATTAAGATTCCATGCAGTGTATTGGCCGGCTTTTCTTATGAGTTTGGAGCTTCCACTGCCAAAACACGTTGTTGCCCACGGATGGTGGACTGTTGATGGTAAAAAAATGAGTAAATCCTTGGGAAACGTTGTTGACCCGAATAAAATGATACAAAAATACCCAAAGGACGCTTATAGGTATTTTCTCTTAAGAAACGTGCCTTTCGGACTCGATGGTGATTTTTCTGAAAAAGAATTGATTGAAAGAATAAACTCTGAGCTTGTTAACGATTTTGGCAATTTAGTCAGCAGAAGCTTAACTATGATGGAAAAATACTCGGATGGCTTGGTAAATATGCCTATAACAGTTGAGAATGATAATCTTTCAAAGCTTGCTAAAAGCACATACGATAAAATATTAGAGCACATGAACATTTTTAGATTTGATGAGGCCTTGATTGATATTTTTGAATATATTAGAGCAGTGAATAAGTATATTACGGAAAAAGAACCTTGGACGTTAAACAAATTGCGTAAAACTGCCCAGCTAAATGAAGTTCTCTACAATTTATTCTCGGCGTTAAAATTCGTAGCTGGTATTATATCGCCGTTTTTGCCAGATTCTTCTGAGAAGATTATGAATATGTTGGGTTTGAATGATGTGGGTAGCTACACGGCAGAATTTTTCTTAGATTTCTATAATATCGAACAATCTAAAGTGGCAAAGAAGGATATGTTATTTGAAAGAATAGAGTATAAGAATGAAGGAGAAAAAAAGGAGTCGGAGAAAAAAATACCTATAGATGAATTTTTTAATGTAGATTTAAAAGTTGCTAAAATCTTAGAGGCTGAAGGTATTGAAAAATCAAGGAAATTGATTAAATTGAAGATTGATGTAGGGGAAGAAAGCCCCAGAACATTGGTTGCCGGCTTGAAAGAGCATTATAAACCGGAGGAATTGGTGGGAAGATATATTATCGTCGTTGCGAATTTGAAACCTGCTAAATTAATGGGTATAGAATCAAATGGAATGTTGCTTGCTGCCAAAGATGGAGAAAATTTGGCATTGCTTACGGTTGAAAAACCTGTTAAACCTGGTGCTAAAATAAGTTGATTTTTGGAGAGCGGCATGAATGTAAGCAATGCTGCCGCTAACCCTATACTTTATTATAAACTTGACCCAGGTGAGTGGGGTATCTCTGCGCCGGCCACGGCAGGTAGTTCTGTTGCCCATGTGTCCTCTCATGAATCATCGAATATATTAAGATTTGAGTCGGAGGCAGCAAGAAAAGGGTGTTATGTCATAGCAAAGGATTTGTACTTGAATTTACAACAAGATGGAATGTATTTAGCTGCCACAAGTGGCAGGTCCTCTGTTATAACCTATTGCCCCAAGAAAGATAAAGAACAGGCCATAAAAGGCAACTTAGGTAGTGAGATTGATAAAAAGATTCATCAGTACAATAGAAAGCAACTGGAATTGGATAACCTGCTCAAAACACTCAAGGGGCATGCAAATAAAACCTTAATTGAACAAAAACTAAAAAGTGTGGAAGATAAAAAGTTAGAGCTGCAACAGAAAAAATTGAGGCTTTATACAGAAATTACATTACTTTTAGCACAAAATCTTAATGTGAACCCCAATATGCTAAATGTGAACTTAATGGTCTAATTAGCTTAGGGAGCTTTTAAAAAAGCTCCCCTTAGTTATTCTTTTTCTTCTTTCCTAAATAGGCTTCTTGGATTTTAGGTGAAGACATTAGCTCTTGAGATGTGCCTTCCATAACAATTTTACCGACCTCTAAAACATAGCCTCTATCGGCAAGTTTCAAAGCTGCTTTCGCATTTTGCTCAACGAGCAGCACGGTAACGCCGTTTTCTTTTATTTGCTTTATGGTTTCGAATATAGTTTTAACAAGAACAGGAGCTAACCCCAAGCTTGGCTCATCCAAAAGTAGCATTTCCGGCTCACTCATTAGAGCCCTACCTATGGCCAACATCTGCTGTTCGCCGCCGGATAGTGTACCTGCAAGTTGCATTCTTCTTTCCTTTAATCTTGGGAATAGTTGATAAATCCATTCTAAGACTTTTGTGTTAACTTTTGTTTTTGTGTATGCACCGAGCATAATGTTTTCTTCGACCGTCAGTGTACCAAATACTCTTCTGCCTTCAGGGGATTGGCTTATACCCAACCCAACTATTTTGTGTGCTGGTAGGTTTCTTAATTCTTTGTTTTTATATTTTATACTTCCGGATTTAGCCTTTATAAGTCCGCTTATTGTGCGCATTGTTGTTGTTTTACCTGCTCCATTTGCACCTAAAATTGTAACCAATTCCCCTTTGTGCACAACGAACGATATACCTTTAACTGCTTCTATGCTACCGTAAGCTACAACTAAATTATTAACTACCAATAGTTTTTCTTTATTCATCTTCGTCCTCTTTACCCAAGTAGGCTTCTATAACTACTGGATTGTTTTGTATATCTTCTGGCTTACCTTCCGCTATCTTTTTACCGAAATTTAAGACGCTTATATACTCTGTTATGTTCATCACAAGATCCATATTATGCTCTATTAAAAGTATTGTTACACCCATGTCTCTGATTCTCTCTATAGTATCGACAAGTTCAAGTCTTTCTTTGTCGTTTAACCCAGCAGCAGGTTCATCAAGAATTAAAAGTTCAGGTTCTGTAGCTAAGGCTCTAGCCATCTCTATTTTTCTTTGAATTCCATAGGGTTGACTGCCTGCTGTCATCTTTGCAAGATGTGTTAAACCAAATAGCCCCATGTATTCTTTGACCTTGACCCAGTTTTCCCTTTCATCTTTGTAGTAAAATGGCGTATGTATAACACCATGCCACCACTTTTGCTTACTTTTAAAATGCCTACCAGACATAATGTTTTCTGCAACACTCATTTCGTTGAATAACCTTATGGTCTGAAATGTTCTTGTTATACCCATATTGGCTATTTTGTGGGATGAAAAACCTGTTATATCCTTATCTTTGAAAATAATTTTTCCCTTCTCTGGTTTATAGACACCTGTTATGCAGTTAAAAACAGTTGTTTTTCCAGCGCCATTTGGACCTATTATTCCATAAATCATTCCTTTATCAATTGATATGGAGAGAGAGTCTACGGCTACTAAGCCTCCAAAAATCTTGGTTACATTATCTAATTCTAATAGAGCCATTTTTCTATTCCTTGGTTAAGTAGCTTGGTATTTTGCCGAACTTAACAGGCCATATACCTTTAGGTCTCCAAATCATTATAAGTATCATAGCGACACCGAAAACTAAATACCTTGCTTCTGCAAACTGTCTAAACATCTCAGGTACGACAAACATGAAAAACGTACCTAAAAGAACGCCAGGTATTGATGATGGCCCACCAACTAAGACTATTGTAAAAAACAGAACGGATTGAATAAAATTGAATGCACCTGGACTGACGGCTGAAAACTGTAAAGTGAATACGACACCTGCAAGACCGGCTAAAGCTGCAGATAAAGCAAATGCGTAGAGCCTATAAAATCTTGTGTTTATACCTATACATTCACTTGCAAGTGAATCTAAGTTTAGATAATGTAGTGCCCGTCCGGGTTTGCTTGTTTCTAAGTTGTGTATGGTAATGAGTGTCAGCAATAGGATAAAGAAAGCTAAATAATAAATCGACATCTGTGAAGAAAGAGAAAAGTTAAAAATTTTTAGTGGCTCGACGCCAAAAATGCCATTAGGGCCACCCGTTATGCCAAAAACATTGTTTTTTAAAGCTTGCGTAAATACAATATTAAATCCAATGGTTGTAACAAGCAAATAATCACCCCTCAAGTGAATGATTGGTGCCGCAAGTAGTACACTTGCAATAATAGGTAGTATTATAGCCACGGGTACAGTTGCAAGTATAGGCCATCCATACACCATGTTTAGGATTGCTGTAGAATACGCTCCAAGACCGAAAAATATGGCATGCCCCATGTCGAACATACCTGCTCTACCTAAAACTATATCTTGACTTAAGGATACAACAGAGTATATGAGAAATGTTGTCATTACCGATACCCAGTCTGAATTCAAAAAGAAAGGCAGGATGATTAAAGAAGCAAGGAAAATACCGTAGTAAAGAACGTTTTTTGTATTCATCATACCTTCTCCGCAACCCTTTCGCCCAAGATTCCTGTGGGCCTAAAAATCATGATAACAATTAATAAAACGTATGTTAAAGCCAATGACCAGCTACTGGACACATAGCCTGCTATAAATGCGTTAAATATACCCAGCAACATTCCACCAAGCATTGCCCCAGGTATATTTCCAATTCCACCAATAATTGCAGCAACAAATGCATTCAAACCGTAAATCCAACCCATGTTGAAGTATATTCCCCTATAGTACATGCCAATAAAAAGGCCGCCTACTGCGCCTAATGCAGAACCGATAACAAATGTTGTCACTATAACTTTATCTACATTTATTCCCATGAGTCTTGCCGCATCTTGATCTATAGCACACGCCCTCATAGCAGTGCCCAATTTTGTTCTATTGACGAATAAATATAAAGCTACCATCAATATGAAAGAGATAATTAACACCAAAACTTGCATTAGGCTTATGTAAACACCGTGTATGTTGTAATTGGTGTTAGGTACAACACTTGCAGGAAATATCCTTGGCATTGGACCCCAGATAAGCATAATGCCGTTTTCTATAATCATTGATGCACCTAAAGCTGAAACCACAGCGCTGAGTCTTGGTGCTTTTCTTAAAGGTTTATATGCCGCTCTCTCTAAAACAACACCACCTATTGCTGTTATTATTATAGTGATTATGAATGTTGCAATAATAAGAATAGTAGGAGACAGAGCCCCCATTAATTGCATTATTATTACAAGACCTATATAGGCGCTCAAGGCGACCAAGTCGCCGTGAGCGAAATTTATAAGCTTTAGTACCCCGTAGACCATAGTGTAGCCAAGAGCAACTAAAGCGTAAATACTGCCGATGGTAAGACCATTAACAAGCTGCTGAAAAAAAATTTCCATGGCCTTCCTCTTTTACTTTTCTTTGTAAACGATGTGATATTTTAGATCAGGGCCTATTCTGTAAGCCATGTAAGCACTCCCAATTCTCTCGCCGTTGGGTGCAAATCTTATTGGTCCTGTAATGCCTGGAAATCCTTTGAGTTCATAGTGTAAATAATGTGCAATTTTCTTTGTATTTAAAGATTTTGTCTGTTGGATAGCATAAAGAATTACCCTAAAACCGTCTGCATTGAACAGTGTCCAGATGCTTGCAGGATTTTCATGGTATGTTTCTCTGAAAGCTTTTAAGAATTTCTTTGCTGTTGGATATGGGAGCATTTGCGGTAGCGGAACGTTTATAAGATATGAGCCTACAGCAGCCTTGCCAGCAAGTTTTATAAACTCAGGGTTGTCATTTGAGTCTCCACCTACAAAGTCTGCCTTTATACCCAACTGAACCATTTGAGCCCTTATTAGGCCACCATCTGTATAGTAGCCACTAAAGTAAATTACATCTGGATTGTAAGATTTAATCTTTGTCAAGATAGGTGTGAAGTTCTGTGCACCGGATGTAATTTTTCCGTAGTATACTATGTTTCCGCCCATTTTCTTTAGGTCGTTAATAACGGCCTTTGCGAGGTTTGTTGAAAATGTGGAATAATCAGAGATTACAGCTATTCTTTTGTAGTGTTGTTTTTTTAAGAAAAACTCGGCTGTGAATTTTGCTTCAGCTGAGTTTGGAGATGAGTTTCTGAAAAATGTCCAGTAACCGTGTTTTACAAGTGTGTCACTTGTACCGTCGGAAGTTTGAAGAACGCCGGCTCTATAATAAATTGGTTCTGCAGCTTCTGCGCATGTGGAAGTATAGGAACCGATTACCGCGATAACGCCAGCATCGACAAGTTTTCTTGCACATATTGCAGCTTTAACAGCTTTACCTTCATCGTCGCAAGTAATGACCTTGATTTTTTTACCTAAAATTCCACCCTTTTTGTTGACCTGTTTTGCGATTAGCCTAACTGCCTTGTTAATGGATTGGCCTTCACTTGCAAACTTTCCTGTGATTGGGGCTTGAACACCAATTTTAATGAAACCGCTTGCAAATGCCGATACGGAAAATAGTACAGCAACCACGAAGACCAATAACCCAACCAATCCCTTACGCCTCATACAACACCTCCTTAAGAAAATAAATTTTTATTTACCCTCCTCTCTACAGGCCATTATAAGTATTTTTTGCATTAAATCAAATAAATTTTTATATATCGAAAGTTGGTTTTAAATAAGCAAAAAATAACAAACTTGTATGTTAGATATTTTTAAATTATAATATAAGGCAGAATGGAGATTTCATTAAAAGTTAAGAATGCGATATCTGAATATATAAAAAATATAGATTATAAATGTAGGTTAAATTTATTTTTTATCCTAAATAATAACCAACATTTTTTATACATAAGTATGGATTCAAAAAAGGGAGAGATTGTTAAGTTCGAAGGATTAAAATTGCTCGTTACAGAACATTTTGGAATGGTATTGGAAGAAAAAGATGAATTTGAGATTAAAAGTGAAGTAAAGAGTAACTATCCGTTTTTATATGAAGGTTTTAATCAAAATAGCTCCCTCTTTGTGAAAAAAGTTTATATAGGTGATGAACCTATAGCCTTTATTGAGTTGCTGATAGAACTTCCTTTTGTAACTGATAATGTAAAAAGACAAACAAATTTTTTAATAAATGAATTAAGTTTTGATTTACCTAAAATACATTTAAATATTTTAAAAGATGTTTCTAAAAAGTTTGCTTGTCTTAATATGCTAAATTTGGTTAAATCCATAAGACCAAGAACATTTTATCACTCATTTAGAGTGGCAGATTTAGCCGTTAAGATATCTGAGGCTTTAAAATTAGAAGAACAGGGGGTTAAAAATATCTATTACGCATCTTTGATACACGACATTGGTGAAATTTGGATACCAAATGATATTTTGGATAAAAAGGATAAGTTAACAGAAGAAGAGCTTGAACTTGTTAAGAGTCATACAACAAACTTAAAACAGATTTTTTTACATAATCCATTTATGGAAGATATTGTTAATATCGCTATTTATCACCATGAAAGAGTGAATGGCAAGGGTTACTATGGACGTAATGGTGAAGAAATTCCTATAGAATCGAGGATTTTGGCAATTTGTGAGTTTGTTGATGGCCTGCATACAGACAGACCTGACAGGCCTGGATTAAACGTAGATAGAATAGTTCATTTTTTAAAAAAACTTAAGAATGAGGCATTCGACGGTGAGTTGGTTGATGTGGCTGTGCCTATAGTTGAGAAGCTTTACAATAGAAAAGTAGATTTTAAGGGGGTTATGAGTGGTAAACCTGTGATTTTGCTGTTTTACAAAAACAAGGATTTAAACTTGATTAAAGGAGTTGTTGAATATTCTGCGGGTAATAATTTAGGGGTGAGTTTATCTACACCTGAAGGTAAAAAGTTGGGATTTAAAGATAGAGTTAGAGTTCAGGTGCCAGCCATATCAAAAATTATGGATATAGTAGCGGAGGTTCTTAGTGCAACGGATGATATGGTTAATCTTTTGATTGTGGATGAAAAAGATTTAGAAGATAGACCTCTGGAAGTATACTGGGAAATCGATATGTTGGTTGTACCTTTAAAACTTTCTCAAGGGGCTTCTCTAAAGACTGCAAATAAGATTATAAAAATGAAAACCAATGTATTTGGTACGAAATCTCTGCTTGCAAAATCTAAGGATACCATTTTTTCCATAGGTGATACGGTATTGATAAAGATTAAACCCAAAAATGAGATAATTTCTATACCTGCGGTTGTTTCTGATGTTGTAGATGATGGAGGCATATATACTATAAGGTTTGAGTTTTTTGGTTTAAATGAATCGGAGGATGCAAAGGTTCACAGGGCCATATATTCAAGACAAATTGAATTGAGTTCAAGATAAGTTTGTCTTTCTTGACAAAAAAGGAAAATTTTTATAGAAGGTAAAATCACTTAATGAGGAGAGGCATGATGGATCTTTTTGATAAATGCTATGATTTTAAAGCAGTAGAGGAAGCAAAACAAGCAGGTTTGTATCCCTATTTTCAGCCAATTTCTTCGGAACAGGGTACAGAAGTCATTATAAATGGGAAAAAGGTTTTAATGCTTGGTTCTAATAGTTATCTTGGTTTAACTGTCCACCCAAAAGTAAAGGAAGCTGCCAAAAAAGCTATAGATGAATATGGAACAGGATGCGCAGGATCAAGATTTTTAAACGGTACACTTGATATTCATGAAAAGTTAGAAGAGAGATTGGCATCTTTTGTTAACAAAGAAGACGCAATACTTTTCAGTACTGGTTTTCAGGCTAACCTTGGGGCCATAGCTGGACTTGTTGGTAAGGGAGAATATGTTATATTGGATAAATCAGATCATGCAAGTATAGTTGACGGTTCAAGGCTATCGTTTGGTACAGTTAAAAGATTTTTACATAATGACATGGAGTCCCTGGAGAAGGTCTTATGCTCCCTTGAGCTTGGTATTGGAAAACTTATTGTTGTTGATGGAGTGTACAGCATGGATGGTGATATAGCAAATTTGCCTGAGATGATTAATTTAAAAGAGAAATATAATGCTCGTTTAATGGTAGATGATGCCCATTCTTTTGGCGTTTTAGGGAAAAACGGTAGAGGAACGGCAAATCACTTTGGTGTGGAAGACAGAGTTGATGTTATTATGGGAACTTTCAGTAAATCTTTTGCTTCGCTTGGTGGCTTTTTGGCAGCAGACAAAGAGGTTATCAATTATTTGAGGCATTTTGCAAGAAGCCTTATTTTTTCTGCAAGCATCACACCAGCATCGACTGCTGCAGTTTTAGCTGCGCTTGATATTATGGAGAACGAGCCTGAGTTAATAGAAAAGCTTTGGGCGAACACAAAGAGAATGAGGAAAGGTGTTCAAGAAATGGGTTATGACACAGGGACAAGTTGTACTCCTATAATTCCCTTGATAATTGGTGAAGATGAAAAAGTTTTGAAAATGAGGCGTATGCTCCTTGATGAGGGGTTGTTTGTTAATCCAGTTGTATCACCTGCTGTTCCACCTAACAAGACCTTGATTAGATTAAGCCTTATGGCTACACACACTTTTGAGCAGATAGATTTTGCTCTAGATAAGCTTTACAAAATAGGCAGAAAGTTGGATGTAATATGATACGCGTTGAACAAACAGAAGATTTAAATCTTTTTGTAAAGATAGCTCCTATTTTTTATAAAGACGACCTCCTTTACGTTCGACCTTTAATTGACGAAGAAAGAAAGATGATCGATGATAAGCATAATCCGTTTTATAAAAATGCGAAAAGGGCACTTTTTGTAGCCTATGAAGATGGCAAACCAGCAGGCAGGATAGCTGCCATTGTAAATTACCGTCATAACGAGTTTCACAAAGATAAGGTTGGCTTCTTTGGTTTTTTTGAGAGCGTCAATGATAGAGATATAGCCGATCTCCTGTTTAGAAAAGCTGAAGAATTTTTGTACGAAAACGGATTGAGGACTATTAGAGGACCCATAAGCCCGTCCATGAACGACATCAGCGGACTTTTAATAAAGGGATTTTTCCAGGAGCCAGTTTTTATGATGCCTTACAATAAGGCTTACTATATTGATTTGATCGAAGGGTATGGATTTAGAAAAGCCAAGGATCTTTATGCATTCTATCTCACAACTGCGAACAAGCCAAGGGAAAAGCTTTTGAAGCTTGCCGATTATGTTCGAAGGAAATATTCGATAGAACTCAGAAACTTCTCAAGAAAGAACTTTGAAGAGGATGTTAAAACCATTCATTATCTTTATTGTGAGGCATGGAAGGATAACTGGGGTTTTGTTCCGCCAACTTATGAGGAGTTTAGGTATGGGTTAGAAGACTTTAAAACCATAGTACCAGAGGAGCTTGTGTTTTTTGCCTACAAAGATGGCAAGCCGTGCGGCTTTTCTGGGATTGTGCCTGACTTCAATCAGGCTATAAAAGGCCTTAGTGGAAAAATTACCCCTTTTAATGCTCTAAAGGCACTCTATAAAATGAAAAAGATAAATAATTACAGATTGTTAACCTTAGGTGTGTTGCCTGAGTGCAGAAAGATGGGTGTTGACCTTTTGCTGTACATTAGAAGTTTTGAGGTTGTAGAGGAGCGTAATGGTAGAGGGGGAGAACTTTCTTGGACGCTCGAAGATAATGATGCAATAAATAAACCGATAATGAAAATCGGTTGTGAACATTACAAAACGTACAGAATTTATGAAAAGAAGATAACCCCACCTTAAAGGTAGGGTTATCTTTGGTATTTTTTTATGTATCCCTCTATGGCAGATTTCATGATATTGGGATTTTCTTTGAGCCTTCTGATAGAATAAGGGAGCCAATCTTTTCCAAACGGCACGTAAACCCTTAGTCTGTGACCCCTGTTTATGATGATTGAACGCAGTTGTTCATCAACACCAAGCAGCATTTGAAATTCGTATTCATCTCTCTTAAAACCGTACTTTCTTAACAATCTTTCCGCATGAAATACTAAATATTCATCATGCGTTGCTATACCCACATACGCCTTTTTACTTAATAACTCCTCTAAGCACCATATATAGTTGCTCCTTATGATTTCCTTGTCTTTATATGCGATTTCTCTGGGTTCGTCGTAAATTCCTTTGCATAACCTAAAGTTTAGCCTTTCATCTGGTAGATTTTTTATATCGTCAATTGTCCTTCTCATGTAGGCCTGTAGAACCGTCCCTATGTTGTATTTATCTTTAAAGTTTCTGTAGATTTCCAGTGTATCATCTGTGCAGGTATAATCCTCCATGTCTATTCTAACAAAAATACCTATCTCTTGTGCTTTTTCAAAGATTTTCTCTATATTGTCTAAGCATAGGGTTTTGGATAGCTTCAAGCCCATTTGTGTAAGTTTTAAGGATAGATTAGCATCCAATTTATTTTTATCTATTTCTTCGAGTACTTTTATGGCCAAGTTTCTATAGTAAACTGTTTCTTCCGTTGTGTTTACAAACTCGCCCAATACGTCGATAGTTGTCATAGCCCCTTGTGAGTTTAGCTTTTTTGTTAAACTCACGGCGTCTTTTAACTCAGGACCGGCGATGTATTTTTTAGCGAAGGGTGCAATTGCACCCGAAGGAACTTTATCTATAAACATGCTGACACTTTTGTTAAAGATTGACATCTTTTCACTCCTCTTTCATAAATGGGTATTCGAAGTTTTCTGGGGACAGAAAGTTTTCTTTGATTGCCCTTGCTGTTACCCATCTCAATAGATTTAGATGACTTCCAGCTTTATCGTTTGTTCCACTTGCTCTTGAACCACCAAATGGTTGCTGACCCACAACTGCCCCTGTAGGTTTGTCATTGATATAGAAGTTTCCTGAGCTGTTCTCAAGTATATCAATTGCAATTCTTGTTGCATCTCTATCTTCGCTAAAGATAGAACCTGTCAAACCATATGGACTTGTTTCATCACACAAATGGAGTGTTTCTATATATTTGTCGTCATCATAAGGATAGATTGTTACAACTGGACCGAAGATTTCTTCTTCCATGGTTTTGAAGTGTGGATTTTCAGTTAAAATAACGGTTGGTTTTACAAAGTAGCCTAAAGAATCATCGTATTCGCCACCCTTTACTATCTCAGCATCGAGAGCGGATTTTGTATATTCTATATATTTTACTATTTTATCGAAAGCTTTTCTGTCTATTACGGCATTCATGAAGTTTGTAAAATTTTCCGGAGAGCCTATTTTAATTTTGTCAATTTCTGTAAATAGTTCATCTTTTATTTCATTCCACATGCTTTTTGGTAAATACACCCTTGAGACTGCCGAACATTTCTGACCTTGATACTCATAAGCTCCCCTTACGATTGCCGTTATGAGTTTTTTTCTATTTGCTGATTTATGAACAAATATATAGTCTTTACCACCTGTTTCTCCAACAATTCTTGGATATGTTTTGTACTTTGTTATGTTGTCTCCTATGGTTTTCCACATCCATTGAAATGTTTTTACGCTGCCTGTGAAATGCAAACCTGCAAAATGTTCTGATGAGAATACATACGGACCTACATCAGGACCATCGCCGGGTACGAAATTGATAACACCATCGGGTAAGCCAGCTTCTTGTAAAGCTTTCATAAAAATATATGGCGCATAGACGCTATTTGCAGCTGGCTTCCAAATTACAACATTGCCCATGATAGCAGGAGCTGTTGGCAAGTTTCCAGAAATGGAAACAAAGTTGAACGGAGGCACTGCAAAAATAAAGCCCTCTAAGGGTCTATATTGCATGATATTCCAAGTGCCGTATGGAGAATGAAGCGGCTGATCTTCATAAATCCTTTGCATGTAATAAACGTTAAATCTCAAGAAGTCTATTAGCTCACATGCCGAATCAATCTCTGCTTGGAATACGTTTTTGCTCATTGTTAACATTGTGGCGGCATTAATTAAAAACCTATACTTTTTGCTTAGAAGTTCTGCGGCTTTCATGAATATAGCTGCCCTATCTATCCAATCGTACTCTCTCCACATTTTCTGCGCGTTAATGGTTGCCTCAATAGCCATATTGACTTCTTTCTCTGTGGGTTTGTGAAATACTCCAAGTACTGATTTTGTGTTATGAGGCTCGATTATCTCTTGTGTTTTACCCGTTTTTATTTCTTCACCACCGATGATTAGAGGAATCTCTACCTGTTTAGATTTGATTTCCTTTATTGCTTCCTTGAGTTTTGTCTTTTCCTCAGTGCCTGGGGCATAGGAGTAAATTGGTTCGTTAACTGGAAAAGGTACTTTAGCTATTGTGTTACGCATAACACACCTCCTGCTTAATTATTTTCACTATTATGAACAATATATCAAATTTAAAAATAAATCAAGTTTAATTGAGAATATTTTCTAAATTGAGGCAAAAATAGCCTTATTTTAGTGGATTTTTGATGTTGGATATTATATCATTATAAAGAAACAGGGTTTTTTAAGGCTTTTTATAAATTATGTGTGTGGAAGAAGATTTTGAATATTGGAGAGAGGTTATAGATAAATTTCATATGCCTGTTATGCTAATAAGCAAAGATAGAAAAGTACTATTTCAAAATAGTACATCTGAGGACCTTTTTGGTTTGAGAATAGGAGAGATTTGTTGGAAAGGCTTTTGGAATGGAGAAACTTTGAGCGAGGATGAAAGAGAACTTTACAAAAAGGGTGTTGTTACTGATGATATGAAGTGCAGTTTCTGTAGATTAGAAGAAGCTTTGGAAAAACAAAGCCCAATGAGCACAGAAGCCTTTGTCTGCGGCAATTACTGGGAGTCTTGGTGGATGCCTTTGTCGGAAGATACTTGTCTGCATTATCTTATAGATGTAACAAAACAGAAAAAAGTGGAAGAAGAACTTAAAATCGCAAGAAAAAATCTTGAGAATTCTCTTTCTTACCATAAAGCCTTATATGAAAATAACCCTGCAATGATGTTAATCGTGGATGGAGAGAGGACTATTTTGGATGCAAATCCAGCATTTTTAAAAGCTACCGGTTATGAAAAGAAAGATATAGTAGGTAAAAATGCATCAGTTATACATGTAAGTCAGCAAAACTATGAAGAATTTGAAAATATTTTTGAAAGGGTGGTGAGAGGGGAAGTAAAAGTAAGTACACTGGAATATTGTCTTAAAAGCAAAAAAGGAGAGATTATTTGGGTAGAAGTTGCCGGTTCAACGGTAATTTTGCCAAATAGAAAAGGTGTCATTTGGAGCGCCGTTGATACCACTAAAGCCCATAGATTAAAAGAAGAACTTAAACATCAGGCAGTTCACGATCAGTTGACTGGTTTATACAACAGGTATGCTTTAGAGGAAGAACTGGAGAGGGCTATTGAGAGAACAAAAAGGGGTAATGATATTTTAGCTGTGTGTTTGATAGATTTGGATAGCTTTAAACCTATAAACGATAAATATGGTCATGACAGGGGAGACGAGGTATTAAGAGTTGTGTCTTCAAGGTTAAAAAACGTTGTTAGAAAATCGGACTTTGTGTCAAGATTCGGTGGAGATGAGTTTGTAGTTTTGTTAGAGGCTGTTAAGGATGTAAAAAACTTGGATATCATCTTTAAAAAAATAGAAAAAGCGGTTGTTGAACCGGTAGAGCTGAGCAGTGGTGAATATGTGTCTGTTGGTTTGAGTATGGGTGTTTTTATCTATACGAAAGACGATAAAGATGATTCTGAAAGGGTTCTTTATAAAGCTGATATGGCTATGTATGAATCGAAAAAGAAGAAGGGGAATAGGGAAAAGTTTTACGAAATCTACAACTTGTAATTTGCGCATAAAATGGCTTAATGTTTGTTTTATTAATCCGATGTTAAAATAGAGGTAAAAGATGAGAAAAGTTTTGTTGTTTTTTTTATTTATTATAGTGTCCATTAATGCGTTTGGTTTTACGTATAGCAATGTTCAGGTTAGGTGGGATGGTAAATATTTGGTGTTTTACTATGACCTAAACGGGAATCGAAATGAAGAGGCGGTTGTTGGAATTGAAGTTAAAATCAACAAAAAGGTGTATGTTACGAGGCAGTTGCATCTTCGAGGTGATATTGGGTTGGTTAAGGTTGGTCAGAACAAAAGAATTTATTGGAATGTGTATAAGGACTTTCCGAATGGCATACCCAAGGACTCCAAATGGTCTTTACTTGTAAGGTCGCAGCAATATACAAATGCTCTCGGCATGCAGTTTGTTTACATTCCCAGTGGTTGTTTCTATATGGGTGCAAACCCTAAAGACAAGTTTGCAAAAAGCGACGAAAAGCCAAGACATAAGGTTTGCGTTAGCGGTTTCTTTATTGGGAAGTATGAAGTTACAAATAAGCAATTTTGGATGTTTGATCCAACACATAACAGTGGTGAAAGTAAACTTTATAATTTAAACGAGCCAGACCAACCTGTTGTGAATATTTCTTGGGATGAAGTGCAGAAATATATCCAATGGTTAAACAAAAAGACAGGTGAGGTTTACAGGCTGCCAACGGAAGCCGAATGGGAATATGCAGCGCGTGGCGGCTTGAATAGGGATACGTACTGGAAAAACCCTAAAGATGCATGCAAATACGGAAATTTTTACGATATAACAGCTTATAAAAAGTTAAAGAACTATAAAATTGAAAAGGGACATTTCCCTTGCAAGGATGGCTATGTTGGAACTGCACCGGTGGGCAAATTTTTACCTAACAACTTTGGGCTTTACGATATGCTGGGCAATGCCGCAGAATGGTGTTTGGATACGTATTACTCAAAGGCTTATAATTTGATGAAAAATACACACAATCCTGTTTATTTAAATCCGTATATATCCCTTGCAAAGGTTGTTAGGGGTGGCAGTTGGTTTAATTATATAAGATGGACGCGCCTTTCGGCTCGGAGCAACTACATGCCTGGTTTAAGGAATGATTTTATCGGATTTCGCCTCGTTTTAGAGCCTTAACCAGGAAGTCTAAGGCATACTCATATCCCATGTATCCCAGGCCTGAGACCACACCCACAGAAATATCTGAAAGGTACGATTTATACCTAAAACTTTCTCTTTTGAATATGTTTGAAATATGAACCTCTACAAATGGTATATTGATTGTAAGCAGCGCATCTCTGATGGCGATGCTTGTATGGGTATAGGCAGCTGCATTTATGATTAAACCATCGAAGTCTTTTTCTCTAAGTAGTTGTATATAATCTACAATTTCGCCCTCTGAGTTGGACTGAAAAAACTCTATTTCACAATCCATAATGAGAGCTTTGTTGGATAGTTGCTCATTTATTTCTTTTAGTGTTTTATCTCCGTATATTGACGGTTCTCTAAGGCCCAAAAGATTTATGTTTGGCCCATTAATAACAGCAATCTTCATTTTATGATGCAAATATGAGCTTTTTTCCACCTAATAGGTGCATGTGTATGTGGTAAACTTCCTGTCCTGCATCTGGTCCGTTGTTTATAACAACTCTGTATCCGGTTTTATCAATCCCCAACTGTTCTGCCACCTTGTTTGCCACAATGACCATATCAGCAATTATATTCTTATTTAAATCGTCAATATCTGTGAGCTTTTCTATGTGTTTTTTGGGTATAATTAAAATGTGAATAGGCGCTTTTGGATTTATGTCTTTAAAAGCCATGTATTTCTCATCTTCGTAAACTATGTCCGCTGGAATTTCGCCATCCACTATCTTGCAAAATATACACATGACTTCACCTCCTTATAGTATCTTTCCTTTCTGCACCTGTTGAGATGAGGCTAAACTTAACGCCAACAAATTTTTCTATAAACTCAATATATCTCTTTGCATTTTCCGGCAAGCCTTTGTATTTTTTGATGCCTTTTGTGCTTTCCCATCCATAGAATATTCTATAGACGGGTTTACATTTTTCGTATTCTTCCAATTGGCTTGGTATGTAACCTATCTTCTTGCCGTTGTATTCGTATCCCACACATACCTTTATCTCTTTTAATCCGTCCAAAACATCGAGTTTTGTCAAAGCCAATTCGTCCACACCGCTAATCATACATGCGTATTTTACAACGACCAAATCGAGCCAGCCACACCTTCTTGGCCTGCCTGTTGTTGCCCCGTACTCTGCACCTTTATCCCTTATAACCTTACCCATCTCATCTTCAAGTTCGCTAGGGAATGGACCGTTGCCAACCCTCGTTGTGTAAGCTTTAACAACAGCCACTACACTGTCAATGGCTTTATAAGGTAATCCTGTTCCTGTGAATGCCCCACCAACTGTTGGATTTGATGATGTAACAAACGGGTATGTGCCAAAGTCCACGTCTAACATTGAACCTTGTGCACCTTCGAACAGTATTCTTCTTTTGTTTTTGAATACACCATTTAAGTAATAAACGGTGTTTCTTATATGTGGCTTTAATTCATCGGCATACCTTAAATATTTCTCTATTATTTTGTCTGCGTTGAATTTCTCTATCCCGTAAAGCTCGCAAAGCTTATTTATCTCATCAACATTGCTTTTCACCTTTTTGGCAAGTATATCCTTGTTTTCTAAATCACATACGCGTATACCGATACGTGCGTGTTTATCCGTATATGCAGGCCCTATTCCCCTTTTTGTTGTGCCAATCTTGTTTTGACCTAAAACGGTTTCTCTTTTTGCGTCAAATTCCTTATGATATGGCATAACGAGGTGTGATTTTTCACTGATCATCAACCTTTCGCTTGAAACATCCACACCCAAGCTCTCGAGTGTTTTTTTTTCCTTTATGAAACTTTCAGGGTCAATAACAACCCCGTTTCCTATTACACAAACCTTATCTTCATGTAGAATTCCTGAGGGGATTAAATGTAATATAAACTTTTTATCACCAACACATACAGTGTGACCGGCGTTACTACCACCTTGATACCTAACTATTACATCCGCTTCTTCAGTTAATGTGTCAACGATTTTACCCTTTCCCTCATCGCCCCACTGACCACCAAGAACGAGCCTATTCATTATTCAAACTCCTTTCGTGCAAAAACTGCACAAGTTCATCCAAATTTATGGCGAATCCCGTGGCAGGAATATATTTACCCAATTTTTTCGTTATATTTCCATATCTGCCACCAACTACGAGTTTTTTATTTCCAGAGAATATCTCGAACGTTACGCCATGATGATATATAGGATGTTCACAGTAAAACAAGTCACAGAACACGTCAATGTCTGGATATTTAACTTTGATTTTATTTGCAAGTTTGTACGCTTCATAATTTGCTGTGTTTTTGTTCTCCAAGGGACCGCTTATGCTATTCAAGTATTTTATTTTGTTTTTAAGCTCATTTGGAAAGTTACCTTTTTTTATGTATGAAAGGTTCTTTGCGTATACTAACTTCCTTAAATCTTTTGCTTTTTGAGTGTCTAAGCCGTATTCATCAATTAAATTTTCTATTGTATAGGTGTCTGAAATTTTAACGTGTAAGCTCTCCAAGTCAAAGAGCTTCATGCTGTCAATGGCGAGTGAGATGACTTCTCTATCTGCTTCTGCCTCTTTTATGCCAAATAACTCCACACCCGTTTGTTTAAATTCTCTCTTTTGACCCTGATGTTCTTTTATGTCTCGATACACGTTTTGTGAATAACACACACGCATAGGCATGTCAAAATCGCCAAGCAGAACGGCTTGTGTTATTTGAAGTGTAATGTCAGCCCTTAAAATCATTGTTTGTCCACTTGTTCGGTCGACAATTTTGAATAGCTTATTTTTTAAAGGTTCAAACAAAAATTCGCTTACGCTATCCTCATAAACAAACGTTGGAGTTATAATTTCCTGATAACCTCTATCCTTGAACAACTTTAAAATTTTACCTTCAGCTTCTCTTCTTAAGGATGATAGGGGTTCAAAAAACTGAACTACTCCTGATGGAATCCTATTCATCTAGTAATATCCCCATTGCTCTTTTTATACCTTCGCCAAAGTTAGCACTGTAGCCCATTTTTTTTAGTACCATTTCCAAAACAGAGATGCACATCAAAATATCTGGTTTATAGAAATAGCCGAGATGGGCAATTCTAAAGATTTTTCCATTCAAATAACCTTGGCCATTTGATATATCTACGCCATACTCTTTCATTTTTAAGATGATATTTGTTGAACTGATATTTAAAGGCGATTTTATAGCTGTCAAAGAATTTGCCGGCCTCTTGCTTAAAAGCTCTAAACCTAAGGCAATAACCGCTTCTCGTGTAGCCTTTGCTAAAATTTCGTGTCTTTTGAAAACGTTATCAAGGCCTTCATCTAAAATCATCTTTAGTGATGCATTTAAACCGATAACAAGTGAAACGGCGGGTGTGAATTTGCCAGCCTTTGCCCCGATTTCACCTAATATATCGAAGTAGAAGTAGTTGTTTTTGTTTTTGCTAATGACATTTTTTGCCTTTTCAGAGACGGACAGCAAAGCTAAGCCAGGCGGCAACATAAGCGCCTTTTGAGAGCCTGTTATGCCGATATCTATATTCCAGTCGTCTGTTTTTACATCTATTGCACCGTATGCTGTAATACCGTCAACAACGAAAACAACCTCGGGGTATTTTTTCTTTAGCATCAATCCTATTTCATCAATAGGGTGAAACGTACCTGTTGAGGTTTCGGATGCCTGTATATACACTGCCTTAACATTTTTGCTGTTTTTTATGCTCTTTTCAATATCCTCAACCTTTGCATAATCGCCGTACTCATAAGTCAACTCTATAGCCTCTGCCCCAAAAGCTTTGACAATTTTGCCCCATCTTTCACCGAATTTTCCAGCATTGACAGTTATTGCCTTATCGCCTTTATTTAAAACGTTAGAGACAGCAGCCTCCATTGCCCCAGAGCCGCTTGAGGCAAATATTATAACATCATTTTTGGTTTGCATCACTTCTTTTGCAAGATCTACAGTCTCTTTGAAAATACCTTTGAATTCATCCGTTCTGTGATGAATAATTGGCATTGCCATCGATAGAGTTATTTTTTCAGGAATAGGTGTGGGTCCGGGTGTCATTAAATACCTTTTCATTTTAACCACCTACCATTCTAAAGAATCTACATTACCCAAACAGGTTATGTGGAATTTATCTAAATCTATTAGGTCTATAATGGTTTGAATATCGTCCATAGTGGCCTTTTTAATCTTTTCCATAACTATGTTTTCGTCAACATAATCGCCGTAAAGGAGTGTATCCATGCCTTGTTTGAGCATAACAGAGAAGTTTGACTCCAATCCCAGAGCATAGGAACCTAAAAAGTGCGTTTTTGCATCTTCGAATTCTCTCTTTGTTAAGCCATTTTTTTTAAGCTTAACAAACTCATCCTTTATAGCATCCAAGAGTTTTTGTGTATTGTTGTTAGAGGTTGAAGCAGAAACTAAAAATAAACCACCTTTTATGTACAGCTTTATGCCCGAATAAATGCTATAACACAACGATTTTTCCTCTCTTATAGACTGGAAGAGTCTTGAACTCATAGTTCCCCCAAAGCTGTCGTTGAGCAAAAAGGCCGGGTATTTTTTTTCATTGTAAACGTTGAACAGTTCAAACCCAATGATTACATTTGTTTGCGCTATATCTCTTTTTACAATATCCAATCCAGGCTTGAATAAAAACATAGGATCTATTTTACCATCTTTTTTTCTGTATTCATCGAAGAAAAAATCGTTCAGTGTAAAGTCAAATCCATCTACGTCACCTCCAACAACGGATACAACCATGTTTTCAGGCCTATAGTACCTACCCATAAAGTTTAAAAGATCTTCCCTTGAGTAGGTTTTTATTTGCTTCTTTGTGCCAAGTGTTGACCTTCCATAAGTTCCATCAACAGCTTTTTCCATAAAGAGCTCATACACTGCCTCATCAGGGTTGTCATATGTCATATTTATTTCTTCAATAATTACGTCCTTTTCTTTTTCAAGTTCATTTTTATCTATTAATGAATTTCTTACGATATCAGAAAGCACGTCGTAACCTTCTTTTAGGAAATCGCTCAGGACCCTTATGTAAAAAACCGTATACTCCAAAGAGGTGAATGCATTGATTGAGCCGCCAAGCCTAT